>JAUHXZ010000004.1 GCA_030426725.1 Actinomycetes bacterium
GACGCACGCCGTCAACTCGCTGGAACTGCGGGTCCCCGCCCATTCGGTGTTCGGCTTCCTCGGCCCGAACGGGGCCGGCAAGACGACCACGATGAAGATGCTGCTCGGCCCCATCCGCCCCACCGCGGGCAGCGGACGGATCTTCGGCCTCGACAGCCTCCGCGACAGCCCCGAACTGCGTCGCCGCGAGGGCTACCTGCCGCAGGAGCCGCGGTTCTACCCGCACATGACCGCCCGGGAGACCCTGCGGTTCGCGGCACGCTTCTTCTTCAGCGGCCCGCGGGACAGGCTCGAAGCCCGCATCGGGGAGAGGCTCGAACTGGTCGGGCTGGAGGACAAGGCGGACCGGCCGGTCAAGACACTGTCCGGCGGCGAGAGTCAACGGCTGGGGGTGGCACAGGCCCAGATCCACGAGCCCGACCTGCTGATCCTCGACGAGCCTGCGGCGGCCCTGGACCCCCTGGGCCGCCGGGACGTGTTGGCGATCCTTAGCCGGTTCCGGGCGCACTCGACGGTGCTGTACTCGACCCACATCCTCGATGACGTCCAGCGGGTGAGCGACCTGGTCTGCATCCTCAAGGGCGGCCGGATCGTCATGCAGGGTCCGCTCGGCGAGGTGCTCTCCGGGGGTTCGGAGGCGGTCTTCACCGCCGAGATCGAGGGCGATGTGGACCGGGCACGCACCGCCCTGCTGGACGAGGCCTGGGTCCGTCACGTCGGTGTCGACGGCGAAGGGGCCTCCGCGAAGCTCTGGGTCACGGTCGACGACCCGGAGGCGGCTGCAGCGAGGCTGCTGCGAGTGCTGCTCACGGACGAGGACCTCATCGTCAAGGAGTTCATCCGCCCCAAGGCGACCTTGGAGGACGTCTTCGTCGATCTCGTCACGGATCGGCCGGCCAAGCTCGTGCCCAAGGCCGTCGGGGTGCTGGCCACCATGATCGCCGTCCCGTCGGCGATCCTGGCCGTGCAGTTGACGCTCGCGGGCGTCGAGACGTCGCTGCCCCGGTTCGCGCTCGGCGCCTCCGTCGCAGGCCTGAACCTGATGTTCTACCTGACCCTCACCCTCATGCTCGGTGTGCTGCTCGATTCCGCCGGGGTCGTCATCGCCGTCCCGTTGGCATTCGCGTTCGGGCAGCAGCTGTTCGCCTCGTTGCCGGGGATGGGCAGCGTCCTGCCGTCGGCCCCCATAGCGCCGGTGGGTGGGGCCGAGGCGTCCATCGCGGGGGCGGTCATCGTCGGTGCCCCTGTGGAGACCCCGAGCGCTCTCATCGTGACGGCCGTGGCGTGCGTCGCCTTCACCGTCGTGGGGTGCTGGAGGTGGAACCGCACCGAGCTTTGAGCCGGCCGATCACTCCCCCAGCCACCGCGCGACCGCCTCCACGATCTCGCGCGGACCCCCGTCCACGTCGACGGTCAGGCCCGCCTCGTCGTCCTCGAGACCCTCAAGGGTCCGCAGCTGGGACTCGAGGAGCGCGCTCGGCATGAAGTGGTCCTCGCGCGCCCGCATGCGTTCGGTGAGCAGGTCGTCCGCATCGACGAATCCGACGCCCAGGCGTTCGGCCAGCAGGGCACCCACCGTCGACTTACCGCACCCGGATACCCCCATCACGACGAAGGGAGTACGCGGCGTCACCACACCCGCACCCGGGACTTCCCCTCGGGCAGTGCGGCCAGCGGACCGGCAGGATAGGCCTGCGTGGACTCCTTGCGGGCGCCGACGAGATCGGTGTCGATCACCGCCGGCGAGCCGTCGCGCTCCTCGAAGGATGCATCGGCGAATCGCACCCGGCCGAGGTCGAGACCGGTCACGGTGGGAAGGGTCCTGGAGGCGAAACCTGCCGGGACTTCGGTCTCGAGGTGGACCTCGTCGCCGTCCTCGACCACCCGGACCGACGCCGGCCCGGGGAGGGTCAGGGCGTCGGTCTCGGAGTCGAAGGCGGCGGCTCCGGGGAGATAGACGTTGTCGTGCAAGTAGACGGGCTGCTTGACGTCGGCGAAGCGCTGATGGTCCCCGTCGCTCGGGTCGCCGAGTTGCGCCAGGTAGGCCTCGAACGTGGCCGGGCGCCCGTCGTAGCCGGCGGTGCCGTGGCCGGTCCGCCGGATGTCGGGTGCCTCGGCCGCGTAGGCGGCGTCAGGGTCTCCACCGAGGAAGATGTTGCCGATCCAGCGGTCGTCGCCGCCGATGACCGCCGCGTAGCCGGCGACCTGGGTGCTGTGCGGCACGTGGTAGGGGGTCGGCCGGTCGACGACCGACTCCAGCGCCAGGGTGCCGACCACGAGGTTGTTGACGAAGGCGCCGCCCTGGCTGAACAACTCGATCGACGCCGGCGACGCGAACACGTTGTGATCGGCGAGGTACGGTCCGTGGCTGACCTCGACGAACAGGTCACGCCGGTTGCCGTAGTAGAGGTTCCGGCTGATCCGGGTGCCCTGGGTCTGCCAGTCGAGCCAGGTGCCGAGCGTGCAGTCGTGGATGCGGTTGTGCCGGATCACCACGTCGATCGCGGCGTGGAGCTTGATGCCACCGATCTCGTAGCCGTAGAACTCCCGCTTGATGGCGATGTTGTAGATGTGATTGTCCTCGATGGTGGAGAACACGCACCCCAGGTGGCCCACCACACCGTTCTGCCCGCAGTCGCGGATGGTGTTGCGCCGCACGATATGCGAGCCGACGTGTTCCTTGTCCCAGCCGATCTGCCTCGCCGCGAACACCGCCTCCAGCTGGTACTGGTAGCCCGGCTTGTCACCGCGCTCGGTGGCGTAGTTGTGACCGGTCGAGGCCTCCTTGCCGAGCGAGATCGCCGAGCACTTGGCGTCGTGGATGAGGTTGTCCTCGATGATCCAGCCCTTGGCCCAGTTCGGCCCGATGAGCCCCGGCTGATCCGCCGTCGGCGGGGTCCACGGGCACGCGGCCTGGGCCAGCTCGAACCCGCGCACCGTGATCCAGTCCAGGTGGTGACGGTCCGGGTAGAACACCGACCGCCGCACGTTGATCTCGACCAGTTCGGCGTTGGGGTCCGCGCCGTGGAAGTTGGCCCAGATCGTCGTATTGTCCTCTGAAACCTCCGCGTACCAGACGTACCGGGTCTGGTCGGCGTCCCGCACGTCATCCGTCACACCGGTCCAGTCGTCGATCATCGTGGTGCGGACCTGCGGGTCGATGAGCTGATCGCGGCTGGTCACCTCGTAGAACGAACGGCCGCGCAGGTAGACGTCGCCCAGGTGCTTCCGGGGTGCTTCCGCCGAGGCGTAGACGGTCCAGTCGCCCTCGACCTCCTCGGCGAACGGATTGAAGTCCCCGAAGAGATCGTTGCCGACGACCACCTTCCACACGGTGCCCTCGACGAGTTCCCACGCGCTGATCCGTTCGGAGCCGGTGATGACGACACGCTCGCCGTCGGCGGCCTCGTAGGTGATGCGCCGGGTGTCACCCAACCCGCCACGAGGGGGCTTCACCCACTCGCGGTAGACGCCTTCGTGGACGGTGACGGTATCGCCGGGCCTCGCGGCCGCCGCGGCGCGGTTGATGGTCCTGAACGGCGCGTCCTCGGTTCCGGCAGCCTTGTCCGATCCGGACACGGCGACGTGGTACGTGGTGGGCATCGATGACCTCTCCGTTCTCGGTCCGCGCGGCTGTTCGCCGCGGCGCGACCCGGTGGTTCCCGGGGTGCCTGACACGCCATCGCGCAGGCGGTTGAAAGCCTATCGGGACGTGCTGTCCCCCGCTTGTGGGTCCCGGGTCCGCCCTGCTGCGCGCCTGACGATTACGCCCCATTCCCGGCGCAGGGCTGACATGCTGGGCTCAGGAGACCGGCACGGATCGTCCCGGGCCGGGGCGTTCGGTCAGCCCTGAGGAGGGTCCGTGATCACCAACGGAGTTCAGCTCATCACCTACGCCGACCGGTTCGGCGGCACCCTGGAAAGCTGCGCCGACACCATCACCAGAGTGTTCGGTGACGCCGTGACCGGCATCCACTTCCTGCCCTTCTTCACCCCCTACGACGGCGCCGACGCGGGCTTCGACCCGGTGGACCACACCACGCCCGACCCGAGGTTGGGCACCTGGGACGACCTCAGCGAGATCAGCCGGACCTTCTCCACCTGCGTCGACGTGATCGTCAACCACGTCTCCGCCGACTCGGACGCATTCCGGGACTTCGTCGAGCACGGCGATTCCTCGCCGTCGTCGGAACTGTTCCTGACCTTCGACAAGGTCTTTCCCTCCGGCGCCACCGAGGCGGATCTGCTGGCCATCTACCGGCCCCGTCCGGGGCTGCCGTTCACGACCGTGTCGATCGCGGGGGCGAAGCGGCTGGTCTGGACCACCTTCACGTCCCAGCAGATCGACATCGACGTCGAGAGCCGGACCGGCTGGGACTACCTGCTGCGGATCCTCGATCTCCTTGCCCGCAGCGGCGTGGGCCTGATCCGGCTCGACGCGGCCGGCTACGCCATCAAGCGCGCGGGCACGTCCAGCTTCATGATCCCCGAGACCTTCGAGTTCATCGACCGGTTCACCGCCGAGGCCCATCGGCGCGGGCTGGAGGTACTGGTGGAGATCCACTCCCACTACCGCACGCAGATCGACATCGCGTCCCGCGTCGACCGGGTCTACGATTTCGCGCTGCCGCCGCTGCTGCTCCACACGCTCTACACGGGCGACCTGCGCCCTCTACTCCAGTGGATCCGGGTGCGGCCGACCAACTGTGTCACGGTCCTCGACACGCACGACGGGATCGGCGTCATCGACGTCGGGCCTGACAGGACGCGCAGTGACGGCGAGGGCCTCCTCGACGCCGACGAACTCGACGCGCTCGTGGCCACGATCCACGAGCGGACCGGGGGCCAGAGCACCGAGGCCACCGGCGCGGCCGCCTCCAACCTCGACCTGTACCAGGTCAACAGCACCTACTACGACGCGCTCGGGCGCGACGACGCGCGGTACCTGGCCGCACGTGCCCTCCAGTTCTTCCTCCCGGGTGTCCCACAGGTGTACTACGTCGGCGCGTTGGCCGGGGAGAACGACATGGAACTCCTGCACCGCACCGGCGTCGGGCGCGACATCAACCGCCACGCCTACAGGCAGGCCGAGATCGACGACGCGGTGCGCCGTCCCGTGGTCGCGTCCCTGACGGCCCTGATGCGGCTGCGCAGCCGCCACCCGGCGTTCGGCGGCGACTTCTCCTGGTCAGCAGGTGACGACTCGCTCATCCTCGAGTGGCTCGCCGGCGACCACCGCGCCTGGCTGGACTTCGCCCCGGGCACCGGGACGGCGGTCATCGGCTGGACCGACCGCGACGACCACGGCGGGCCCGTGGAGCGCGAGGCGCCCGTCGCGGAGCTGGGCACTGAAGCTCCGGGGGCCGGGTGACGGGCCCAGGGATGCGGGTTGCGATCACCGGTGGGGCCGGGTTCCTGGGCAGCGCGCTCGCCCGGAGGATGCTGGCGCCCGCCGCCTTGGAACTGGACGGCGACCACCCACGACCAGTCGAGTCGCTGACCCTGCTCGATATCGCCACGCCTCCGGCGGACCTGACCGCTGACCCGCGGATACGGTTCGCGGGCGGGGAACTCCACGATACGGTCCCGGACCTGGAGGACGTCGACCTCGTGTGTCACCTCGCGGGTGTCGTCAGCGGGGCCGCCGAGGCCGACTTCGACCTGGGCATGCGGACGAACCTGGACGCACTCAGGCTGCTCCTCGAGAGGTGCCGGCGGATGCGCCACCCGCCCGTGGTCCTGTTCACCAGCTCGCTGGCGGTCTTCGGCAGCGACCCCGCCGTCGGCCCCGTCGGCGCCGTGGACGACCACACGCTGCCCCGGCCGCAGTCCAGCTACGGCGTCCAGAAGTTCATCGGCGAGCAACTCGTCGCCGACTACACGCGCAAGGGCTTCATCCGTGGACGCAGCGTGCGGCTCATGACGGTCGCGGTCCGCCCCGGGCGGCCGAACGCGGCCGCGTCGAGCTTCATCTCCGGCATCATCCGCGAACCGCTGGCGGGCCTGCGTGCCCGGTGCCCCGTGCCGCCGTCGACACCGCTGGCACTCTCCTCCCCCGGACGCACCCTCGAGGGGATCCTCACCGCCATCTCGGTGGACGAGTCCACCTGGGGCAGCACCACCGCCATGAACCTGCCCGCCCTCACCACCACCCCACGCGAGATGGCCGAGGCCCTCGACCGGATCGGTGGACCCGGCCGCAGTCAGCTCATCGACTGGCACCCGGACGAGGCCGTGATGGCCATCGTGGGCAGTTGGCCGGCGGTGTTCTCGACGCCGAGGGCCGCGTCGCTGGGACTGTCGCCGGTGTCGTCCTTCGACGACGTGATCCGCGAGTACGTCAAGACCCACGGCCCCGATAAGGCCCCGGAGGCGTCACGAGGGTGAGTGCCGGGACCGTCGTGGTGCCCGGGCCCGCGAACCGCGTCGCGTCAGGCGTCCCGATCCCCGCCGGCGTCCACTCTGTGGGTGTCCGAAACCCGGGCCGCACCGTCGATGGTGACCGTCCCGGAGAAGCTGAAGACGTCCGCCCCGACGTCCGCACGGTTGCCGGACACCTGCGACCGGCCTCCCAGCGCGAGGCTCCCTTCGTCGTTGTACAGACCTCCGCCCCCGATGGCGGAGTTGGCCGTCATGACGGCGCCGTCGCTGACACGGACCGACCCTGAGTGATTCTGGACGCCTCCGCCGAGGTCGGCGCGGTTGCCGGTGATCGCCGAGCCGCCCTTCATCGAGAGCGTCCCGCCGAAGTCGTGGAATCCCCCGCCCCGCCGGGCGGAGTTGCCCGCGATCATCGACGCGCCATTCATCACGAAGGCCCCGGTGTTGAAGACCCCACCACCGCCGACGGTCGAAGAGTTACCGGCGATCAACGAGACGTCGTTCATGGTGAACGTCCCGGCGTTGAACACCCCGCCGCCGTGGGTCTGGGACCAGTTACCGACGACCCGCGACCGGCCGTTCATCGTCACCCAGCCGAAGTTGTTGATCCCGCCCCCGATGGGCGAGGTCCTGTTCGCGGCGACGGTGGTGTCGTCGAGGACCAGCGAGGAGGTGACGTGGATGCCGCCACCATGGAGATCCGAGGTCTCGGCCCCCGTGACGACGAGGTTCTCGAGGCTCACCGTCACGCTGCCGGGTTCTCCGGCGATGTCGAGGACGCCGCCGCCGTCGCCGGCCAGGACACTGCGGCCGTGCGGGCCGGTGCCGACGATGCTGAGTGATCTGTCGATGCGGCTGAATCCCCGGCAGATGCCGCTCACTTCGAGGACGGCGTCCCGGTCGGCCGCGTCGACCGCGGCAGCCAAGGTGGCGAAGGAGCGCGCCGCGGCCGTGTCGACGACGCGGCATTCCCGGGTCGGAGGCTCGGCCCGTGCCGCCGCGTCACCCCACATCGCCCCCGCCAGCCCGGCGAGGGCGGCAAGGACGATCAGTCGACGAGGCATCTCCATCTCCCACACCCGCAGGCGACGCGGGCCCTGGATCGAGGATACGCGGGCGCAGGTCGTTGCACGGCGGGGTCGGCGAGCCCGCCGACGTCCGCACGCCCGAAGGCCGGGCCGGGGGCGCTACCGGGCTGAGGCCGCCTCGATGGCGGCGAGGATCGAGGCCCGCGCGTCACCCGGGGTGGCCGGCAGGATCGGGATCCTCATGCTGTGCATGACGCGCTGCATGCCCTCGCCCATGTGGTCCACCACGACCACCTGCACGCCCTGCTCCTTGAGGAAGCGGACGATCCTGGCGTGGTGACTGCCGTGGGTGCCGGCGTCGTGGGAGACGTCCCAGGCGACCTCGTGGATCCGGAAGTCCCGGATCTCGCCGTCAGCGACGTCGGCGATGCCGATCCAGTGGGCCTTGCCCCAGGCTGCGGCGGCCCGGCCGTCTCCGGTGACGGGTGTGGCTGCGATCACTTCTGCTCCTCCGAAGTCCGTGGAGATCCAGCCTAGACGCACCGCGTCCGCGCCACGCCGCGGGGCGGGCGGCGGGCCCCGAACCCGTGCCCCGCCTCGCCGGAAAGCGCCCGGGCTGCAATGATCGGAAGCCAAGCCCGGATCCGGGCCGAACGAACCACAGGAGGCACACCCGATGGCGGATTCCATGATCGAGCAGGCGGTTGCTACGGCCACTCAGACAAACGCGATCGAGCTGGGCGAGAACGCCCTCGACGCCGCAGGGCGCCTCTTCGCCGAGCAGTTCCCGGGCAGGCGGGTCCTGGTGGTGGCCGACGAGAACACCTTCGCCGCCGCCGGTGGCCCGGTCGTGGCCTCCCTCGAAGCCGCCGGCGTCGAGTTCGCCGAACCTCCCTACCTCTTCCCGGGGGTCCCGACCCTGTACGCGGGCTACGAGAACGTCGAGGTGTTACGAGAGCACCTGGCTCCGCTCGCCGACACCGTCGTGTGCTCGGTCGCCGCCGGGTCGCTCAACGACATCGCCAAGCTCGCCAGCGGCGAGTTGGGCCGGCCGTACCTGCAGGTGTGCACCGCCGCCTCGGTCGACGGGTACGCCTCCTTCGGCGCGTCGATCGCCAAGGACGGCTTCAAGATCACCCGCAACTGCCCTGCTCCGGTCGCGATCGTCGCCGACGTCGACGTCATGGCCGCGGCCCCAGCGCGCCTCACCGCCACCGGATACGGCGACCTCATCGAGAAAGTGCCGGCGGGCGCCGACTGGATCCTCGCCGACGAGTTGGGCGTCGAGGCCATCGACGAGTACGTATGGACCCTCGTGCAGAGCACCCTGCGCGACGCCCTGGCCCGCCCCGATCTGATCGGCGACGGCGACCGGACCGAAATCTCCAAGCTCGCCGAGGCCAACATCATGTCCGGGCTGTCGATGCAGGCCATGGAGTCGTCGCGCCCCGCCTCCGGCGCCGGCCACCAGTTCTCGCACGTGTGGGAGATGGAGGGTCACGGCCTCGACTGGGAGCCCCCGCTGTCGCACGGATTCAAGGTGGGTATCGGCACCATCGCGTCGTGCGCGATGTGGGAGGCCGCCCTGGAGCTCGACCCGGCCACGATCGACGTCGACCGCGTCGTCGCCGCCGCTCCCACCGCGGACGAGCTGGCGCGCCGCTGCCGGCAGCTGCTGCAGCCGCGCATCGCCGAGGCATCGCTCCCCCAGATCCTCGCGAAGCACCTCACCGGCGACGCGCTGCGCGCACGCATCGAGCTGATCGTCGACCGGTGGGATGCCATCCGAAGCCGCTGCGCGCCACAACTGCTCTCGCCGCAGGACATCATGGACCGCCTCCGCGCGGTCGGCGCCCCGCACCACCCCACGATGATCGGCATGGACTGGGAGCGGTTCCGCCTGACGCACTTCAAGGTGCCGCTCATCCGCTCCCGCTACACCGTGGTCGACATGCTGAGCGACCTGGGTGCCTTCGAAGACGTCATCGAGGGCCTGTTCGCCCCGGACGGCTTCTGGGGCCGCCACCAGACCCCCGACGCCTGAGCGTCCGCATCACCACCCGCAACGAAGCGAAAGAGGACTCCACCAATGTCGGAACACAACGGCGAGCGATACACCGTCGGCATCGATTTCGGGACGCTGTCGGGCCGGGCGGTCATCACACGGGTCCACGACGGCGAGATCGTCGGCGAGGCGGTCCACGCGTACGACCACGGCGTGATGGACCGCGTCCTCGGAGCCGGCGACGGCCGGACGCTGCCGCCCGACTTCGCCCTCCAGGTGCCCGACGACTACCGGCAGGTGCTCCGCCACGCGGTACCGGCCGCGATCGAGGCCTCGGGGGTTTCCCCGGAGGCCATCGTCGGCGTGGGGATCGACTTCACGTCCGCAACCGTCATCGTCTCGGATGACGACGGCACCCCGCTGTGCGAGACGGACCGGTTCCGCGACGAGCCGCACGCCTACGCGAAGCTCTGGAAGCACCACGCCGCGCAGGAGCAGGCGCACCGCATCGTCGCCCTGGCGGCCGAGCGCGACGAGCCGTGGCTGGCCCGCTACGGCGGCGACCTGTCCTCCGAACTGCTGCTGCCCAAGGCCCTCGAACTGCTCGAGAAGGCCCCCGAGGTCTACGCGGCCGCAGCCCAGATCGTCAACGCCGTGGACTGGATCACCTGGCAGCTCACCGGCGTCCTCGGCTACGCCGCCGGCGACTCCGGCTACAAGCGCATGTACCAGGACGGAACGTACCCGTCGCCAAAGTTCCTCGCCGCGCTCAACCCCGGCTTCGCGACGGTCTTCACCGAGAAGATGAACGCCCCCGTCCTGCCGCTCGGGGCACCGGTCGGCGGGCTGAACGCCACCGCCGCCGCCTGGACGGGCCTGCGCGAGGGCACGGCGGTCGCGACCGGCAACATCGACGCCCACGTGCACGCCGCGAGTGTCAACGCGGTCCGGCCCGGGCAGCTCACCGGCATCCTCGGCACCTCCACCTGCTGGGTCGTGCCCGCCGCCGAGTACCGCGATGTTCCGGGCATCTTCGGCGCCGTCGACGGCGGCATCGTCGACGGGTCCTGGGGCTATGAAGCCGGCCAGTCCGCCGTCGGGGACATGTTCGACTGGTTCACCGCGAACTGCGTCCCGCAGCACTACATCGACGACGCGGCCGCGGCCGGCATGCACCTCAACGACTACCTCATGTCACTCACGCGCGACCAGGAGGTCGGCGAGAGCGGGCTGGTGGCCCTGGACTGGTTCAACGGCAACCGGTCGATCCTCATCGACTCCGATCTCACCGGCCTGGTGATCGGCCAGACCCTGCACACCACCGCACCCGAAACGTTTCGTGCGCTGGTGGAGGCCACGGCCTTCGGGGCCAGGATCATCATCGACAACTTCGAGGCGCACGGCGTGCCCGTCACCGACGTGACGGCAGCGGGCGGGCTGCTCGCCAGTTCCACGATCATGCAGTTGTACGCCGATGCCCTGAACCGGCCCCTGGCGGTCGCGGGGGTCGCGCAGGCGGGAGCGCACGGCTCCGCGATCCACGCCGCGGTGGCGGCGGGCGCGTACCCGGATGTGGTGGCCGCGGCCGCCGCGATGGGGCGCGTCCGGCCGGACGCGTACCGGCCCGACCCCGACCGCGCCGCCCGCTACGACCGGCTCTACGCCGAGTACAGCGAGCTGTACCGGCTGCTCGGCACGGGGACGGAGGTCATGCACCGGCTGCGCGCCCTGTCGCGGGAGGCGAAGGCGCACAGGTCGGGCGCGTAGGCCTCGTCAGGCCGGGTCGGACTCGGTCCAGCCGAGCTCGTCCCAGATGTGGGCGGGGATGAGGCGGTCGATCCGGTCCAGCACGAGGGTCGGCGCCAGATGCGGCGGCAGTGCCTCCACGTCGGCGGCGGTGGCCTCACCCGTGAGCACGACGGCGGACACCATGTCCGTGTCGAGCGCCATCTTGATGTCGGTCTGGAGCCGGTCCCCGACCATCACCGACCGTTCCACCGTCGCGCCGGGCAGCGTCTCCATGACGGTCCGCAGCATGATCGGGTCCGGCTTGCCGAGGCTGCGCCGGCAGGTGGTCCCGGTGCAGGCCTCGATGGCGGCGGTGATCGCCGCGCAGTCCGGCTCACCCCGTCCGCCGGGGAAGGGGCAGAAGCGGTCCGGGTTGGTCTGGATGAGGAACGCCCGCTTGTGGAACCAGATGGCGTCGAAGGCGATCTGCAGCTTGCGGTAGTCGAACTGGCGGTCATAGGAGGCGATGACGATGTCGATCTCCTCGGGGTCCTCACTCATCCGGATCCCCGCGTCGGCCAGGGCGCGCTTGAGGGGTTCCTCAGCGATGGGGAACACAACCGCCTCCGGATGATGGTGCTTCAGCCAGGCGGTGGTGGTCACCACGGTGTTGGCGATGTCGGCCACGTCCGTCGGCAGCCCCAGTCGGGCCAGCTTCTCCGCGTACTGTTCCGGGTCCTTGGTGGGGTTGTTGGACAGGAACCGTACCGGGATGTCACGTCGGCGGAGCTCAGCGATCATCCGGGCCGCGCCGGGGAGCAGGTGGTCCCCGAGGTAGATGGTCCCGTCCATGTCGAAGACGTAGGCGTCGTAGAACTCGGAGGGGGTCTTGATGCCGTCGGGGATCACCATCGTCGGTTGCGCACCTCTCAGTTGCCGGAGTCCGGTGAAGTCTAGAGGTAGGCCCCGGCGCGGCTGAGGATGACGCCCACCGACCAGTGGGTTGCCTGTTCGCGTCGTCGTCGTGTCAGGTCATCGACGCCGAGAAGATCTCGGCGATCGAGCTGTCCAGCACCGCGTCGAACTCCTCGTCTGTCTGGGTGACCTGCAGGCCCTCCATGAGGGCGCGGGCGAAGCTGGCGACCACGCCGTGCTGACGTGCGAGCCGCGCAGTGGCCTCGGCGCGCGAATAGCCGCCCGACAGAGCGAATACCCGCAGCACGCGGGGATGCGCCACGAGGTCCTCGTACAGATCGTCCTTCTCCGGGAGAGTCAGCTTCAGCATGACGTGCTCCTCCTCGGAGAGTTCGTGCAGCCGCTCGAGCAGTCCGTCGTGGACCTCCTGTTCCGCCGCGGCCTTCTCCGGCGAGTGGATGTCCACCTCGGGTTCGAGGATCGGCACCAGCCCCTGCGCGATGATGCGCCGGCCCACTTCCACCTGCTGGTCCACGGCGTCCTCGGCACCCTGGCCGGGCATGGAGATCACCGAGCGCATCTTGGTGCCGAAGATCCCCTTGTGCCTGGCACGGATCAACAGCTCGTCCAGGCCGGGAATCGGCTTCATCAGCCGCGCCCCGGCATGCTCCTCCTCGAGCCCCTTGTCCACCTTGAGAATCGGCACGACGTGCTTGACCTCCCACAGGTACTCGGGGGTGGGGCGGCCCTCGACGTCGCGGTCCATCGTGTTGACGAACAGAATCGTCGCGAGGATGCGATCGCCGGTGAAGCTCGGGCTGCGCATGATCCGCGTGCGCATCGCGTGCACCAGGTCGAACATCTCAGTCTCGTCGGCCCATGACTCGACCCCGTAGCGCTGAAGCGTGCGGGGGGTGCTGCCGCCGCTCTGGTCCAGGGCTGCGATGAACCCCGGAGCTGTCTTGATCTTGCGCAACTGCTGCTCGTGCATGGTCCCCTCCTCGTGACGGACGTACTGCCGGAGGGGCGTGGACGGCCGGGCACCATCGCCCGCTCCTTGGCTCCATTCTTCCATTCGACGACCTGCCGTGCGCGCGATCCGGGACGGTCGCGGTCATCATCCCCACCGTCCGGGACCGGGCGCGGTACTGTGATGAGACCGACGAGAACGAAGGGCACACCATGGGTTTCCTCGACCGGCTCCTGCGCCGCGACGACGACGGCGACGTGGTCCTGTCGCCCTTCTCCCCCGATCAGGTCCGGCCGCAGCTCAGCGGGCTCATCGAGGCGCTGACCGCCCTCATCGACGCCTTGGAGACCCCGGACTCCCCAATGTCCAACCCTGGCTGGCGCGGCCGCCTCCGCGACCTGCACTCCTCCAGGGGAGACCTTCGAATGCTCGCCCGCAAGAACTTCACCCGCGACGATCTGTTCGAAGTGCTGACCTGCGTGCGGCCCGTCTACCGCGGCACGCCGCCGAAGGAGTTCGTCCGGCTCTCCCACCTCAACGACGAGGTCATCGCGGCCATCGAGGACGTCCACTCCGCGGCCTCACTGGGCTCATAGTAGGGCCGCGCATCCTAACCATGCCCCGTAGGTCACCTGGCGGGACCCCCTGAATTCCCTGACCCCGGCCCCGGGCCATAGTGGAGCATGGCGACTTTCGCGGATACAGCAGCTATCAACCTCCGGCTCGGCCTGCTCGGCCTTCCCCTGCCGAGTGAAGGTGCGGCGGGGAGGGCCGTCGACCTGGTCCGGCCCGTCCTCGCGCGGCAGCGCGAGCTGAACCGGCGCCTCGCGCACCGTCTCCCCGCCGTGGACGCGCGGGTCCAGAGCTTCCTCGACTCCTACCTCGACGGCACGGGCACCCACCCCAGCGTGCCCCGGCAGACCCTCGTCCTCGACCAGCCCGGGCTCGCCCGCCAGATGTCGCTCCCTGTCGACGGCGACTCCTTCGCCTCCGATATGGTGACCAGCTACCGCCTCGCCAACGGGATCCTGCACAACCCCGCGAACGACCGCCGCACCACCAAGGGCGTCTTCCACATCGCCGAGGGCGGGCTGCCGATCCAGGACGACAAGCTCGCGGTCCCGCGCGACGTATTCGGGCGCCTCCTCGAGCACGCCTTCCAGCCCCCGGCCGACTCGATGGTGCTGCCGTACACGTCGAACCAGCCCGACCGCCCCACCTGCTGGGCCTCGGTGCTGCTGCGACCTGTGGTCGTCCCCGAGGTCCCGGGCTTCACCGAGGAACGCCGCATGGAGACCCGGTTCTTCGCCCCGGCCAGCCTGATGTCCAATCTCGACTTCGTCGAAGGCATCTTCGGCAACGGCGGTGACCCCTACCTGCCGGAGAACGACTCCTCGCTGGATCCCGAGCACTGGACCGGGCACACCGGCTTCGTCGTTCTCGCTCCCCACCTCACGCGCCTCACCAAGAAGGAACTGGGCCTGCCGCACTTCGACGATGCCACGGAGCGGCAGCGCCGCGACGGCATGTGCTGGACCGACGAGGGCGAGCTGTACAACAACGGCAGCGCCTTCAAGGCCTGCGCCCGCGACGAGCGCGGCGTCATCGTCACCGTCGTCGCCGACAACTACTTCGGTTACTGCAAGAAGGAGGTCAAGGCGCAGATCAGCTACTCGGCGAACCTGCTCGGCCTGGTCGAGGAGGAGCACGCCGGCGGCGCCATCACCTTCCCTCGCTACAACCTCGGCCAGACCTACACCCCGGTCACCGACGAGAACACCCCCACCCTGGACGACGTCATCGCGCGCGACCCCGATGCCTACATCCGCAGGCCGGAGGGCTACGCGGTCTACGCCGAGCAGCCTCACATCGTCCTTGTCCCCCGCGGGGCCACATACTCCCTGCGCGACAGCTCCGTCACCTGGACCGTCGACGGCCAGGAGACCAGCATCGGCCTGCGCCCCGACACGTACTACGTCAGCCCCGACGGCTACGTCGTCGAGCTCGCCCACATCGAGGCGGACGGCCCCCAGTGGACCCTGCTGGGCACCGCCCCCGGGGCTACGTCGTGCCACAAGCCCGCCACGGTCTCCGGGGGCGGCAAGTCGGAGATCTCGAAGTCCATCACGGACGCGTTCGTGTTCGGCAACGCCTACACCGCCGACTTCGTCGAGGACATGGCCGCCGTCGGCGAGATCATCGACCGAGACTTCTCCACCCGGTTCAAGGATCCGGCGGCCGTCGACCACCGCTCGCTGCTGTCGGATGCCCGCTCGGTTGGCAGCGTCATCAAGCTGCTCACCCCCAGCCGGGACTACACCGACGAGTACAACGAGTGGGTCGAGTCGATCCCCCACCACATCAAGGAACTCGTCTTCGTGGTCAAGCGCTTCTACCGCCCCGAGTGGGGATCGGACTGGGCGTCGCACTTCTCCGTCGGCCGCATCAACGGCCGCGCCGGCCACGCCCTTCGGCTCGACGGGGACAAGATCACCGTCAACATGCTGCGGGTCGGCTTCGCGCCCGACGGATCGTGGCGGCTGTTCGGCCTGCGTCACGACTACCACCCGGCCGCGAAGGTCCAGACCGAGGACGACATCACGGCCAGCATCGTCGCCCCCGGCAGGGTGAGCGGCGACGGGCTGTCGCGCAAGTACGTCACCAACTGCGAGCAGCTCTTGTTCCAGCGCCCGGACGACGCGATCCACCGCGGCTACGACAAGCAGGCGGAGCTGGACATCGCCGGCGGAGCCTTCCTCAGCAACTTCGCGCCCCTCACGAAGGCCGACGCCCGCAACCTCGTCAACGACGCCATCGCGTTCTCGCAGTTCTCCAAGCCGATCCGGAAGCTGGTCCGCAAGGTGGCCAAGGGCGCCTTCGACGACGCCGAGTACTTCGTCTCGTCCGCGCACCCCCGGATCGTGAACGGGGCGCGGTCGAAGAACCCGCGCTACCTGCAGGTGAGGCCGGACATCTCGCGCCCCCGCGAGACCACCCTGGCCGAGCTGGTGTCTCGCATCCACCGCGGTCTGCCCCTGTCGGCTCCACTCCGCCTGCCCGTCGACGTGGTGGCGGCCGGACGTCGCAACAACGCCGCCGAGGACGGCGTTCCGCCCCTGTGCTCGTACGCGCCGCTGCACTACATGGAGCTGCCCGAGCTGTTCATGGAGTTCATCTCGTCAATGACCGGCAAGTCCCCGTCCACGACGGGCGCCGGCTCCGAGGGCGCGATGACCAAGGGCCCGTTCAACGCCCTCCCCTCCATCGTCGACCTCAACGCGGCCTTCCTGTCGTTCTCACTGACCGGATACGACGGCTGGCTCTCCAGCGCCGGCGTCATCGGCCCGAACGTCCGGGTCGACCACGACATCTCCCTCCTCGTCCCCGAGGTCTTCTCCCGGATGACGGGCGACGAGCGCTCGGCCCGGAACCTCATCGCGGAAGGAGCACTGGAGCCCGTGCCGGACTTCGAGCACGAGGGCCGCACGATCGAGGCCAGCCGGTTGGGCTACCGCATGACGGTGAAGTTCCAGACGAAGTACTTCGGCCGGATCTTCATGCACCCGCACGTGGTGTTCTCGGAGAACATGCTTCGCCCCGAGAACCAGGACGTCGACGCCTACGTGGCCTCGATCGACACGATCGTGACGACGCACCAGCGGGTGGCCCAGTCCTACATCGACGACGGGACCATCGCATTGGCGGTGCCGCCGCTCAAGGCCCTGCTCGAGATCATGGCTACCGGGGCCTCCGACGGCATGACGCTGCGCGATCCGCGCTTCCGTAGGCTGTTCGACCGCGACGAGGTGCTCGCCTCGGACTGGTACCGCGAACGTCTGGCCGCCCAGCAGGAGTCCGACACGCAGCACCGCTGCACCTCGCTGTCGGCGATGCGCCGCTTCGTGGAGGAACCGACGAACGCGGCCGCCGCGGAGCGCCTGGGCATGGCCAACCGCATCGACGCCATGGAGAGGCGGCTCGCCGAGGGCCTCGAGGAAGATGCGATCGAGCGCCTCAGCGGCACGCTCGGCCGCCAGGTCAGCTGGAAGCTGGGCTGATCCCGGCCAGTAGCTCGTGGGTCAGGTCGTCGAGGGTCCCGATGACCTCGGTCCTTGCCAGGAGATCGGCCGCGGGCGGATGGAAATGGGGCGGCACCGCCACCACCGTCATGCCCGCGGCCAACGCCGACAGCAGCCCGTTGGTGGAGTCCTCCACCGCGACGGCGCGCCGCGGGTCCACGCCGAGCAGCTCACAAGCGCGAAGGTAGCCGTCGGGCGCGGGCTTGCCCCGCTCGACCTCCTCTGTGGACACCGTGGCGGAGAGCACACCGTCGAGACCCATGACGCTGACGGCCGTGTCGATGAGCAGCCTCGGCGAGGAGCTGGCGATCGCCACCGGGTGGCGCTCGGCCATGCGCAGGACCGCCTCGACCGCCCCGGGCAGCAGCTCGATCCCCTGCCGGTAGTGCTCGGCCATGGCCTCGACCGTCATGCGGGCCGCCTCGGGCGGGGTGACCGGCAGCCCCACGGCCTCGACGAGATGAGTGCTCCACTCCTGGGTGCTCATGCCCATCATCGCCTGCGTCGACCCCTCCGGCCACGGCAGGCCCGCGTCCGAGGCGAGGCCCCGCCGGACGACGTCCCACGTGGCCTCCGTGTCGGTCAGGGTTCCGTCAAGGTCGAACACGACGGCGGCAGGCTGCATGGAGCTCACTCCTTCGGGGTAGGTGCCCCTCCACCCTAGTGGGGGTGTAGTGTGACGCCGTCGGCCAGTTGAATCCGGTGTGATCCCGGAACTGTCGCGCAACCGTGATCCCGACAAGGGGAGTCGGACCGCTGGTCGACGACCAGGTTGTATTCTTCCGTCGCGACCAGCGGAACCGCCCTTGGCCGACGGACCTAGCGATATAGAGGTCCAGATGTCCCTCCCCCTCAAGCGCTTCACGGCGCTCCCCGCCGCTGCCCTCGTCGCCGTCGGCATGTCCGCGCTCGCCGCGCCGACCGCCTCGGCCGAAGGCACCGCACTCGAGTGCACCGACGCCGGCAACGTGTGGATCCACATCGAGCACGGCGATGTGGTCACCGGAGACTGCGCCACCGAGTTCGCCACCGTCAGCGAGGCCATGGTCAACACCGGCCTCGCGGCCGACCAGGGGTCGTTCTACACCGTCGTCGACGGTGTCACCAGCGAGGACCCGCAGTGGTGGAGCCTGTGGACCGCCCCCGTCGAGGACGGCGCCCTCGGCGAGTGGTCGTTCGCCCAGGTGGGTGCCGGGGAACTGGAGCCCGAGCCCGGCTCGGTCGTCGGCTGGCGTCTCCTCGAGGACTGGAACGAGCCCGAGGAAGCCCCCCAGGAGGACCCGTTCGCCGGCTCCGGCGAGTCCATGGCCTCCCCCTCCGCCGAGGCGTCAGAGTCGGAGGCCTCGCCTTCCGCGACGGCCGAGGCCGCGGAGTCCTCCGCCACCGCTGAGCCCGTCGCAGCGGTCAACACGGCCGCCGAGACCGACGACGAGGCCGAGGAGTCCGGTGTCCCCGTCGGCACCATCGTCGGTATCGCGGCCGTGGTCGCCATCGGCGCGATCGGCGGCATCATCTGGTGGCGGCGCCGCGGTCAGTGATGCATCGCGCCGTACTGCCGCGCTACCTCCACCCGTTCGCCTGGTGGGGCTACGCGCTGGCGCTGGTGGCGGCGTCCTCTCTCACCACCAATCCCCTCCTGCTGGGCGGCATCATCCTCGCCGTGAGCGTCGTGACGCTGTCCAGCAGGGGGGACAGCCCGTGGGGCAGCCACTTCCACCTCTACCTGTGGCTGGGCCTGTTCATGGTCGTGATGCGGATCGCGTTCCGCATCGTCTTCGGTGGGGGCGGCGGACCGACGGTGCTGTTCACCATCCCGGAGATCCCGCTCCCATCGTGGGTGCAGGGGGTCCGGCTGTTCGGGCCGGTCTCCCTCGAATCGCTCCTCACGGGTCTCTACGACGGCATGCAGTTGGCCGCCATCGTGATCTGCATCGGCGCCGCGAACTCGCTCGCCAACCCGAAGAAGCTGCTGGCGAGCCTCCCCGGTGCCTTCTACGAGTTGGGCACCGTCATCGTCGTCGCGGTGAGCGCGCTTCCGCAGCTCGGTGAGTCTCTGCTGCGCGTACTGCGCGCCCGGAAGTTGCGGCGCGGCCCGCGGACGCGCACTCGGCGGGACCGCCTCCGGTTCGTCGAGACCATCATCATCCCGGTCCTGTCCGACGCGCTCGAGCGCTCCCTGGCACTCGCCGCATCGATGGACGTGCGCGGCTTCGGCCGCTCCGAGCGCCCGCCGCCTCGCAACCGCCGCTGGTCCGTCGTGACCGGCATCGCCTCGATCGTTCTGCTCGCCGTCTGGTCCTTCCGGTTCGTCGCCAAGACGCCCGAGATCAGCCCCTTCGGGGTCCCGCTCCTGTCCACCGTGCTGATGCTCGGAGGTCTGGGCTGCGCCGTCGTCGCCATCCGGCTGGCGGGCGGCACCGTCCGACGCACCCAGTACCGGCCGATCCGCTGGCGGGCCGCCGAGTCCGGAGTCCTCGCCTCAGGGGTGCTCGTCGCGGTCCTCGTGGCGCTGGTCGCCGCCGGGGACTCGTCGGCTGTCCTCGCCCCCACGGTGGTGCCGCTGGAATGGCCGACCCTGACCCCCCTGCTGGCCGTCGCCCTGGTGCTCGCCGTCGTCCCGGCCGCGCTCGCCCCGACTCCTGAACGAAGGAAGGTGGCCGCGTGATCCGCTTCGAGAACGTGTCCTTCCGCTACCGGCATGACACCCCCCTACGTCTGCGCGACGTCTCCTTCACCGTCGAGGAGGGTGAACTCTGTCTCGTGGTGGGGGCGACGGGGTCCGGCAAGTCCACCCTGCTGGGCTGCATCAACAACCTCGTTCCCCGCTTCACCGGGGGGACGCGCAGCGGCCGCGTGATCATCGACGGGGTCGACACGTCGCACCTGCTCCCCCGCGAACTGGCCCGGACCGTCGGCTACGTCGGGCAGGACCCGATGGCCGGATTCGTCACGGACGTCGTCGAGGACGAGGTGGCCTACTCCATGGAGCAGCTCGGCTACCCCGCCGACGAGATGCGGCGCCGCGTCGAGGAGACACTCGACCTGCTGGGCATCGCGGACCTGCGTGGCAGGGCCCTGCGGAAGCTCTCCGGCGGCCAGCAGCAGCGAGTGGCCATCGCGAGCGTCCTGGCCACCTCCCCCCGCGTCCTGGTCCTCGACGAACCGACGTCGGCCCTGGATCCCGTGGCCGCCGAAGAGGTCCTGGCCATCATCAGCCGGCTCGTGCGGGACCTCGGCACCACCGTCGTCGTCGCGGAGCACCGGATGGAGCGCGTCATCGAGTTCGCCGACTCGGTGCTCGTCGTCGGCGACGACGTGCACTACGGCCCGCCGCAGACGGCCCTCCTCCGCTCTCCCGTCCGGCCCCCGCTGGTCGAACTCGGAGTGACCCTCGGCTGGTCGCCGCTACCCCTGACGATCCGCGCCGCCCGGCGGCACGGATCCGAGCAACGTCGTGCCTGGATGGAGCTCCCGCCCGCGCTCGGCCGCCCGGAGACGGCAGGGCCCGCGGCACTCACCGGACGCGCCGTCGTGGTGACCTACGGCGACGTCGTGGCGGTGGCCGGCGTCGACCTGGCGCTGCACGCCGGCGAGGTCACGGCGCTGATGGGGCGCAACGGCTCCGGCAAGTCCAGTCTTCTGTGGGCAATGCACGGAGCAGGTCGCATCGACGCGGGCACCGTCACGCTGACCGACGGATCGGGCATCGCGCTGGTACCCCAGACCCCGACGGATCTGCTCTACCTCACCACGGTGGAGGCCGAGTGCGCCGCGGGGGACCGCGCGTCCGGGCGCCCGGTCGGCACGACTCTCGCCCTGCTCAACCGGCTGGTCCCCGGTATCGACCCCGCGTCGCACCCGCGCGACCTGTCCGAGGGACAGAAGCTCGCCGTGGTCCTCGCGGTGGAGCTGGCCGGCAACCCGCCGGTGGTGCTGCTCGACGAGCCCACCCGCGGGCTCGACTACGCGGCCAAGAACGTGCTGACGGAGATCGTCACGACCATGGCCGCGGAGGGGCGCGCCGTCCTCATCGCCACCCACGACGTGGAGATGGTGGCGCAGACCTGCAGCCGGGTCGTCGTCATGGCCGAGGGCGAGGTCGTCTCGGACGGCCCCACCCGCGACGTCCTGGCCGGGTCGGCGCTGCTGGCTCCGCAAGTCGCGAAGGTGTCCAACCCGATTCCGGTTCTCACAGTGCAGGAGTACCTAGATGCGTGCTGACACGACGATCGAGGCCGCCGCCCCGGAGATCGGGGTGAAGCTGGGCGCGAGGTCCTGGGTCGTGATCGTGCTCTCCTCGGCCCTCGGGTTCTTCGCGCTGGCGTGGCCCCTCATCATCCCCGCGGTCGGGGTGGCTCCGCAGCACGCCACGGACGCACCGTTCGTCTTCGCCGCCATGCTCCCGCTCATCCTCCTGCTGGTCGGGGCCCAGCTCAGCGAGGGTGGGCTTGACGCACGCTCGCTGGCCGTCCTAGGCGTGATGTCCGCGATGAATGCGGCGCTGCGGCCCGTGCTGGGCGTCGGAACGGCCGGGATCGAGTCCGTGTTCTTCCTGCTCATCCTCGGTGGCCGTGCCTTCGGCCCAGGCTTCGGGTATCTGCTGGGCTTCACGTCGATGTTCGCGTCGGCGCTGCTGACCGCCGGGGTGGGTCCGTGGCTGCCGTTCCAGATGATGTGCGCCGCCTGGGTGGGGCTGGCGGCCGGCCTTCTGCCGAAGCGGGTCGGCGGCAAGACCGAGATCGCGATGCTCTGCGCCCTGGGAGTGCTGGCGGCCTATGCCTACGGAATGATGATGAACCTGTGGTTCTGGCCCTTCATCAGCGGCACCGACGGGGGGGCCCTCGGCAGCCTCGACTACGCACCCGGTGCACCGCTCACCGAGAATCTCGTCCGCTTCGGGTGGTTCACGTTGATCACATCGACGGGCGGCTGGGACACCGGAAGGGCCGTCACCACCGCCTTGGCGCTCGCCCTGCTCGGGCGCCCGGTGCTGACGGTGCTGCGCCGCGCCTCCGGCATGGGGCGTGTGGTGCGCACCGTCGCGCCTGCCTCCCCCTCGTCGCCGAACCCGCCGGAGCCGGTCGGCCGCGTCGGAGCGCGCGACGGGTCCGGCGGCACCCCCGCGACGATGGACGCCTGACAACCCACGTCAGGCCCGTGGCCGCCCCGGCAGCCTGACCGTGCCGTCCCGGCCCTCCTCCAGCCACCCCCTGTCGAGAAGCTCGGCGACGTTGGCCAGCGTCTCCGTCATGGTCTGCCCGGTGCGGCCCGCCAGGTCCGCGAACGAGGCCTCCTCCCCGCTGCGCACGGCCTCCCGCACTTCGCGCGGGCCGGCGGGCAGAGCGTCGATGGGGCGGTCCCGGCCCCGGCCATTGGGCTCCGGCCTCGTCCCCACCGGCGACAGCAGGGCCGTGATTTCCTCGGCGGAGCTCACCAGAACGGCTTCCCCGTCGCGGATGAGCCTGTGGGGCGTCGCCGACAGCGACGACGTGACGGGACCCGGAACGGCCATGACAGGGCGACCGATCGCCAGCCCCCAGGACGCCGTGTTCTTCGCCCCGGAACGGTGGGACGCCTCGGCCACCACCACCGCCTCGGACAGCGCCGCGATCAGCCGGTTGCGTGCGAGGAACGCGTACCGGGTGGGGCGGTAGCCAGGCGGCAACTCGGACACCAGCGCCCCGTGCCTGCGGACGGCGTCCGCCAGCCGCGCGTTCGCGGCGGGATACGGATCGTCCAGCCCACTCGCCACGACTGCGACGGTGCGGCCCCGGGCGCCGATGGCCCCGCGGTGGGCGGCCGCGTCGATGCCGTAGGCCAGCCCGGACACGACGGTGTGGCCCTCCGCCGCGAGGTCCGCGGCGATCGTGACCGCCACCTGCTCGCCGTAGGAGGTGCAGGCCCTGGCGCCGACGACAGCCACCCCTCCCGTCAGGCCGTCGAGCGGTTCCCCTATCACCCACAGCCCGAGCGGGGGCCCGCTCTGACCGGCGACGCTCACCCCCGCCAGCGACTCCGCCGACTCCGGCCACTCGGTATCGCCCGGGATGAGGAACCGGCAGCCCGCCACCGCGGTGGCGCGGGCCATGGCCGCCACGTCCAGCACCGCGGCCCGCCGGCCCATGGCCGTGGCCTCCCCTTCCGCGCGCAGTCCCTCCCAGACGGCGACCGCCCCCAGGTCCGCCACCGCCTTCTCCACCGCGGGCGAGCCCATCGCCGCAAGCCCGCACAGCCCCATCCGGGCCATGCGCTCGTCGGCGCTCATGCGGCCCCCCGCAGGTCTCCCTGCCGCAGCAGGAGCGCGGCACGGACCTCCGTATCCGAGACACGGTCCTTCCCAGCCAGGTCCGCGAGCGTCCAGGCCACGCGCAGAACCTTGTCCACGCCCCGCGCGCTGAGCGTGCCCCGCTGCAGTGCCGTATTGAGAACACCGAGATCCCCGGGGAGCGGGAGTTCCCGACGCAGGTACGAACCGGCGACCTCCCCGTTCGTGGCCCACGGCGTGCCCGCGAGCCGCCTCGCCTGCCGGGCCCGGGCCTCGACGACCCGGGCCAGCACCTGCGCGCTCGACTCCCCCGGGTCCGCGTCGACGTCCATGAGCACCCTGTTGACGCCGGTGATCTGGTGGCGGATGTCGATGCGGTCCAGGATGGGGCCGCTGAGCCGCTCCTGGTAGCGACGCACCTTCACCGGATCGCAGCGACACTCCATGCCGGCCAGACCGAACCGGCCGCACGGACACGGATTGGCGGCCAGCACGAGCTGGAACCGCGCGGGGAACGTGGCGGAGTGACGCGCCCTGTTCACCGTGATGGTCCCGTTCTCCAGCGGGGTGCGCAGCGCGTCCAACTTGCTGCCGAAATCGGGGCATTCGTCCAGGAAGAGGACGCCGCGGTGGGCGAGGGAGATCGCACCGGGCCGCAGTTCGCCCGTGCCTCCACCGACGAGCGCCACCGGCGTCACCGTGTGGTGCGGATCCGCGTAGGGCGGGCGCTCGATGAGCCCGGTGAGCTGCTTGCCCGCCAGGGAGTGGATGGCCGACACCTCCACGGCCTCGCTCTCGGCGAGATCGGGCAGGATGGACGGCAGCCGAGAAGCGAGCATCGTCTTGCCGACGCCCGGCGCCCCGTGGAGGAAAAGGTGGTGCCGCCCGGAGGCCGCCACCTCGAGGGCGAACTTCCCCTCCGAGTGCCCGACGACGTCCCTCAGGTCCGGTTCGAAGCCCTCAGGACCCTCGAAGGGCGGCGAGGAAGCTTCCGCCGCCTCCGTCGGGTTCACCACCGGCTTGCCTGTCAGCAGATCCACCACCTCCGCCAGCCGGCCCGCTCCCCACGCCGAGATCCCCGGCACGAGCGCCGCCTCGTCCTGCTGACCGGCGGGAACGATCGCGCGCTCGAAGCCGGCCCTCGCGGCCGCGAGCATGGCGGGAAGTACCCCGCGGACCTTGCGGAGGCGCCCGTCGAGACTGAGTTCGCCGATGAGCACCGTCGGTGTCGACGTCACCACTTCCATCTCGCGCTGCGCGATGAGGGCGGCCACCGCGACAGCCACGTCGTAGTGGGTCCCGGCCTTCGGCTGACTCGCGGGCGACAGGTTGATGGTCACCAGGCCGGGCGGCCAGGTGAGCCCCGTCGCGAGGACCGCGGCCCGGACACGCGCCTTGGCCTCGCTGAGCTGAGCGTCGGGCAGGCCGACCAGCTGGACGCGTGGGAGGCCACCGCCGACGGCCGCCTCGACCTCCACCGGGAAGCCGTCGATGCCCGACAGCGCGACGGACCACACACGCTGCGTCACCATTCGTCGATCCCCCGGGCGTAGCTGAACTCGCATCCGCCGCCCCGCGGCCACAGCACGCCGACCGCATCGATCCGGACGACCGCGGGCCTCAGGCCCGTCTCCCGGATGAATAGGCTCGCAAGGCGCCTCAGCCGCCGCGCCTTGGTGAACGTGATGGTCTCCAGTGGAGCCCCGTAGGCCACGCCCGAGCGGGACTTCACCTCGACGATCACCAGCGTCCGGCCGTCGGGCTCCGCCGCGACGATGTCGATCTCGCCCTCGCGGCACCGCCAGTTGCGGGCGACGATCCGCCAGCCCCGTGCCTCAAGGAACTCCGCGGCCTTGTCCTCGCCGCGACGCCCCAGGACCTGCGTCGGTCTTTCCATGAACACCACCTCCGATCCGGTGATCGGCGGTGACACGGGCTATTTCCCGTTATCCACAGGGAAAGGCGGCTACTGGTTCTCCGGGACCTGAAGATCCGAGTGGGCGATCTCCTCGATGGAGACGTCGCGGAACGTGAGGACCTTGGCCGACTTCACGAACCGGGCGGGGCGGAACATGTCCCACACCCAGGCGTCGCCCATGGACACCTCGTAGTAGACGTCCCCGCCCTCGGTTCTGACCTTGAGGTCCACGGCGTTGCAGAGGTAGAAGCGCCGCTCGGTCTCCACCGCGTAGGTGAAGATACCAACGACGTCCTTGTACTCGCGGTACAGGTCGAGCTCGAGCTTGCTCTCGTACTGTTCAAGGTCGTCGGCACTCATGGTCTTCCCACTCTAGCCGCTCGCACGACGTTGTCGAAGCACCACCGATGGATGTCGGACGGGCCGTGCGTGTCGAGCGCCGACTGGTGGACGGCGGTGCAATACCCCTTGTGGATCGAGAAGCCGTACTCGGGATACGTGGCGTCGTGGGCCACCATGATGCGGTCCCTGGTGACCTTCGCGACGATCGAGGCGGCGCTCACGCACGCGGCCACCTTGTCGCCCTTCCACATGCCGAGTCCCGGCACCCCGAGCCCGTCCACGGGGAAGCCGTCGGTCAGCACGAAATTCGGGGCGACCTCGAGCCGGCCCACGGCGCGACGGAGGCCCTGGAGATCTGCCTGGTGCATCCCGAGCCGGTCGCACTCGTCGGCCTCCACGACAGCGACCGCCACCGCGACGGCACTCCGTCGGATCTCGTCGTGCAGACGTTCCCGGGCGGTCGGGCCCAACGCCTTCGAGTCGTCGAGCCCGTCGATGGGGCGCTGGGGGTCAAGGATGACCGCAGCCGCCACAAGCGGGCCGGCGCAGGCGCCCCGGCCCGCCTCGTCCGCCCCGGCGACGGGCCCGAGCCCTGCGCGGGCCAGCAGCCGCTCGTAGCCGTAGGCGCCCCGTCCGACGCGGATCATCAGCAGCCGGGCTCCACGTGGATCAGTTCCGGATCCTCGGGCGCCTCCTCGGACGGCGCCGGAACCGAGTCGTAGGTCGGCGGCAGCGAGAACGTGGCGATGCGGTTGAGCGGGGCGACGATGGCGACGGCGGCCCCCACCACGTTGTCCACTGGCACGAAGGCGCTGCGCCCGGGGTCCTGCGACACGTCCGCCAGCCGGCAGCGGGAGTCCGCCGACGCGTTGCGATGATCGCCCATCACGAAGATGTGGTCCGCGGGGACGACGATGTCGAACGGGACCGTGACGGGCGCCACCTGGATGCCATTCTCGCTGAACAGGTAGGGCGTCTCGTCGAGGACCGCCCCGTTGACCTCGATCTTGCCGTCGTCGGTGGTCCGGACGTGGTCACCCGGAAGGCCGATGGCCCGCTTGATCAGGTGTTCGGTGCTGGAGTTGGGCAGGATGCCGACGAACTCCAGGGCCGTCTTGAGGGGGTTGGTCGACTGCACGCTCGGTGCCAGCCAGTTACCCGGGTCCTCGAATACCACCACGTCCCCGCGCTCGAACCCGCCGAACTTCGCCACGAGCACCCTGTCGTTGACCTGGAGGGTGTTTTCCATGGACCCCGACGGGATGACGAACATCTGACCCACGAACGTGCGCAGCAGGGTGGCGATCACGACCGCGCCGACGAGGATGAGGACCGCCTCGGTCAGCCATCCGAGGACGCGCCGCCCGAACCCCGGGCGCTCCGGCCGTGCGTCATCTGTGCGATCGGTGGTGGCGTCCACGGTGATTTCGGATCCTTCGGCCGGGGGGCAGTGCTGGCCCAGCATACCGCCGCGCGGGTAAAGCAGTGGGGCCGCCGGCGACGTCGTCACCGGCGGCCCCACTGTGCCTGAAGAGCGCTCAGTTGCGCTTCTCCTTGATCTTGGCGGCCTTCCCGCGCAGACCGCGCAGGTAGTACAGCTTCGCGCGACGGACGGAGCCGCGGCGCTCGACCTCGATCTTCTCGATGATCGGGCTGTGGACGGGGAACGTGCGCTCGACGCCCACGCCGAAGCTCACCTTGCGGACCGTGAAGGCCTCCTGGACGCCGCCCGCGTTGCGAGCGATAACGACGCCCGCGAACACCTGGACGCGGGAGCGGTTGCCCTCGACGACCTTGACGTGCACCTTTACCGAGTCCCCGGCACGGAACTCGGGGATGTCGTCGCGGAGAGCGGCCTTGTCGATCTCCTGGATCAGCTGGTTGGTCATGTTTCACCTTCCGTCAGTGCCACAGGTCACCGCGGTTCGCATCCACCGGGTCCGAGGCAGGCTTTCCCCCCGTGGCAGGAGCTGCTGGGATCCGGGCCACCCGGGTACGGGCAGCGCCTACATATTCTGCCAGACGACAGGCCCGGCGATGAAATCGCCGTCCCCCAGAGGACGCGGAAGCGGGCCGGGACCTGCGCCCCGACCCGCTCCGATTCGCCCCCGGCTAGCGCCGGGCGGCGATCACTTCCCGTCGGCCTTGAACAGCGAGCCGATGAGGTCGCGGTTCAGTTGCGAGATCGATTCCAGCGGGATGCCCTTCGGGCACACCGCCGCACACTCGCCGATGTTGGTGCAGTTGCCGAACCCTTCCTCGTCGTGCGCCGCCACCATGGACTTCACGCGGGCGTAGCGCTCCGGCTGGCCCTGCGGCAGCATCGCGAGGTGCGTGATCTTGGCCGCGGTGAACAGCATCGCGGAGCTGTTCGGGCAGGCCGCCACGCAGGCGCCGCAGCCGATGCAGGTGGCGTTGTCGAACGCGAGGTCCGCCTCACGCTTGGGAGCGGGGGTGGAGTGCGCATCCGGCGCGGAGCCGGTGTTCGACGAGATGAAGCCGCCGGCTTGGATGATCCGGTCGAACGCACCGCGGTCGACGGCCAGGTCCTTCAGCACCGGGAAGGCACCCGCACGCCACGGCTCGATGTCGATGGTCGCGCCATCGGCGAACGAGCGCATGTGCAGCTGGCAGGTGGTCGTCCGGACGCCCTCGGGCGCGCCGTGGGCGACACCGTTGATGACCACGCCACACATGCCGCAGATGCCCTCGCGGCAGTCGTGGTCGAAGGCCACCGGCTCTTCATTGCGGTTGGTGAGGTTCTCGTTGAGAAGGTCAAGCATCTCCAGGAACGACATGTCCTCGGACACCCCGTCGAGGTCGTACTCGACCATCCGACCGGCCGCTTCGGGGCCGGCCTGACGCCAGATACGTAGCTTGAGCTTCACTTGTAACTCCGTTGCTTCAGTTCGATTGCCTTGTAGTTGAGCGGCTCGCGGTGCAGCACGGGCTTGCTGCCCTCACCGCCCCACTCCCAGGCGCCGACGTAGAGGAACTCGTCGTCGTGGCGCATGGCCTCGCCCTCCTCGGTCTGCGACTCGGCGCGGAAGTGACCGCCGCAGGACTCGCGACGGTGCAGCGCGTCGATGCACATGAGCTCGCCGAGCTCGAAGAAGTCGGCGACGCGGCCGGCGCGCTCGAGGGCCTGGTTGAAGTCCTCGTTCACGCCGGTGACGCGGACGTTGCTCCAGTACTCCTCCTTGAGGGCACGGATGAGGCCGATGGCCTTCGTGAGGCCCTCCTCCGTGCGCTCCATGCCGCAGTACTCCCACATGATGTGGCCGAGTTCCTTGTGGAACGAGTCGACCGAGCGGGTGCCCTGGATGCTGAGCAGCTTGTCGATGCGGGCCTGAGCGGACTCGCGGGCCTCGACGACCGCCGGGTGGTCCTCGCCGAGCTTGTCGAACGGGGCGCCGGCCAGGTAGTCGTTGATCGTGTTGGGCAGGACGAAGTAGCCGTCGGCCAGGCCCTGCATGAGCGCGGACGCGCCGAGGCGGTTGGCGCCGTGGTCGGAGAAGTTCGCCTCACCGGTCACGTACAGGCCGGTGATCGACGACTGCAGGTCGTAATCCACCCACAGGCCACCCATGGTGTAGTGCACCGCCGGGTAGATGCGCATCGGCACCTCGTACGGGTTCTCACCGGTGATCTGCTGGTACATGTCGAAGAGGTTGCCGTACTTGGCCTCCACGGCCTTCTGGCCGAGGCGGTTGATCGCATCGGAGAAGTCCAGGTAGACGCCGCGGCGGACCTGACGCTCGTTGCCGTTCTCGTCGATCTCCTTGACGGCCGGGCCGACGCCGCGGCCCTCGTCGCACATGTTCTTGGCCTGACGCGACGCGATGTCACGGGGAACCAGGTTGCCGAACGACGGGTAGATCCGCTCCAGGTAGTAGTCGCGGTCCTCCTCGGCGAGCTGACGCGGGTCCTTGGCGCAGTCCTCGGCCTTCTTCGGGACCCAGATCCGGCCGTCGTTGCGGAGCGACTCGGACATGAGCGTCAGCTTCGACTGCGTCTCGCCGTGCACCGGGATGCAGGTGGGGTGGATCTGCGTGTAGCAGGGGTTGCCGAAGTAGGCGCCCTTGCGGTGCGCGCGCCACGAGGCCGTGACGTTGCAGCCCATGGCGTTGGTCGACAGGAAGAAGACGTTGCCGTAGCCGCCGGTGGCGAGCACGACGGCGTCGGCGGTCCAGGTCTCGACCTTGCCGTTGACCATATTGCGGGTGACGATGCCGCGGGCGCGGCCGTCGACGACGATGAGCTCGACCATCTCATGGCGGGCATACATCTTGACGGTGCCGGCGGCGATCTGACGCTCGAGCTGCTGGTACACGCCGATCAGCAGCTGCTGACCCGTCTGACCGCGCGCGTAGAAGGTGCGCTGCACCTGCACGCCACCGAAGGAGCGCGTGTCCAGCAGGCCGCCGTATTCGCGGGCGAACGGCACGCCCTGGGCTACGCACTGGTCGATGATGTTCGCGGACACCTCGGCGAGCCGGTACACGTTGGTCTCACGGGCGCGGTAGTCGCCGCCCTTGACCGTGTCGTAGAACAGGCGGTAGGTCGAGTCGTTGTCGTTGCGGTAGTTCTTCGCCGCATTGATGCCGCCCTGGGCGGCGATCGAGTGGGCGCGACGCGGGCTGTCCTGGTAGCAGAAGTTGAGGACGTTGTAGCCGGCCTCGCCCAGCGTCGCGGCGGCCGCGCCGCCCGCGAGGCCGGTGCCGACCACGATGATGCTCAGCTTGCGGCGGTTGGCCGGGTTGACGAGCTTCGCCTGGAACTGGCGCGACTGCCAGACCTTGTCGATGGGCACGTCGGCCGGGGCCTTGGTGTCGGCAATGTCGGCGCCGTCGATCCAGTACTGGTTCGCCGTCGCGGGGACGGCGGCCGCGGGGGTGGTGGTGGGTGCAGTCATCAGATAACTCCAAACAGGACGGCCAGCGGCATGATCATGAAGCCGACGTACAGCACGACGGCGACGATCCAGGCCAGCCCGTTGAGCACGGACGCGGCGCGGGAACTGGTGTTGCCGCCGAGCGTGGTGAACGCGCTCCAGAAGCCGTGGCGCACGTGCATGACGACCAGCACCATGGCGACCGCGTACAGCGCGACCATCCACCACTGCTCAAAGCCCGCGACCACCATGGTGTGCGGCTCATCGGCGTTGCCACCGAAGGAGCCGGGGATGATCGTGAACTGGATGAGGTGGAAGACCAGGAACACCGCGATGATGACGCCGCCCCAGCGCATCGTGCGCGCCGAGTAGGTCTGTGCCTTGGTCTTGCGGGTGACGTACTTGTCACCCTGCCGCGCGCGGGTGGCCAGGACCAGCGACGCGGCGGACCAGATGTGCAGGATCACGGAGAGGACGAGGACGAACCGGAAGATCCAGATGAACCACCCGGCCGGGAGAACCGGATACAGGATGCCGCCGTCCTCGGTGGCGCCCTTGAGCCAGTGGGCGTAGTGGTCGAAGGCCTCGGGGCCCAGGAACAGCTTCAGGTTGCCGTACATGTGCATGAGCAGGAACGCGATCATGATGAGTCCGGTCACCGCCATGATGACCTTCTTCACCACCGTCGAACGCAACGCTCGTTGATGGAGGGTGAGAGTTGTTGCCACGGGCTCACTCTAGCCAACGGGGGTGCCGGATGGGCGCCGGGGGTGGCAGTTACACAAACACGGATTCGGTAGGGCATTTACGTGACGCAAACGTCACGAAATCTCCCCTTCGAGGAGGTCGGGGCGCCGTTGCCGGGTGCGCTCCAGGGCCTGCTCGGCGCGCCACTCCGCGACCCGGCCATGATGTCCGCTGAGGAGCACGTCGGGCACCGCGCGCTCCCGCCACACCGGCGGCTTGGTGTAGTTGGGGTACTCGAGCAACCGGCTGTGCCCGGGGGCGTGCGACTCCTCGACGAGTGACTGCGGATTGCCGATCACCCCGGGCAGGAGGCGCACGACCGCCTCGACGATCGCGAGGACCGCGACCTCGCCCCCGTTGAGTACGTAGTCGCCCAGCGACACCTCGATCAGCTCGTACGTGTCGGCGCAGTGGTCGATGACCCGCTGGTCGATACCCTCGTAGCGGCCGCAGGCGAACACGAGCCGCTGACGCTCCGCGAGTTCGTAGGCGAGTTCCTGGGTGAACGGACGGCCCGCCGGCGTCGGCACGACGACCGTCATGGGGAGGCTCGACGCCTCCTCCAGCGCGTCGAGGGCCTCACCCCAGGGCTCGGGCTTCATCACCATGCCCGCTCCCCCGCCGTAGGGGGTGTCGTCGGTGGTGTGGTGCCGGTCGTGCGTCCAGGCACGCAGGTCGTGGACCTGGAGGTCGACGATCCCGCCCTGGATGGCCTTGCCGACGAGGCTCAGGCTCAGCGGAGCAAAGTAGTCCGGGAAGATGCTGACGATGTCGAGCCTCATCCGAGGTCCTCCAGCAGCCCGCCGACGTCGGCGAGGCGGAGGTGCGCCGCGTCGAGGTCTACCTCGGGGACCAGGGCGGAGACGAACGGGACCAGCCGCTCCCCGTCCGGGGTGTCGATCCGCAGCACCTCCTGCGCCGGAAGGTGCAGGACCTCCGCCACCGCGCCGACCTCGCGGCCCGTGTGGTCGAGGACGGTCAGGCCGACGAGCTGGCGATCGAAGTACTCGTCGGGCTCGCTGGGGACCTCGTCCGCCGGGACCTCGACGGTGATGAGCTTGCCGGTCAGCTGCTCGACGGCCGTCCGGTCCGGGTGACCCGCGAGCGCGACCATGAGCCGCCCACGGTTCCAGCGCACGCGCGTCAGCTTCACGGGCCGCCCGTCGATCATGACCGACGCCCCCTCGACGAACCGCCTCGCGGGCTCGTCGGTGCGGATGTCGACGAAGACGTCGCCCTTGATGCCGTGAGCGCGGCCGACCCGGCCCACCGTGACCTCGAGCAGTTCACTCACCGGCCCCAACTCCCTCCACGAAATGCCTCGATATGCGCGATGCCCCGGACTCCAGCGGGAGCCCGGGGCATCATCGACGGGGATCAGCGCCGACGGGGACGGTCCACGTCCACGAAGTCGACGCGGACGTTCTCCTTGCCGGCGAGCGCCGTGATGACGGTACGCAGCGCCTTGGCGGTGCGTCCCTGGCGCCCGATGACCTTGCCGACGTCGTCCGGGTGCACCCGGACCTCGAGCAGGCGACCCCGCCGGAGGTCCTTGTCCTTGACGGTCACGTCATCGGGGTTCGACACGATCCCGGCGACCAGGTGTTCGAGCGCCTCGGCAAGCACGATCAGGCCTCTTCGGCAGGAGCCTCGGCGGGCGCCTCAGCGGCCACGTCGGCGGGGGCCTCGGCGGCCTTCTTCCTGGCCTTGGAGATGGCGGGAGCGGTGGCGTCGCTGTCCTCGGCGAGGGCCTTGGCGAACTCCGCCTCGCGGTCGCGGCGCTCGGGCTGGGGGTCGATGCCGGCAGGCGTCGTGTCGCCGGAGAACTTCTGCCAGTCCCCGGTGCGCTTGAGGATGGCCACGACGGCCTCGGTCGGCTGGGCGCCGACGGACAGCCAGTACTGTGCGCGCTCGGAATCGACGCGGATCACCGAGGGATCGTTCTTCGGGTGGTAGATGCCGATCTCTTCGATGGCCTTGCCGTCACGCTTGGCGCGCGAATCGATCACGATGATGCGGTAGTGGGGCGAGCGAATCTTGCCGAGCCGCTTGAGGCGAATCTTGGTTGCCACTTGTGTGGGTTCTCCTGTTGCTGAAAGTCTGACTGCAGACGTGTCTGGACGGACCATGCACAGACGCGTGGGGCACGTTGCGCGTGAAACCTCTGGGTCCTCGTCGCCCGGTTGAGAGGGTCCGGGCAAAGAGGTGCATCGGACATTGTGCCAGACGGCTCCGCCGCGCCCCAAACGCCGCACGTAGGATCGACGGCGTGAACATCTCCGAGGACCGGTTCGAGGCGCTTGTCGAGGAGGCACTCGACCAGCTGCCGGAACCGCTGCTGCATGGCCTCGATAATCTCATCTTCGTCGTGGAGGAGGAACCCGAGGACGGTTCGGACTCCCTCGGCTGGTACGAGGGCACCTCGCTCACGGAACGGGACCAGTACGGCTACGGCCAGCTGCCGGACCGCGTCGTGCTGTTCCAGGGGCCGCTGACCCGGATGTGCACGGACGAGGACGAGCTCTACGACGAGATCTGGATAACGCTGGTGCACGAACTCGGCCACTACCACGGGATCGAGGAGGCGGACCTCCACCGCCTCGGCTGGGGCTGACCTCAGCCGCACACCGTCGACGAGTCGCCGGCGTAGGCCAGAGGCTGCGACGCCCCGCAGAACCCGGCGCTCACCTCGGGACGCACACCGGCCCCCTGCACGACCGCGGGCGCGACCCCGAACGGCCTCTCCACACCCAGCCACACCTCGAGAACGCTTGGCGGCCGGATCGCCTCGACCCTCGTGTCGTCCGGGTCGAGACCCGCCGCTTCCGCCGCGTGCCGGAAGAACTCGTCGCGGCCCATCACCGCATCGATGAGGCCGAACTCCTCGGCGCGGTCGGTGCCGTACAGGTGCGCGCCCATGCTCTCGCGGATCGTCGCCGCGTCGATGCCCCGGTGGTCGGAGACGTAGGAGACGAAGGCGTCGTACTCGGTGGCCAGATTCTCCTGGTAGATATCGCGCTCTTCGTCGGTCATCGGCCGGTAGGGGTTGCCGAAGTCCTTGCCCTCCCCTTCGGTGAGGTACTCCGAGGAAATGCCCCCGGTCGTGGTGACCCCGGACTCGAGGAGGCTTCCGGAGGTGGCAACGACGCCGTCGTAGTACTGGAACGGGCCGAAGATGACGCCGATGGACCCGATCATCGAGCCGTGGTCGGCGATGATCTCGTCGGCGGAAGCGGTGGCGTACACGCCTCCGGAGGCCGACATGGAGGTCACGTGGACCAGGACCGGCTGCCCGGTGCGCTCCCGGTAGCGCTCGACGGCGTCGCCGATGGCGCGCGAGCCTGCGATCGTTCCACCCGGGGTGTTGACCAGCAGCACGACACCCGACGCGTCCTCGGCGGTCAGCGAATCGAGCTGGTCGGCCACTTCGTAGCCGTAGGTGCCCGCGCTGAGGAGGGCCCCGTCAGAGGAGCCGGCCAGGATGGTGCCCGACACCGGAACCGCGCGCAGGACCTGGGAGCCGCCGCCCCACACGGTGGACAGGGCGGTGGTCGCCGTCCCGGTCGCGGTGCCGACGAGCGCCAGCGAGCCGACGATCATCAGGGCGCCGGTCACGGCGACCGTCACGATCATCGCGATCCCGAGCCCCAGTCCGAACCCGGTGCCCAGCCCGAAGCCACGGGAGAAGTGTCCGCCGCCCCCGGGTCGCGGGGGCGGGGTCGGGGACGGCGGGGCCTGGACCGGGGCCGGTCGAGCGCGGTCACCCGCGTCCGGCGGCGGGTAGTCGGGCCGTTCGTCGCTCATGCGAGCCTCCTCGGGTTGGCGCCCGGCACGGCGGTGCGCGGGGTGGTCAGGCGATGACGCGGCCGCGCAGCACCAGGGCGCGGGGGCGGCGCAGCGTCGTGAGGTCGACGCGCGGGTCGGCGTCCAGGACGATGAGATCGGCGCCGGCCCCGGGGGTGAGCACGTCGGCGCCCAGCCAGGCGCGGGCCCGCCAGCTCGCCGCCCCGAGAGCGTACTCGGCGCCGGCGATCGCGGCGATCCGGTCGATCTCGTCGCGGACGCGGCCGTGCTCGACAACGGTCCCCGCGTCGGTGCCGGTGTAGATGTCGATGCCGGCGTCGATGGCCGCGCCGATGGTCTGCTCGCGGCGGGCGTACAGGTCCATCATGTGCGTGAAATAGCGGGGGAACTTCTCCTCCGCCGGGCCTGCGTAGAACGGGAACTTGTCGAGGTTGATCATCGTCGGCACGAGCGCAGTGCCGCGCTCGGCCATCATGGAGATGCCCTCGTCGGACAGGCCGGTGCCGTGCTCGATGCAGTCGATCCCCGCGGCCACGAGTTCGTGGACGGACTCCTCGGCGAAGCAGTGGGCGGTAACCCGGGCCCCCTCCTCGTGGGCGGCCGCGATGGCCTGTGCGGCGATCTCCTTCGGCCAGAGGGCGGTGAGGTCCCCCGCCTTCCGGTCGATCCAGTCCCCGACGAGCTTGACCCAGCCGTCGCCGGACCGCGCCTCGTGGCGGACCTGCTCGACGAGCTGGTCCGGCTCGACCTCCGCGGCCAGGTTACGGATGTAGCGCTTGGGGCGGGCGATGTGGCGACCGGCTCGGACCAGCAGCGGCAACGCGGCGTCGTCCTGCACCCAGCGGGTGTCCGACGGCGACCCCGCGTCGCGGACCAGCATGGTGCCCGCCGCCAGGTCCTGCAGGGCCTGCGCCCTGGTGCGCTCCTGGCTGATGGCGCCCTCGGGCCCCAGTCCGAGGTGGCAGTGCGCGTCGACCAGGCCCGGCAGGACCCAGCAGTCCGTGGCGAGCGTCTCGGCCCCCGCCACCGGTTCGTCGTGCAGCACGCCGCCGTCGATCCACATGTCGACCGGCTCGGCGCCGGGAAGGAAGACGCCCTTGAGGTGGAGTGCCACGTCGCCCCCTAGAACTTCGGCTTGTTGTCGTTGAACATCTTCTGCAGGTCCGGCGGCAACTGGAAGTCGTCCATGGTCTCCGGCGCCTGTTTCTGGCCCGCCTGCTTCTGGGCGGCCTGGCGCTGCGCGACCTGGGTACGGACGCCCTTAGGCCCCTTGCGCTGCTGCTTCTTCTGCTGCTTCTTCTGCTGCGGCCGGCGCGCACCGGGCATCGGCGGCATCCCGGGCATGCCTCCCATCCCGGGCATGCCTCCGCCTGCCATCGACTCCATCATCTTGCGCGCCTCGACGAAGCGGGTGACGAGCTTGTTGACGTCGGAGACCTGCATGCCGGAGCCCTTCGCGATCCTGGCGCGCCGCGACCCGTTGAGGATGGACACGTCGTCGCGCTCCGCGGGCGTCATCGACTGGATGATGGCCTCGATGCGGTCGATCTCGCGCTCGTCGATCTCGTTGATCGCATCCTTGAACTGGCCCGCGCCCGGGAGCATGCCGAGGATCTTCGACATCGGCCCCATCTTGCGCAACTGCTGCATCTGGGAGAGGAAGTCCTGCAGGCCGAACTTGTTCTTGCCCGCCAGCTTCTCGGCGGCCGCCCGCGACTGCTCCGCGTCGAAGGTCTTCTCGGCCTGTTCGATGAGCGTGAGGACGTCTCCCATGCCCAGGATGCGCGAGGCCATCCGGTCCGGGTGGAACATGTCGAAGTCGGCCAGACCCTCGCCGCTGGAGGCGAACATGATGGGGCGGCCCAGCACGCGGGCGATCGACAGCGCCGCACCGCCGCGGGCGTCGCCGTCGAGCTTGGTGAGGACGACCCCGTCCACGCCCACACCCTCGTCGAAGGCCTTGGCGGTGTTGACTGCGTCCTGGCCGATCATGGCGTCGACGACGAACAGCGTCTCGTGGGGCCCGACGGCGGCCTTGATGTCGGCGGCCTGCTGCATCAGTTCCTGGTCGATGCCGAGCCGGCCGGCCGTGTCGACGATGACGACGTCGTAAAGCTTGGTCTGCGCGTGCGTCACCGCGTCGCGGGCAACCGCGACCGGGTCCCCCACGCCATTACCCGGTTCGGGCGCGAACACGTGGACCCCGGCGCGCTCGCCGACGACCTGCAGCTGGTTGACGGCGTTGGGCCGCTGGAGGTCCGCCGCCACGAGCAGCGGCGTGTGCCGTTCGGCCTTCAGCCAGGCCGCGAGCTTGCCGGCGAGCGTCGTCTTGCCGGCGCCCTGGAGGCCCGCGAGCATGATGACCGTCGGCGGGTTCTTCGCGAACCGTACGGGCCGCGCCTCGCCGCCCAGGATCTCGACGAGTTCCTCGTTGACGAACTTGATGATCTGCTGCGACGGGTTCAGCGCCTTGGACAGCTCCGCGTCGAGGGCGCGCGCCTTGACGGCGGCGACGAACTCCTTGACGACGCCCAGGTTGACGTCCGCCTCCAGCAGCGCGATGCGGATCTCGCGCATGGTGGAATCGATGTCTGCCTCGGTGAGCCGTCCCTTGGACCGCAGCCCCTTGAACACCGACGACAATCGGTCCTGCAACGTGTCGAACACGGATATGAGCCCTTCGCTGACGACTGATCCGGACCAGGATACCTGGGAATCCAGCCCTCGCCCGTGCCGAGGGGCCGCCACCGGTAGGCTCCATACGCAATCTGCTCCCGTGAGGAGGAACCACACCAATGAGGATCGGCTTCCCCGACGAGGCCCCGGAGACCCGCGTCGCGGCCACCCCCGCGACCGTCGCCGCGCTGACGAAGCTGGGCTACGACGTCCTGGTCGAGGCCGGCGCCGGAGCGCGCTCGGCCATGCCCGACGCCGCCTACGCCGAGGCCGGGGCGACGGTCACCGGCACCGACGAGGTGTGGGCCGCGGACATCATCGCCATGGTCGGCGAACCTGACGAGGCGGAGCGGTCCCGGCTGAGACCCGGGCAGATGGTCGTCGGCTTCCTGCACCCCCGCACGGGCACCGACCTGATCGAGGCGCTGGCCGCCCGCGGGGTGACCGCGCTGTCCATGGACATGGTGCCGCGCATCTCCCGGGCACAGAGCCTCGACGCACTCAGTTCCATGGCCAACATCGCCGGCTACCGGGCGGTCATCGAGGCCGGGCACGCGTTCGGGCGGTTCTTCACCGGGCAGGTCACCGCCGCGGGCAAGGTCCCGCCGGCGAAACTGTTCGTCATCGGAACCGGCGTCGCCGGCCTGGCCGCGATCGGCACCGCCGTCGGCCTCGGCGCGCAGGTGACCGCCACCGACGTGCGCCCCGAGACGGCCGAGCAGGTCGAGTCGATGGGCGCGAGCTTCGTCAAGGTAGCCGACGTCGACCAGGGTCCCTCGAGCGACGGCTACGCCCGCGATACGGGCGCCGACTACGCGGCGAAGGCCGCCGAGCTGTACGCCCGGCAGGCCGCCGAGGTGGACATCATCGTCACCACCGCCGCCATCCCGGGCCGACCGTCGCCGAAGCTCATCACCGCCGACATGGTGGCGAGCATGAAGCCCGGCAGCGTGATCGTCGACCTGGCCGCGTCCGGCGGCGGCAACTGCGAACTCACCCGGCCCGGCGAGACCTACACGACCGACGGCGGGGTGACGATCGTCGGGTACACCGATCTCGCGAGCCGTCTCCCGGGGCAGGCGTCCCAGCTCTACGGCACCAACATCGTCAACCTGATGAAGCTGCTCACTCCCGGCAAGGACGGCGAGGTCGCACTCGACCTGGAGGACGTGGTCCACCGGCAGATGACGGTGGTGCACGACGGCGAGGTGACCTTCCCTCCCCCGCCCATCGAGGTGTCGAAGGCCCCGGCCGCCGCCTCCCCTGCGCCGGTCCCGGCCCCGGCCCCCGAGACGGCGGCGCCGCCGGACCAGTGGTCCAGGTTCCGGCAGGTCGCGATGCTCGTCGCCGCGTGGCTGGTGCTGTCGCTGGTCCTCCCCGGCGGGTTTCTCACCAGCATCCTCGTGTTCGGCCTGGCCTGCGTCGTGGGTTACTACATCATCTGGGGGGTGGAGCCAGCCCTCTACACACCGCTGATGAGCGTCTCGAACGCCGTGTCGGGCATCACCATCGTCGGCGCCATCACGCAGCTGACCTCCCCGGTGCTCGCCGTCCAGATCATCGCCTTCGTCGCGATCCTGCTGGCCGGGACGAACTGCGTCGGCGGTTTCGCCGTCACCAACCGCATGCTCGCCATGTTCAAGAGGAGCTGACGAAGTGCTGTCCAACATCGTCCTCGGCGGCTACATCGCCGCCGCCCTGCTGTTCGTGCTCGCTATCGTCGGGCTGGGCAGGCAGGACACGGCGCGCAGCGGAAACGCTTACGGCATCCTCGGCATGAGCCTCGCCGTCATCGCCACTGCGGTCCACACGTTCACCTCGGAGTGGAACACGCTCGGCTTCGTCCTGCTGGTCGTCGCCGTCGTGATCGCGTTCACCGTCGGGCTGACGTACTCGAGCCGCGTGGCCATGACCGGGCTGCCCGGACTGGTGGCGCTGTTCAACGCGTTCGGCGGCCAGGCCTCCGCCGCGGTCGGCATCAACTCGGCGCTGGGCGTCGACACCTATGAGTCGTTCAACGAGCAGTTGGTACACGGTGTCACCGTGTGGGCGGCGGTCGTCATCGGATCGCTCACCTTCGCCGGATCGCTCATCGCATTCGGCAAGTTGGGGGGCAGGGTCACGTCCCGGCCGGTGGTTCTCAAGGCCCGTTGGCTCGTGATGGGTCTGCTCGGCACCGGCCTCGTCGGGTCCCTCGTCTGGTACATGCTCGCGCCGTCGATCTGGCCCCTGGTCATCGCGCACCTCCTCGGCTACGTCTTCGGCGTCCTCATGGTGCTGGCCATCGGCGGCGCGGACATGCCGGTGGTCGTGAGCTTCCTCAACTCGTTCTCCGGCTGGGCCGGGGCCCTGTCCGGCTTCGCGATCGGCTCCGACCTCCTGGTCGTGGCGGGCACGATCGTCGGGATGTCCGGCATCATCCTGTCGATCGTCATGGCGCGGGGCATGAACCGCTCGATCAGGAACGTGCTGCTGGGCGGGTTCGGCACGGCGGACTCCACCGGCTCCGCCGTCGCGGTGCTCGACGCGGACGGCAATCCACGCCAGGCCGTTAGCGTGGACGCGTCCGACGTGGCCGCGTGGCTGCTCGAGGCCGACAGCGTCATCATCGCCCCGGGATACGGCATGGCCGTCGCGCAGGCCCAGCACCCCGTCGCGGAACTGACCCGCCGGCTCATCGAACAGGGCAAAACCGTGCGCTTCGCGATCCACCCGGTCGCCGGACGGCTGCCCGGCCACATGAACGTGCTCCTGGCGGAGGCCCGGGTGCCCTACGACATCGTCCTCGAGATGGACGAGATCAACGCCGACTTCCCGAGCACCGATGTGGTCCTCGTCATCGGCGCCAACGACACCGTCAATCCCGCGGCCATGGAGCCCGGATCGCCCATCTCGGGCATGCCGGTCCTCCACGTCTGGGAGGGGCATCGCGTGGTGGTGTTCAAGCGCTCGATGGCCGCCGGGTACTCGGGTGTGGAGAACCCGTTGTTCTTCCACGAGAACACGGCCATGCTGTTCGGCGACGCCAAGGCCAGCGCCGAGACGCTCGTGACGGCTGTCGGGACCGCGAAGGTCTGACGGTCAGCGTCCCGCCGGGAGCGCGGTCCACAACACCCAGCGGCCATCCTCCGGGCCGGCGGAGAACCGCCCTCCCAGGAGGTCGACACGCTCCCGGATCCCGGCCAGGCCGAAGCCCAGCGAGAGCTTCGACGTCCGCCGGTTCGTGGGCAGAGGGTTGGCGATGAGCAGCACGACCTCGTCGTCCGAGAGCTGGACCGTGAGGTCGCAACCGTCCCCCGGCTCGGCGTAGCGCAAGATGTTGGTCACCCCCTCCTGCATGACGCGCGTGAGCGTCCGCAGCGTGGGCTGCGGCAGATCGTCGGTGGCGGGATCGACCAGCGTGACCGGGGTGAATCCCGCATCGCGGAGGGTCTCCGACAGGGCCTCGGCGACGGTGGTCGGACGCACGATGACCACGTCGTCCGCGGTCGCGTTGCGTCCGGACATGATGCGCCCCAGGAGCTGCATCTCGTCCTCCGCGCTCTCGATGGAGCGGCGCATGCGGCTCAGCGCGGTACGCAGTTCCGCGGGGTCCGCGGAGTCCCCGTAGGCCATGCATTGGAGCGTGGCCACGGAAAGATGATGGGCCACGACGTCGTGGAGTTCCCGTGCCAGGAGATTACGCTCCTCGGTGCGGATCGTCTCGGTGGAGGCCTCAAGGGCAACCATCTCGGCCAGGTGGCTGCGCCGCGACGTGAGGAAGTGCCGCACGGCGATGAGCGTCGGCAGGGCCAGGAGGACGATCGCGGCCACGATGCTGCGCTCGCGGACCGTTCCCGAGCCGACGATGAACGCCGCAGCCATTGCACCGGTCACCAGACCACCGAGCCACAGGGCCACCGAACGACGGGTCACCCTGGCGGCCTGGAGACAGGCAACCAGCAACAGCGCGGTGAGCGCGAGGTCGTCCGGATGGGGCGTGAGCAGCATCCCCAGAGTGGCGGCGGCGGCCGGGACGATCCCGACGCGCGGCCACCAGAGCAGGATTCCCGCCGCCGCGAAGCCGATCACCTCCCACACGAGGTCCCACCGCATGTCCCCGGCGGCCAGGGCCCCGGGCAGCTGCGCTCCCGCCGCAAGGCCCGCCATCGTGATGGCGATCGTCAGCAGTCCACGCAGACTGTTCATCGACAGCCACTCCTGCCAGGGGCGGGCGGCGGGGGCGGCGCCGCCGGCCGGCCGGTCGTAGGCAGGCGGCAGTTCGAGCCGCAGGAAGCGGGCGTCGCCGTCCCGGCTCACCCGCAGGGTGCCGCCCAGGGCCTCCGCCCGGGTGCGTAGACGTTCGAGGCGCCGGGTCTGCTCGGGTTCGGGCACGAGCGGCGCGGGATAGCCGGTCTCGAGGATCGTCCAACCGCGGCGCCGTTCCCCGGTGACGGTGAGTCCGGGCAGCGCGTACTCGTCGAGTGCCCGGTACTCCGCCAGGGTGGCCGCCGTGACCTCCTCGATGGTCTTGACCACGGTGGTCTGTGTGACCAGTCCCAGCGAGTCGAAGTCCGTGGGGACGTCGAAGCGGAACGGCACCCGCGCGGCCGCGAGCCGTCGCTCGGCCCCCTCGATGACCGCGGAGACGCTCGGGCCGGTGATCGACTCGTTCCCCCCTTTCGCGGTGCGGTCCTCACGCAGCATCCCCACCAGGGCGCGGACCTCGGTCAGCGCAGCCAGGCACGCGTCGTTCACGCTGCCGATCGCCGCGCGGAGGCGGGAGGGATCGGTCGCCCCCTCGGCGCCGTCCAGCACGGCACGGCTCCGGGTCAGCCCCGCCGAGATCAGGGTCCGCAACTCCGCGCCGAGCCGGGCCCGTTCCTCGGCCCGGATGGTCGTGGCGTCGTCGGCCAGGACCGCGACGCGTCCCTGGAACCGACGACGCGCGATCTGGAGGCCACGGACGCCGGCACCGGCCAGCGCTCCCGGGATGATGAAAAGGAGGTAGGAGAAGGACATCTCCCACCACGGGGGGTTCTGCAGGCCGCGCACCAAGGAGTAGCCGACGAACAGCCCGGCGACCGCCAGCGCCTCGGGGGGCCTGGCGCCGGCCACGAAGGCGGCGGTCACGATCAGAGGCGCAACCAGGTCCGCCTCCATGCTGCCGGCCATCAGCGTGAGGACCAGGGGGATGACCACGAACGCGAGACCGATCCTCGGCTTCCAGAGTGCGACGATGCACCCCGCGGCCTCAAGCAGCTGCGCGGTCACCGTGAGCGGCGTGCTCCAGCCCTGGCGCTGCCAGTCGATCATCGTGCCGATGGTTCCGAAGGCGATGGTGGCGGCGATGACGAAGCGTGACGCGCGCAGAAGACTCCCGGAGGGCGCCGTGCCCTCCGGGATCAATGACAAGCCGGGACGGGCCTTGAGGTCCGCATCCCGGCTGTGCGTGTTGCTGGCGCTCAGGGTCGGAGGATCAGCGCGGGTGGCACATCGGCAGCCACGGGAAGATCGGGCAGAAGAAGTTGGTCTCGACGACCGTCGTGGTGCTGCCCGAGACGGGTTCCGGTTCGTCGGCCGACTTCGGTGCCGCCGCCGCGGTGGGCACCGCCGTGACAGCCAGGAGGATCCCGGCGAGGATGATTCTGAGCTTCATGGCGTTCCTGCTTCGGGTCGGGGAAAGTTCTCGGCAGCTCCATTGATACCCCCTAACGGGAGAATCGGGTACTCACTTCCGGCCAGAATTGCTGGACGACCGTCGGCGATCCGCCCGGCGGGGCCCCACTAGGCTACTTCCATGAACAGTGTGTGCCGCATCCTGGTCGTCGACGATGACCCGATGGTGCGCGAGGCCTATCGCACCTTCTTCTCCCGGAACCCCGGCTACGAGGTCGTCGATGAGGCCCGCGACGGCAACGAGGCGGTGACCTCGTTCCGCTACCACCGGCCCGACGTCGTCCTCATGGACCTGCAGATGCCGGAGAAGTCCGGCATCGACGCCACCCGGGAGATCTGCGCCAGGTGGACGGACGCCTGTGTGGTGGCGCTGACCACCTTCGGCACGCGCGAGTACATCGTCGCCGCGCTGCGTGCCGGCGCGGCCGGCTACCTGCTCAAGGACGCCGGAGGTCCGGCGATCGTGAGCGGGATCCAGCAGGCCCTTGCCGGCGAGATGCCGCTGTCGGCGGCGGTTCGGAGGGAACTCGTCTCCAACGTGGTGTCGGCGCCGGAACGGCCCCGGCCGCTGCCGGATCCGGGCTTGGCCCCGCGGGAGAAGGAGCTGCTCAAGTGGCTCGCCCAGGGGCTGACCAACCAGCAGATCGGCGCACGCATGTTCGTCTCCGAGGGCACCGTGAAGCAATACCTGTCGCACATCGGGGACAAGTTCGGGTTGAAGTCGCGCACGCAGATCCTGGTCCGGGCGATCCAGCTCGGGGTCGTCGACCCGACCGAGATGGATCCGGTAACCGCGGACTGAGCGGCCCGCCTCAGGCGATTCCACGCTCCGCGAGGACCCCCACGCGGGGCACGGCCAGCCCGGCGAGTTCCCCCAGGGTGCGCTCCGCCTGCCGGGTCTCCTCGGTCAACTCGACGAGCCCGAAGCCCACGGACGCCCGCCACACGTCGTCCGGACGGAGTCCGGTGACTGCCAGCGCCTCCGCGCCGTCGACATCGGTGCGCGCGACCGTCGCCCCCATGCCCACGAGGAGGTCCTCGAGTTCGCGCTGCCGTGCCACCCGGATGGTCACTGTCCGGGCCACCACGGGCACAAGCTCACCGGGGGGCACCTCGGCCGTCACCCCTTCCCCGCCGAGGACGATCACACGGTCCGCCACGCGGGCCCACTGGCGCAGTGATCCGCCGGCGATGAGGACCGTCCGCCCCTGGGAGACGAGCCGGCGGAGCACCTGGCGCAGCCACCGGGCGTCCTCTCCCGTGAGTTCGCGGAAGGGGTCGTCGAGGATGTAGTTGGTCGGCCCGGCCACCATGGCACAGCCCACGGCGAGGCGGACTCTCGCGGCGGCCGGCGCGCCCCACAGCCGGTCCCCCGCCAGTGAGGTCAGGCCGACGAGTTCCAGCACCTCGTCCGCCGTGCGCCTGGTCTGGCCCGCCGCCGTGGCCGCTCTCCTGATGTGCTCTCGGGGGGTGAGCCAGGGGCGCGGCCCGAACGGGCTCCGCACGGTCCCGACCACGGCGGCGGGGTGATCGAGTGACTCGTAGGTGCGGCCGTCGATGAGCGCTGTCCCGGCCGTGAGCCGGTCGCGCCCCAGGATGAGCCGGACGACACCGGAGGCCACGCCGCCGATGGGGTCGAGCAGCGCGGTCACCTCCCCGGCGCGGGCACGGAAGGTCACGTCCCTGACGGTGGCGCGCCCCGCACGGGCGCCACTGAGCCGGCTCACTTCGATCACATCGATGATATTGCCGGGATCAGGGCGGCCCTACCATGGACTTTGGTTAGCTCCCGTCAGAACTCACCCGAAGGTGAGCTCCCGGGAGTCAGTCGCCGAGGATGCCCTGCACGAAGCTCCCGGGCTCGAACACCGCCAGGTCGTCGACACCCTCGCCGAGCCCCACCAGCTTGACCGGGACGCCAAGCTCGCGCTGGACCTGGATGACGATGCCGCCCTTGGCCGAGCCATCGAGTTTGGTGAGCACGATGCCGGTGACGTCGACGACCTCGGCGAAGATGCGGGCCTGGGTCATGCCGTTCTGGCCGGTGGTGGCGTCGAGGACCAGGAGGACCTCGGTGACGGGCGCCTTCTTCTCGATGACGCGCTTGACCTTGCCGAGTTCGTCCATGAGTCCGGTCTTGGTGTGCAGGCGTCCGGCGGTGTCGACGATCGCGACGTCGATACCCTGCTCGGCGGCCTGCGCGACGGCGTCGAAGGCCACGGAGGCGGGGTCGGCGCCCTCGGAGCCCCGCACGGTGTGCACCCCGACGCGTTCGCCCCAGGTGGACAGCTGTTCGACGGCGGCGGCGCGGAACGTGTCCGCCGCGCCGAGGACGACGGAACGGTCCTCGGCGACCAGGACGCGGGCGAGTTTGCCGACGGTGGTCGTCTTGCCGGTGCCGTTGACGCCGACGACGAGGACGACGGCGGGTGCGCCGGGCGCCCCCGGCGTCAGGTTCAGTGACCGGTCGAGTGTGGGATCCACGAGCGCGAGGAGTTCGTCGTGCAGCACGCGCTTGGCTTCGGCCGGGTCGACGACGCCGTCGAGTGCCAGCTTGCGACGCAGAGTCTCGGTGAGTTCCGTGGCCGGCCCGACGCCGAGATCGGACATGATGAGCGTGGTCTCGAAATCGTCCCAGGTGTCCGCGTCGATGCGATCGACGGCGAGCAGATCGGCAAGGGCCCGGGCCAGCGCGTTGTTGCTGCCGGCGAGGCGCCGCCTGAGCCGGGTCCAGCGCGTGGCGAGGGCCTCGGGCTGCTCGACCTCGGGCTCGGGGATGACCTCCGGCTCGGGTTCGGCGATGACTTGAGGTTCCGGTTCGGGTTCGGCCGGTGCCTCCGGTTCCTCGACGGCGGGAGCCTCCGGCACGCCCGGCTCCGCCTCGACCGGTGGCTCTTCGGCCTCCCCCTCCAGTTCGGGGCGCTCGGCACCCTCGAGTTCCTGACGGCGGCGGTCGACAATGACGACCACGCTGGCGATGACGATCGCCAGTCCGACGATGCCGATGATGACCCAGAAGAACCAATCCACGCGGTCATCCTAGTGGGCCACCCGGCCGGGTGCCCCTCCCCTCCAGCGCCCGGGCGTCAGGGGGTCTTGTGGTCGAGACGCTCGAGGAACTTCGGCACGTCTCCCTGACCGTTCAGGTGGCGTGACGTTTCTTCGACGACGCGTCCCCACCGGGCATGCTTGACCTCAAGCCGGCCGGCGGAGGAGGCGACGACGGCGATGAGGCCGCCGGCGAGGGCGAGGATGAACAAGGCGGACAGGACGACGACGAACATCGGAACGTGCCCTTTCAGGGAAGCGGGGAAGCTGAGTCCATAGTGCCTCACGCCGAGGGTCGGATGGCAACTTCGCCCGGCGTGTCAAGCCTCGGCCCGGCGTGTCAGCTCTCATGCATGCGCTGGGAGACGACGGTCGAGATGCCGTCGCCTCGCATGGTGACGCCGTACAGCGAGTCGGCGATCTCCATGGTGCGCTTCTGGTGGGTGATGACGAGCAGCTGCGACGAGGCTCGCAGTTCCTCGTAGATCGACAGGAGCCGGCCGAGGTTCGCGTCGTCGAGCGCGGCCTCCACCTCGTCGAGGATGTAGAACGGGCTGGGGCGCGCGATGAACAGCGCAACGAGGAACGCGACGGCGACCAGGGACCGCTCCCCACCGGACAGGAGGGACAGCCGTTTGACCTGCTTGCCGGCGGGGCGTGCCTCCACGTCGACTCCGGTCGTCAGCCAGTCCCCCGGCTCGGTGAGCAGGAGCCGCCCCTCCCCCCCGGGGAAGAGCCGGGAGAAGACGTCGGCGAAGCTCTCCTCGACGTCGCGGTAGGCCGCCTCGAACACCTCCTGCACGCGTCGGTCCACTTCGTCGACGATGTCGAGCAGGTCCGAGCGGGTCCGCTTGAGGTCGTCGAGCTGCTCCGCGAGGAACGCGTGCCGGGCCGTCATCGCCTCGAACTCCTCGAGCGCCAGCGGGTTGACGCGCCCGAGCACGGACAGGTTCCGTTCGGCGGCCCGCAGCCTGGTTGCCTGCTCCTCGCGGACGTAGGGCACCGGCTCGGGCTGTTCGTCGTCGTCGGTGAGGGCCGTCCCGTCGGGCCGGGTGAGCACCGGGACGGGCTGGTCCGGGCCGTAGCCGGAGACCAGGTCGTCGGGCTCCATGCCGAGCTCGTGCAGCGCACGCTCCGCCAGCTGTTCGACGCGCATGCGGAGCTCGATGCGCACCATCTCGTCGCGATGGGCGCCGCGGACGATCTCATCGAGCCGGGCGGAGGCGGCCTTGGTGGCGTGGCGTGCCCGCGTCGTGCCGGCCTCCGCCTCGCGCCGGGCGGTATCGGCGCTGTCGCGTGCCGACGAGGCGGCCCGGCGCGCCGCGTCGACGTGCTCGGCCACCTGCCCGGCGGCGGTGTGGACGGCTGCGGCCAGCTCCGCCTCGCGGCGGATCTGCTCGGCGCGTGCCTCGGCCTTCGCCCGCGACTGCCGCTCCTGCTGGGCCGCGCGGGCCAGGGACGCCGCTCGGCCGGCGATGGCGTTGACCTGTTCCTCCGATGTGCGCAGTGTCAACCGCGCGTCCATCTCCGCCTGGCGCGCCCTCCTCGCCTCGGCCGCCTTGGCGTCGCGTTCGGCCGGGTCGGGTTCCTCGATCTCTCCCTCCGCGGAGGCTGCCTCCAGGCGGGCCGTCAGCTGGGCGAGCTGCTCCTCGTCGCGTGCCCTGGCCGCCTTGGCCGCCTCGATCGCCTCCGCGAGCCGCTCGGCGTCGCGGTGCGCCGACGCCTGGCCCTGGCGGTGGGCGTTCAGCTGCTCCGCGACCGCCGCGAGTTCCGCGTCGGAGGCGTGCAGCGCCGACAGCGCGTCGGCCTCGGCGCGGCGTGCCTCGGAAAGCCGGTCCGCCAGCTGCTGGGCAGCGAACCGCTGCCGCTCGGCCTCCCGGTGGCACTCGTCGAGGGCGGCCTGCGCCTCGGCGAGCTCGGCCTGCACCTCGAGCAGGGAGGGCGCCGTGGCGGACCCGCCTTCGACGAGCCAGGCCGAGTACAGGTCGCCCGCCCTGGTCACGGCGACGGCATGGGGGTGGTCGGCGACGATTCGGACGGCCTCATCCGGTGACTCGACGGCGACCGCGTCGCCAAGGAGCCGGTCGAGGGCGCCTGCGAGGTGGTCCGGGGCGTGGACGAGGTCGAGAAGGCTCTGCCCACCCGTCGGCGCCGTCGCGGGTCGGCGAGGGGCGCCGGCGACGACGAGAGGGGCCCGCCCCAGGTCCTCGTCGGCGAGGTAGCGGGCCGCGGACAGCGCGCCGTCGAGCCCCTGCACGACGACGGACTCCGCCATGCCTCGCAGCGCGGCGGCCGCGGCGGCCTCCCACCCGGACGTCACGGTGACCAGATCGCTGAGCCGGCCGACGACGTCGTCCTGACCGGCCTCGAGCAGGCCCTCGGAGCCGTCACGGCGGCGGGTGAGCAGGTCAAGGGCCTCGATGCGGGCCTCGAGCGCGGCACGCGTCCGGGCGGTCCCGGCCTCGTCGGCGCGGCAGGCCGATTCCCGCTCCTCGAGGCCGGCCACCTCGGCGGCGGCCCGCTCGTAGGCCTCGTCGAGGTCCGACTCGGACGCGCCGAGCCCTGCGAGGGACGATTCGGCGGAGACGAACCGGTGTCCGGCCTCCTCGGCGCGAGCCAGTGCCTCGTCGCGGCGGGCCGCCAACCGGGACACCTCCTCGTCGGAGGCCTCCAGCCGGGAGCGGATCGAGTTGACCTTGCCCGTGAGCCGGGCGAGGCCCTCGCGCCGGTCGGCGATCGCGCGGAGCGCGGCGCTGTAGGACTGCTCCGCGGCGGCGTGTTCCTGCTCGGCGCCGTTGCGGCGGAGCGTGGCGTCCGCGAGATCGCCCTGTGCGGCCTCGACGGCGGAGCGCAGCTCAGCCTCCCGGTGCCGCATCTCCTCGGCCTCGGACTCGAGCACTTCCGGGTCGCGCCCGCCCACTTCGAGCGCGGGCTGCGCGTCGCCGGCGCGCATCCGCTCCGCGGCGATCGACACGGTGGTGGTGACCCGTTCGCGGAGTCCGGCAAGCGCGTACCAGCGGGCCTGGGCCGCGTCGAACTCGGCGGCCGCCTCCCTGAGGCGGGTCTCGGCGGCCTCCTCCGCGGCCATGGCGTCGTTGACGGCCCGTTCGGCTTCGGCGCGGGCAGCGGCGGCCGCGGCCTCGTCGGCTATCTCTTCGGCCAGGCGGTCCTTGGCCTGGGCGAGGTCCTCGGCGAGGAGGCGCGCCTTGGCGTCGCGGACCTCCGCCTGGATGACGGCGGCCTTTCGCGCAGCCTGCGCCTGCCGGCCCAGCGGCTTCAGCTGACGCTGCAGTTCCGCGACGAGGTCCCCGAGGCGCTCCAGGTTCGCCCGGGTGGCGTCGAGCTTCCGCAGCGCCTTCTCCTTGCGCTTGCGGTGCTTGAGGACGCCCGCGGCCTCCTCGATGAAGCCCCTGCGCGATTCCGGCGTGGCCTGCAGGATGGCGTCGAGACGCCCCTGGCCGACGATGACGTGCATCTCGCGGCCGATGCCGGAGTCGCTCAGCAGTTCCTGCACGTCGAGCAGCCGCGCCGGGGCGCCGTTGATGGCGTAATCGGAGCCACCGCTGCGGAACATGGTGCGGGTGATGGTCACCTCGGCGTACTCGATGGGCAGCGCGCCGTCGGAGTTGTCGATGGTGAGCTCGACCTCAGCGCGGCCGAGCGGTGCCCTCTTCGCGGTACCGGCGAAGATGACGTCCTCCATCTTCCCGCCGCGCAGAGTCTTGGCGCCCTGCTCGCCCATCACCCAGCTGAGGGCGTCGACCACGTTGGACTTTCCGGAGCCGTTGGGGCCCACCACGCAGGTGATTCCGGGCTCGAAGACCAGCGTCGTCGCCGACGCGAAGGACTTGAACCCCCTGAGGGTGAGCTGCTTGAGATACATGCCGGATCCTAGGCTGCCTCAACCGGGGACCGCGGGCGGCGGATCGCCCGGAAGGTCCAGAACTTGTTGAGCAGGAAGCTCACCGGGATGGTGAAGATGATCATGGTCAGCTGCGCCCAGTAGAGCTTGGTCCGCAGCCCGGTCGAGTTGTCGAAGACGTCGCTCGGCAGGGAGATCGGGGACGCCTCCCACATCAGCAGCGTCAGCAGCACCATGCCGATGCCCTGCGCGATGAGGCCGACGGTGAGGAAGGGCCAGTACTCGCGCCACCAGCCGGCGTGCCGGTGCGATTCGAACGTCCACCACCGGTTGAGCTGAAAGTTCGTCAGGTTGGCCACCAGGAACGCCACCATGCTCATGACGTGGTACCAGCGGATGTTGTACTCGGTCCCGGGGATGGCCCACCACACGCCGCTGCCGTGGGCCGCGTTCGGCCAGATGAGCGGGAGTCCGTGGCGCAGGGCCCAGATGACGCTCATGTTGACCAGGACGCCGAGCCCGCCGACGATGCCGAAGCGGATGAACTGCCGGATCGAGTGGCGGAAGCGGTGGACGACTCGCCGGATCATGCGGCCTCCTGATGGGCCGGCTGGCAGACCGGGCAGTAGTGGCTGCTGCGGTTCATGAAGGACCGGCGGGCGATCGGGGTGCCGCAGCGGCGGCACGGCAGGTCCTCGCGCCCGTACACGTTGAGGCCACGGGCGAAGTACCCGGATTCACCGTTGACGTTGACGTAGAGCGAGTCGAAGGAGGTGCCGCCGACCTCGAGCGCCTCGCGCATCACGTCGCCCGCGGCGTCGAGCACGCGACCGGCGGCGTCGGAGGTCAGCCGGGCCGTGGGATGGTCGAAGTGGACGCCGGCCCGCCACAGGGCCTCGTCGGCGTAGATGTTGCCGATGCCCGACACCAGGCGTTGGTCGAGGATGGCGCGCTTGACGGTGGTGCGGCGGGCCCGCATGGTCGCGGCGACGGCGGTGGCGTCGTAGTCGGCGGCGAACGGGTCCGGCGCGATGTGCGGGACGGGACATTCGCCGAGGCCGGGGCGCAGGTCGAGGCCGCCGAACATGCGCTGGTCGACGAATCTCAGCTCGGTCCCGTCGTCGAGAGCGAACGCGACCCGCGTGTGGCGGACGTGTTCGTCACCGGGGGTGTTGACGCGGAACTGGCCGCTCATGCCGAGGTGCACGACGAGAGCGTCGTCGCCGAGCCGGAGCCACAGGTACTTGCCGCGCCGCAGAACGTCGTCGACGGTGCGGCCGGTCAGGTCGTCGGCGAAGGCGTCGGGGCCCACCGGGTGACTCCGCACGGGACGGGGGTGCAGTACCGTGACGCCTTCGATCCGCCGCCCGTTGACGTGGTGCTGCAGGCCGCGGCGGACGACCTCCACCTCTGGCAGCTCAGGCACCGTCGAGTGCCTCGTGCGCGGTCCTGGCCGCGATCTGCTCGGCGCGCTTCTTGCTGGGTGCCGTGCCCGTGCCGGCGGGGCGGCCGTCGACGTAGACGGTGGCGGTGAACACCCGCTGGTGGTCGGGTCCCGTTCCGGTGACCTCGTAGCGGGGTAGCTCCCAGCCGCTGGCCGCGCAGATCTCCTGCAGAGAGGTCTTGTGGTCCGCGTAGTCCCCCGTGGCCGCGGCCGAGGCGATCCGGTGCTCGAGGTTGCGATGGACGAAGCGGGCGGCGGCGTCACGGCCGGCCGACAGGAACACGGCGCCGATGACGGCTTCCATGGTGTCGGCGAGGATCGAGGTCTTCGTGTCGCCGCCGGTGGACAGCTCGCCCTTGCCGAGGAGCAGGTGCCGGCCGAGTTCGAGCTCCTTGGCGACCTCCGCGAGCGCGAAGGAACTCACGACGCTGGCGCGCAGCTTGGCGAGGTGTCCCTCCGGCAGATCCGGGTAGGTCCGGTAGAGGTGCTCGGTGACGATGATCTGGAGGACCGCGTCGCCGAGGAACTCGAGGCGCTCGTTCGACGCGATGCCGCCGCTCTCGTACGCGTAGCTGCGGTGGGTGAAGGACAACTCAAAGAGCTGGGCGTCAACCTCGACGCCCAGCTCTTCGAGCTGCTTTAGCAATGCGCTCATCCCGCCGCACTCCGCGGGAGGACGCGGCTCAGGCCTCGAGGACCTGGCGGCGCGACCCGCGCGGGCCGTACTGGCCGCAGCTCGGGCAGGCGGTGTGCTGCAGGTGGGGCTCGCGGCACGCGGGGTTGGCGCACACGACGGTGGGGACGACGGTCGTCTTCCACTGCGCACGACGCGAACGGGTGTTGCTGCGCGACATCTTCCGCTTCGGAACGGCCACGATCTTCTCCTTGGTTTTCAGGTCCTGCTGAAGTACTTCAGTTCGTTTCGTCCTCGCCGAGCCCGGCCAGCTTCTGCCATCGGGGATCGATGGCCTGGTCGTGCCCGTGCTCGGGATCGTCGTTGAGGTTCGCACCACATTCGGGGCAGAGCCCCAGACAATCTTCCTCGCACAATGGCGTGAACGGCAACTCGAGCACCACGGCGTCGCGCAGGGCCTCCTCGAGATCGATAGCGTCGTCGACCACGACACTCTCGTCCTCGTCCACCTCGTTGCCCGGGTAGAAGAAGAGTTCCTGGACATCGAAGGAGGCGTGCTCCTCGATGTCGTCCAGGCAGCGGGAGCACTGGCCGCGCAGCTGCGCGGACGCGGTTCCCGAGACCAGGACGCCTTCGGTGACGACTTCGAACCGGAGATCCAGGTCGATGTCGGCGCCTTGTGGCACTCCGATCACTTCGATGCCGAGTTCGGCCGGCGCCGGGACCGTCGTGGTCACCTGCTTCATCGCACCGGTCCGGCGCGCCAGCTCGTGAACCTCGAAAACGAGAGGCGAGCGGCGATCCGGATGGGGATGCACGGGTGACACGTCAGGTTTCCCTTCGTAGGCCGTCCATGACCTCGTCATGACCGACCGCCTACTCTACCGATTCCGGCCGCCAAACCCAAAACGGGGCGCGGATCAGGACCCGTCGGCGGCGCGCTTGCGTTCGATCGCGGCCGCGACGTTCGGCGGCACATACTCGGAGACCTCGCCGCCGAGGCGGATGACCTGCCGGATGATGGTCGACGACAGGGTCACGTGGTCCCGCGCCGCGGGAAGCAGGACCGTCTCGATGCCGCCCATCCCGCTGTTCATGTGGGCCATCTGCAGCTCGAAGTCGAAGTCCGCGCCGAAGCGAAGGCCCTTGACCACCGCGGGGATGCCGCGCGCCTCGCAGAAGTCCACCAGCAGTCCGTCCATGGCCTCGACGGTGATGCCGTCGAGGTCCGCCGTCGCGTCACGAACCAACTCGACCCGCTCGTCGAAGGTGAAGAGGTAGGACTTGGTGGAGTTGTTGCCGATCGCGACGACCACCTCGCCGAACAGCGCGTGCGCGCGCCGAATCACGTCGAGGTGACCCACGGTGATGGGATCGAACGATCCCGGGCACAGAACAGCCATGGCGCTCCTAGTCAACCGCCCCGAAGTGGAGCATCGTCTCACCGTAGCCGCGACTCCACGTGTCTGTGAACCGGCCCGGCCAGGTGGGCGCCGCGTCGCGGGCCGACCGCTCGACGACGACTAGCCCACGGGGTGCCAGCGCAGACGCGGCGATCGCCGCGAGGATCGAGTCCACCTTCTCCCCGGCGAGTTCGTAGGGAGGGTCGAGGAAGACGAGGTCGAACTCGTGGCCGGGCTCGGCGGCGACCGACTCGGCCCGTTGGGCGCGGACGTCGACGGTGAGTCCGGCGGCCCTGGCATTGTCCTTGATGAGCCGGGCGGTGGGGCGGTCCGCCTCGACGAGCACGACGGGGGCGGCGCCCCGGCTGGCCGCCTCCAGCCCGACGGCCCCCGAACCCGCGAAGAGGTCGAGCACCGACATCCCCGCCAGATGGCTCTCGGAGTCTGCTTCCGCGGTGCCGAACCAGCTGGCGAGTGCCGAGAACAGCGCCTCGCGGGTGCGGTCCGTGGTGGGCCGGGTGGCGGATCCCTTGGGGGTGGCGAGCCTGCGTCCTTTGGCCCGGCCCGCGATGATGCGGCTCACGACTTCTCCATCCACTCGCCGGCCGCCAGAATCTCGGCCTTGGCCATCAGGTCACCGAGCAGCGGATCGGTGGCGGACCGGGGGTCCGCGAGCACCCGCTCGGCCAGGTCACGGGCGTGGGCGATGACGTCGGCGTCGTCGAGGGCACGGAGCAGCTTGAGGGTGCCGCCCCCGGACTGGGCGGCGCCCAGCACGTCGCCCTCCCGCCGGAGCCGGAGGTCCAGTTCGGCCAGGTCGAACCCGTCCGTGGTGGACTCGAGCGCCCTGAGCCGGGTGGCCGCGTCCTCGTTCTCGCCGGGCGACGCGAGCAGGAGACACAGGCCCGCGTGGCTGCCGCGGCCGATCCGGCCGCGAAGCTGGTGGAGCTGGGAGACGCCGAATCGGTCGGCGTCGAGAACCACCATGACCGACGCGTTGGGCACGTCGACACCCACCTCGATGACGGTGGTTGCCACGAGAACGTCCAGGTCCCCCGCGACGAACGCCGCCATCTGCTCGTCGCGGTCCTGCGCCTGCTGCCTGCCGTGGACCACCCCGATCCGCAGGCCCTCGAGAGGCCCGTCCCGGAGTGCGGGCGCCACGTCCTCGACAGTGGCGACGGCGTCGTCGTCCGCATCCTTGGCGGAGATGGCCGGGCACACGACGAACGCCTGTCGCCCCTGACCGACCTCTTCGCGGATCCTCGACCAGGCCCGGTCCACCCAGTGCGGGGTGGCGGCGGTGTCGACGAACACGGTCTGGACCGGGGCCCTGCCGGCCGGGAGCTGCCGGAGTTCGCTGACCGCCAGGTCCCCGAACACCGTCATGGCGATGGACCTGGGGATGGGGGTGGCGGTCATGACGAGCGTGTGGGGGCGCTTGGTGGCCTTCCCGGCGAGCGCGGCGCGCTGCTCGACGCCGAAGCGGTGCTGTTCGTCGACGACGACCAGGCCGAGGTCGAAAAACTCCACCGGGTCGCTGAGGAGGGCGTGGGTGCCGATGATGATGCCGGCCTCGCCAGTGACGATGTCGTTGAGCGTGGACCGCTTCGCCGCCGCCGACCGGCTGCCGGTGAGGAGTGCGACGCCTGTCGCGTCGGGGTGAGCGCCGAGGGCCCGCCCCTCCCCCAGGTCGCCCAGGAGGCCGGTGATGGTGCGGTGGTGCTGTTTGGCCAGCACCTCGGTGGGTGCGAGCAGGACGGCCTGCCCCCCGGCGTCGACGACGGCCAGCATGGCGCGCAGCGCCACGAGGGTCTTGCCCGAGCCGACTTCGCCCTGCAGGAGGCGGTGCATGGGCGTGTCCGCGGCGAGCTCGCCGAAGATGGTCTCCCCCACGTCCGTCTGGCCCGCGGTGAGGGTGAACGGGAGGCGGGCGTCGAACGCGGCGAGCAGCCCGTCGGCGCGGCGGGGGCGCGGGGTGGCCGGCTCACCGGCGGCGTCGCGTCGGCGCGCGGCCATGGCCAGCTGAATACCGAAGGCCTCGTCGAACCGGAGCCGGGCCTCGCCGTGGTGCGCCTGTTCGAGAGCCACCGGTTCGTGCACCGCCGTGAGCGCCTCCTCGAACGGCAGCACCCCGGCCTCGCCCACGACCCAGTCCGGCAGCGTGTCTCCCGTGATGCTGGGCAGCACGACCTGGATGGAGTCCGCGATCACCCAGGTGGGCAGCTTGGAGGTGGCCGGGTAGAGCCCGATCAGACTGGCGCGCTGCACGCTGCGGCGCATGGCGGCGCGCTTCTCCTGGTTCTTCCCGCGGGTGACCTGCGCCCCGTCGAGCATGACGAAGTCCGGGTGGGCGAGCTGGAGGGTGTCGTTGAAGACGCCGACGCGGCCGATGAAGATGCCCCGGCTGCCCGGGTTGAGGAGCCCCTGCCAGTACTGCAGGTAGTGGTGCCGCTTGGAGAACAGGGTCACCGACAGCCGGCCATGGCCGTCGCTGAGCGTCGCCTGGACCCTGCCGGCCGCGCCGGAGGTCACGATCTTGGACGTCTCGACTCGGGCGATGACGGCGACGTCCTGGCCCACACGCAGCGTGCTGAAGTCTGACATCCCCGTGCCGGAGATGTAGCGGCGGGGGACGTGGCGGACCAGGTCGTCGACGGTGGAGATCCCGAGCTTGTCGAACTCCGAGGCGGTCTTCGACCCAAGGACGTCGGTGAGGCGGCGACCGAGCTCACGGTAGATCGGAGTACGCCAGGAGGACATGGATCCGACCCTACCGGTGCTCACCGACGGTTCCGGCTATGAGATGTGAGAACCGGCGGCCCGCCTTCGCGGACCGCCGGTTCCCGGGGACTCAGATTCAGCGCGACACCTTGCCGGCCTTCAGGCAGGAGGTGCACACGTTCACACGCTGCGGTGCGCCGTTGATGACAGCGCGGACGCGCTGGATGTTCGGGTTCCAGCGGCGGTTGGTCTTCTTCTTCGACCAAGGCACGTTGTGACCGAAGCCGGGTCCCTTGGCGCAAACATCACACTTGGCGGCCACTGGAATCTCCTTGTTGTCGGTGCCAGGCGACTGCCTGGTTCAATCGTGTTCGGGTGCCCGCGGGGGCAGGCAACCTCACAATGTTAACCCGCCCCCGCGGGAATGACCAAATGGACTACTTCTTGCCCCGACGACGGCCCTTGCGTTCGCCGCCGTCGGACGGCGCCTGCGACTCGACGGGCTCGTCGAAGCGCAGATACCCGGCCCCGTTGCAGTGCTCGCAGGGCTCGGTGAAGGCCTCCTGGAGGCCGGTGCCGATGCGCTTGCGAGTGAGTTGGACCAGGCCGAGGCTGGTGACCTCGGCGACCTGGTGGCGGGTGCGGTCCCGGCCGAGGCATTCGACGAGGCGCCGCAGCAGCAGGTCACGGTTGCTGGGAAGCACCATGTCGATGAAGTCGATCACGATGATGCCGCCGAGGTCGCGGAGCCGGAGCTGTCGCACGATCTCCTCGGCCGCCTCGAGGTTGTTGCTGGTGACCGTGGCCTCGAGGTTACCGCCGGAGCCGGTGAACCGGCCGGTGTTGACGTCGATGACGGTCATCGCCTCGGTGCGGTCGATGACCAGCGAACCACCGGAGGGCAGGTAGACCTTGCGGTCCAGCGCCTTGGCGATCTGGTCGTCGATCTTGAACTCGGCGAACGCGTCGGGGCCGTCCTCGGTGCCCTCGAACCGGACCAGCCGGTCGGCGAGGTGCGGCGCGACGTGGCCGACGTAGGCCGAGATGGCCTCGTAGGCGTCCTCGGGGCCGCCGTTGCCCTGCACGACGAGCTGGGCGAAGTCCTCGGTGAAGAGGTCGCGCACGATGCGCAGGGTGAGGTCGGGCTCGGCGTAGAGCGCCTGCGGCGACCCGCCCTGCTTCGACTTCTTCTCGATGACCTCCCACTGGGCCTTGAGCCGGTTCACGTCGCGAACCAGTTCGTCCTCGCTGGCGCCCTCCGCGGCGGTGCGCACGATCACCGACTCCTCATCCGAGATGAGCGAACCGAGGACGGTGCGCAGGCGGTTGCGCTCGGTGTCCGGCAGCTTGCGGGAGATGCCGCTGAGGTGACCGCCCGGCGAGTAGACGATGTAGCGGCCTGGCAGCGAGATGTGGCCGGTGAGCCGGGCGCCCTTGGCGCCGACGGGATCCTTGGTCACCTGGACGAGGACGCTCTGGCCGGACTTGAGGACGTTCTCGACCTTGCGGTTCTCCCCGGTGACACCGAACAGTGACCAGTCGACCTCGCCCGCGTACAGCACCGCGTTGCGGCCGCGGCCGATGTCGATGAACGCGGCCTCCATGCTGGGCAGGACGTTCTGCACCTTGCCGAGGTAGATGTTGCCGATCAGCGACGTCGCGGACGCCTTGTCCACGTAGTGCTCGACGAGAATGTTGTCCTCGACGACCGCGAGCTGCGTGTAGTCGTCGGCCTGACGGATCACCATGCGGCGGTCGACGGATTCACGGCGGGTCAGGAACTCGGCCTCGCTGAGGATCGGCGCGCGACGGCGACCCGCGGCCCGCGACTCCTTGCGCCGCTGCCGCTTCGCGGCCATGCGGGTGGAGCCCTCGATGCCGGTCACCTCGTCGTCGGAGGACGAACCGCCGTCGCCACCCGAACCGCCCCTGCGGCGACGGCGGCGACGGCGCGTGGTGCCGGAGTCGTCGCCCTCACCGTCGGAGTCGGAGCTACCGGAGTCCTGCTGGTCGGACTTCTCGGCGGAGGCGTCCTTGTCACCGGGTTCCTCGGACGAGTCGGAGTCGCCCGAGTCATCGCCGTCGCTCTGGTCGGAGTCGTCGCGGGGACCGCTGCGCCGACGACGGCGTCCGCCGCGGCGACGGCGACGGCGGCGGGGCTCCCCGCCCTCGTCGCCCGAATCGCCATCGTCTGAGGACTCGTCGTCGTTCTCGTCCTGGCCGGCGGAGTCGTCGCTCAGCTCGGCGTCGTCGGACTCGGAGGCCGGGGCCTCGGCGGTCTCGCCGTCGGAAGGCTGATCCTCGTCCTCGTCCTCGTCGGTGGCCGCGGTCGCTTCGCCCGCGATGGCGCCCGCGAGGGCGGCGAGTTGCTTCTCCCGGGCGGGATCGGTGAGGAACGGGTCGCTCAACACCGCCTTGCGGGCCTCGGCTACTTCCTCCGCGGCGCGGAGGGCGGCGCCGATCGGGTCGTCCTCGTCGTTGGCCTCGGACTTCGTGGATTCGGTCTCCTTCGGCGCCTCAGGATCGGCCGCGGGGCGCGAGGCGCGACGGCGGCGCTGGGGCGCGCGCTGCTGCTTGGGCTGCGGGGCGGACTGCTCGGCGGCGGCGTCGTCGGCCTGCTGCTCGGGGGCCGCCTCAGGGGCCTGCTCCGTCTCGGGCTCGGACACGGGGGCCGGGGCGGGCTGCTCGGCCTCCACCGACTCCTTGGGAGGGGAGGTCTTGCGCGTGGCCCGACGGCGGGCGGGACGCTCCGCGGGGGCCGCCTCGCCCGCTTCGGCGGCGGGGGCGGCTTCGGGCTGCTCTGGGGTACCGGCATCGGCCGCGGGCTGCTCGGCCGGGGCTTCGGAGGTCGGCTCGGCTTCGGGCTGCTCGGCGGCGGGCTCGACCTCCTTGACCCTGCGTCGGCGGGTGGTCGTGGGTTCCCCTGCCGGCTTCGTCGCGGCCCGGCGGCGACGCGTGGGCGCCGGCGCGGCGGATTCCTCGGCCTGCTCGGGAGCGGTGTCGGTGTTCTCGGCCGGGGCCCCGGAGGCGGGCTCCTCAGGCTTCGCCGGCTGCTCGGGAATCTCGTCGGGGGCGGTGTCGATCGCCGGGGTCTCGGCCGGGGGGCCGGCCGGGCGGGAAGCAGCGCGACGACGGCGCGGCGCGGGCTTCGTCTGGGGCTGCTCTTCGGACGTGGTTGTGTCGTCGTTGTTCTCGAGCATGCGGCTCCTTACGCGCGAGTGCGCGGACTGGCACAGACGCGCTGTGCGCTAAGACTGAGGTCGTCCGGAGCAGTGCGAGCAGTCGCGGCAAGTTCTCGCCGCGGTGCAGTCTCGCTGCTCCCGGATGGCACCGGCGGTGCCGTGACCTGATCGTTATTGTCGCACACCGCCAGAAGAACCGCTGCATCACCACGCCCGGTTTCGACGTCGTCAGGGCCGCGGCGCCCGTCAGTCCCGCAGCGGGTCCCCGATACCGGAGTCCGTCAGGGGGCCCTGGGCGAGCCTCGTCAGGAGGGCCCTCGGAGGCACCCGGTCGTCCAGGCCGCGCAGCGCCGTGACCACGTCGTCGGGCCGGACGAGCGGGGTCTGATGCCGCGACCGCAGGGCCAGGGTCTCGGCGTCGGGGACGGTCAGCGACACGATGGCGCTGCGCACGTCGAACGAGCGCAGCCCGTTCTTGGTCATGCGTTCGACGACGTATTCGCCTCGCTCGAGCAGCGCGGATGCGGCGTCGGCCAGCACGCCCGGCTGCGCGTCGGCCAGCGCGATCACCCAGTCCGACGCCTGCAGGAGTTCGCCGAGCGGTTCGCGGCGTGCCTCCGCGACGTCGCGGATCTCGAAGCCGTGCGGGAGCACCTCGTTGAGCGCGGCCGCGATCTTCTGGGGATCGCACACCTCGGCCAGGGCGAGTTCGACGTACTCGGCCTCCGAGGCGGCCGACGTCGGGGCCGCGTTGGCGTAGGAGATGCGCGGATGGGGCGAGAACCCGGACGAGTAGGCCATCGGGACCTGGGCCCGGCGCAGGGCACGCTCGAGGGCGCGGCCGAAGTCGCGGTGCGACGTGAACCGCGCCGGCCCCAGCTTGGAGTAGCGGAGCCGGAGCCGTTGGGCCGGGGGTGCCTGCTGGACCGGAGGTTGACGTTGTGCCACGCCGGGAAGTGTAGTGCCGGGCGGCACGTGCGTCGCCCTTCCCCGCCCGCCCGCCGTCGCCCGCGGGGAACGCCGACGCCAGCCTTGAGATCCGCCGCATGCGCAATTGCACTGGCGACCCGCAGCAAGCCTGGCGTCGAACGCGGAGGGTCAGAGAAGCGTGCGGCCGACAGCAGAGGGGTCGAGGGGTGGGGCCGGGTCAGGCGAGGGAGGGCTTGACCACCGTCAGGGGCAGGAGAGTCTTGCCCGTGGGGCCGATCTGGATGTCGGTCGACATCTGAGGACACACACCGCAGTCGTAGCAGGGCGTCCACCGGCAGTCCTCGACCTCACGCTCGTCGAGCGCGTCCTGCCAGTCCTCCCACAGCCAGTCGCGATCGAGACCGGCGTCGAGGTGGTCCCAGGGCAGGACCTCCTCGTACTCCCGCTCGCGGACGGTGTACCAGTCGAGATCGATCCCGAACTGCGCGAGCTCCTCGGCCGCCGCGGTGGTCCACCGCTCGTAGCTGAAGTGCTCACTCCAGCCGTCGAACTTGCCGCCCTCGCGCCACACCCGCTCGATGACGCGCCCGACGCGGCGATCCCCGCGCGACAGGAGCCCTTCGATGATGCCGGGCTCGCCGTCGTGGTAGCGCAGCCCTATGGCCTTGCCGTAGTTGCGGTCCTGCCGGATGGCGTCGCGCAGCAGCATCAGCCGGTTGTGGATGGTCTCGGCGCTGGCCTGCGACGCCCACTGGAAGGGGGTGTGCGCCTTGGGGACGAACCCGCCGATCGACACGGTGCACCGGATGTCGCGGGTGCCGGCGGCCTTGCGGCCGGTCTCGATGACGCGGCGGGCCATGTCGGCGATCGCCAGCACGTCCTCGTCGGTCTCCGTCGGCAGGCCGCACATGAAATAGAGCTTGACCTGCCGCCATCCGGACGAGAAGGCGGTGGCGACCGTGTTGATGAGGTCGTCCTCGGTGACCATCTTGTTGATCACCTTGCGCATGCGCTCGGAGCCGCCCTCCGGGGCGAACGTCAGACCGGAACGCCGGCCGTTGCGGCTGAGCTCGTTGGCGAGGTCGATGTTGAACGCGTCGACGCGGGTCGACGGCAGCGACAGCGACACCTGCGAGCCCTCGTAGCGGTCGGCCAGCTGCTTGGTGACCTCGCCGATCTCCGAGTGATCCGCCGACGACAGCGACAGCAGCCCGACCTCCTCGAGCCCGGTGGCCCTGAGCCCGCCCTCGACCATCGCGCCGATGGTCTCGATGTTGCGCTCACGCACGGGCCTGGTGATCATGCCGGCCTGGCAGAAGCGGCAGCCGCGGGTGCAGCCGCGGAAGATCTCGACGGAGTACCGCTCGTGCACCGTCTCCGCCATCGGCACGATGGGCTTCTTCGGGTACGGCCACTGGTCGAGGTCCATGAGGGTGTGCTTGCGCACCTGGAACGGCACCCCGGGCCGGTTGGGCGCGACGCGCTGGATACGCCCGTCGTCGAGGTAGTCGACGTCGTAGAAGCGGGGCACGTAGAACGCGCCGGTCGACGCGAGGCGCAGGAGGAGGCCGTCGCGGCCGCCCTCGCGGCCGTCCTGCTTCCACTCGCGGATGATGTCCGAGATGAGGAGAGCGGCTTCCTCGCCGTCGCCCAGAACCGCGACGTCGATGAAGTCGGCGATGGGCTCGGGGTTGAACGCGGCGTGGCCGCCCGCGATGACCAGGGGGTCCCCGTCGACGCGGTCGGCTGCATGGAGAGCCATGCCCGCGAGGTCGACGATCGTGAGGAGGTTGGTGTAGCCGAGCTCGGTGGAAAAGGACACCCCGAGCGCGTCGAACATGCCGACGGGGCGGTGCGCGTCAAGCGTGAACTGCGGCACGCCCGCCTCCCGCATGCGGGCCTCCATGTCCGGCCACACGGAGTAGGTGCGCTCGGCGAGGATCCAGTCGCGTTCGTTGAGGATCTCGTACAGGATGGCCACGCCCTGGTTTGGCTGGCCCACCTCGTACGCGTCGGGGTAGGACAGGCACCACCGCACGTCGGCGGCGTTCCAGTCCTTGACGACGGAGTTGTGCTCGCCGCCGACGTACTGGATCGGCTTGCTGACCTGCGCCAGCAGGGGCTCGAGCCGAGCGAAGAGCGAGTGCACGGGAAGGGCGGACAGTGTAGTCATAGCGCCGCCCAGAATAACCGCGGGGGGCGCAATTCCCTACCCCTCGCCGAACCAGAGCCCGATCTCGCGGGCCGCGGTCTCGGGTGAGTCGGAGGCGTGGACCGCGTTGCGGCGGGTGGACTCGGCGAAGTCGGCGCGGATCGTGCCATGGTCCGCCACGCTCGGATCGGTGGCCCCGTGGAGGGCACGCACGCGGGCGACGGCGCCGTCACCGGTCAGCACGAGCGCGATGAGCGGCCCCTCGGTCATGAACTCCCTCAGCGGCGGGTAGTAGTCGCGTTCGAGGTGCTCGACGTAGTGCCGGTCCGCGAAGGAACCGTCGATCACCCTGAGATCCATGCGGTGGATCCGTAGCCCCGCCTCCTCGTAGCGGCTGAGGATCGCGCCCACGTTCCCGGCCGCGACGGCGTCGGGCTTGATGATGACGAAGGTCTGTTCGAGCACTACTGGTCCTTCCTTGGAGCCATGGCCTCGAGCCGGCGGCCGAGGACGATGCAGGTCACCCAGATGAGGGCGAAGATGATGCCCATGGCGTACATCCACGGGGTGAGAAGGCCGAGTCCGATGGAGATGACCTGCGCCACCCAGCCGAGGAGGTAGCCCCACCGGCGCCTCAGACCTGCGGCGCCGGCCAGGCAGAGCACCGACACGGCCGCGCACCAGGCGGCCGCGACGGCCAGGTCGATGCCGGAGACCTGGATCATGCCGATGAAGGCGAGCCAGACGACGACGATCTCGAAGATCAGCACCGACATCGCGGCCACGCGCATCGGGTTGGTCGGGTCGAGCGTCATGCGTCGCCGTCACCGCGCTTGAGGAGGTCGCGGGCCTCACCGGCGGCGATGACCGACCCGGCGACGAGCACGCCCGCATGGGCGCTGGCCGTATCGGCCAGCATGACGGCGAGGTCGAGCGCCTCGGCCATGGTGGCGGCGCGATGCACCTGGCCGGCCGGCCACACCGTCTCCGCGACGGCGGCGAGATCGTCGACGGTGCGTCCGCGGTCGGTGGAGGACACCGTGGTGACCACGACCTGCTGCATCTGTTCCGCGAAGATCTCCAGCACCTCGTCGGCGGCCTTGTCCCTCATCATGGCGACCACGCCGATGAGCGGTTCGAAGTCGTGGGACTCGGCGACGGCGTCAATGGTGGCGCGGGCGGCCGGCGGGTTGTGCGCGGTGTCGATGAGGATCGACGGCGAGCTACGGACCAGTTCCAGACGCCCCGGGGCCTCGACGGCGCCGAGCCCCTCCACGACGATCTCGGGGTTGAGCGGCTGGGCGCCGAGGAAGGCCTCGACGGCCGCGACCGCCAGGGCGGCGTTGCGGGCCATGTGTTTCCCGTAGAGGGGAAGGAAAACGTCCCCGACGGGCCCGCCCCGGGTGTCGAGGCGGAGCAGTTGCCCACCGATGGCGAGCTGCCGCTCGAGCAGCCCGAAGTCGGGCCCCTCCACCTTCATGGGGGCGCCCACCTCGACGGCGCGCTCGAGCAGGATCCGGGCGGCGGTCTGCTCCTGGCCCGCCAGGACGGCGGTGGAGCCGCGCTTGATGATGCCCGCCTTCTCGGCCGCGATCTCGGCCATCGACTCCCCCAGCAGGTGCATGTGGTCCATTCCGATGGGGGCGACGACCGCGACCGCCGGGTCCGCGACGCTCGTGGCGTCCCAGCGCCCCCCGAGCCCGACCTCGACGATGGCGACGTCGACGGGCGCGTCGGCGAAGGCGGCGTAGGCCATGCCGGTGATGACCTCGAAGAAGGTCATCACCACGTCGTCGTAGCGCTGCTCGTCGACCATCGCGACGTAGGGCTCGATGTCCGCCCAGATCTCCGCGAAGCGCTCCTCACCGATGGGTTCGCCGTCGATGCTGATGCGCTCGCGCACGTCGCTGAGGTGCGGGCTGGCGAAGCGCCCGGTGCGAAGCCCCGTGGCGCGCAGCAGCGCGTCGATCATGATGGCGGTGCTGCCCTTGCCGTTGGTGCCGGCCACCTGGATGACGGGGACGGCCCGCTGGGGCTCGCCCAGCAGATCCATGAGGGCGGAGATGCGGGCGAGGCTGGGCGCGACCCGGTGCTCCGGCCAGCGGCTCGTGAGTGCGGCCGTCAGCTCGGCGTGCGTGGTGTGAGTCATGGTGGCCCAAGCCTATCGGTGCGCACCAGCGCCGCGCCTACGATCCGCACCCCCTTCCGAGCGCCGGCCGCGGGACGCCCGCAGGGCCTGGATGGTGAGCTCCAGCGTCCTGGCGAGCGGCGTCGGCTCCAGGCCGAAGCGGGCCTGGGCCCGCGAGGAGTCCAGCACGTACGGACGCTCGAACTGGTGACGCGTCTCCCACAGTGCGTGGAGCAGGGGTACGACGAGGCCACCCGACGACACGAGGGCCCTCGGCAGGGGGCGGGGTGCGATGAACTCGACACCCGCCACGTCGGCGGCCACGCGGCACACCTCCGTCATGGTGGCCGGCTCGTCGGTGGGCACATGCCAGGCCCGGCCCCAGTCGGCGGGGTCGTCCTCCCGGATCAGGGCGGCCACGAGACGGGCCACGTCGAGATCGGCCGTCCAGGAGTGAGGCTGGTCGGCGCGGCCCATCGGGGGTCGCGGGGTCTTGCCGTCGAGGAGGGCGGGCAGGACCATGCCGGAGACCACCGAGGTGGCGAGGGTCTCAGGGCCGACGTAGTCCGACGCCCGCACCTCCACCGCGCGGACCCGCCCCTCCCGGTGGCGGGCCATCGCGTCGTCGAACATCTGCGCCCGGACCCGCCCCTTGACTCCGTTGGGCGCCACGGGGCTGGACTCGCTCATGGGCTCGCCGACCTGTCCGTAGAGGTACAGGTTGGACACGGTCACGAGCCGCGTTCCCTCGGCGGCGTCGAGAATGGCGTCGGCCATCGGCGGCCAGTCCTTCTGCCACGTCCAGTAGCGGGCGGGGTTCAGCGCGTTGACGACCGTCGCGGCGCCGCGGGCGGCGCGGGCGAGAGCGTCGCCGTCGGTGACGTCGATGGCGACGGGGGTGACCCCGGCGAGGTGGGGGTCGCGGCCGGACCTCGAGGCGATGACGACCTCCTCGCCCGACTCTGCGACGGCCGAGGCGATGCCGCGGCCGATTCCTCCGGCTCCGAGGACGAGGTGGTGGGACATGGTGACTCCTTCGACTCTTTAGAGAGCACTGCTCTCCCATCAAGGATCGACCCGATCGGACCCGAAAGTCAAGAGCAGCGCTCTTGTTTTCTTGACCTCCCGACGCGGGCACGGCAGGCTGGCCCCATGGCAGGCAAACGTGCGCTCAACCGGCAACACCTCGAGTCCGAGATCGTGCGGCTCGGGCGCGCCCAACTGGCCGAGGTCGGGCCCGCCGCGCTCTCCCTGCGCGCCGTTGCCCGGGAGCTGGGAATGGCGTCGTCGGCGGTCTACCGCTACGTGGACAGCCGCGACGAGCTGCTCACCCGTCTCATCGTCGAGTCCTACGACGCGCTCGCTGGGGACGTCGAGGAGGCCCTGCGCGACGTCGACGGCGACGACCTGGGCGGCCGTTGGTTCACCCTCGGGCGCGCCATGCGCCGGTGGGGCGTGGACCACCCGCACGACTGGGCGCTGCTGTACGGCTCCCCCGTTCCCGGCTACGCGGCGCCGGCGGAGCGGACGACCGACCCGGGCACGCGCGTGCTCATGATGGTCGTGGAGCTGCTCTGCGACATCCAGGCGGCCGACCGAGCCGCCGCGCCCGCGGCAGGCGCCGACGAGGCGAGGCTGACAGGCGCACGCCTGCAGGTGACGGAGTTCGGGTTGACGGAGGAGCAGCTCGGGCCTGAACTCTTTCTCGGCGGCATCGCCGCCTGGACGCTGCTGACCGGATCGGTGTCCGCGGAAGTCTTCGAGCAGTTCGGCGAGCTGGGCCCCTCCTACGAGGTGCTGCACGACTCGAACCTCGAACTGGCGTTGGGCATGATCCTGGACTGACACCGGGGATGGTCGACGCCGAGGTTGTCTTGCGCGGCCCGGTTAGGATGACCTGCGTAATCGGACCGGCCAGCGGTCCCCCACACACAGGCCTCCCGCCGCCCCGACAGGAGCTTCCTCTCATGGCCAACAACTCGTCGCTCAGCAAGCGCGCCGCTCTCCGGCAGCAGCAGGAGATGGAGGAGCGCAACAAGCGCACCCGCCGGATCCTGACCGTCGGGGCCGGACTGGTCGCAGTGGTCGTCGTCACGGTCCTCGCGATCGTCATCATGCAGGCGCTGAGGAGCACCAAGGTGGCCGGCGAGCAGCTCACGCCGCCCAACTCCACCGACAAGCACGGCATTCTCCTGGCCGGGAAAGCGCCACAGGAGGGCACCCCTCACCTGGTGGTGTGGGAGGACTTCCAGTGCCCGGCGTGCGCCGCGCGCGAGGAGGCCTACGGCCCGGTCATCGAGCAGCTCGTCGCGGACGGCGAGATCACCGCCGAGATCCGCACAGCCTACTTCCTCGACGCCGGCCTGATGAACGACTCGTCCGAGCGGGCCGCCCTCGCCGCGGCGGCGGCGGACGAGGTCGGGGCCTACGACGAGTACCACGCCACCGTGTACGCCAACCAGCCGGCGGTCGAGGGCGACGGCTTCACCGACGAGCAGTTGCGCACGGAGTTCGCCGCCCTGGCCGGCATCGAGGGCGAGGACCTGACCCGCTTCCAGGAGCTGTACGACACCCGCGCCTTCCAGGACTTCGTCACGGCGGCAGGCGAGCAGTTCAGTGAAGACGGCGTCCGCGCCACCCCGACGTTCCTCGTGGCCGGGCAGGAGCTGTCGTTCTTCGATTCCGACAGCCAGACAATCCTCATCGACCCCACCGCGGAGTCGATGATGGCCGCCATCGACGAGGCGTTCGAGGCGGGCGACGGGCAGCTCGAGAGCTGATCCGCGCGACGTCCACGACGACGGGGCGGGTACCGGGTGACCGGTACCCGCCCCGCGGCGTTCCACGGTTCGGTTCCGCACGGCCGTGACCACTAAGATCGGGCCACATGACCGATTCGACCGCGCCGAAGCGCGCCCTGCCCGACAAGCCCGTCCTCGAAGGCCTCGAAGCCAAGTGGGGCGCGGTATGGGCCGATGAGGGCACCTACGCGTTCCGCCGCCCCGAGAACCGCGACGAGGTGTTCAGCATCGACACCCCGCCGCCGACGGTGTCCGGCTCCCTGCACGTCGGTCACGTGTTCAGCTACACCCACACCGACACGGTCGCCCGCTACCAGCGGATGCGCGGCAAGCACGTGTTCTACCCGATGGGCTGGGACGACAACGGGTTGCCCACCGAGCGCCGCGTCCAGAACTACTACGGCGTGCGCTGCGACCCGTCGATCCCCTACGACGGCGACTACCAGCCGCCGGCCAAGCCGAACCCGAAGCGGCAGGAGCCGATCAGCCGGAAGAACTTCATCGAGCTCTGCCACGAACTGACCGCCGTCGACGAGCAGGCGTTCGAGGATCTGTGGCGCCAGCTGGGCCTGTCGGTGGACTGGTCCACGCTCTACACCACCATCTCAGCGGAGTCGCAGGCCGTGGCCCAGCGGGCCTTCCTGCGCAACCATGCCCGCGGCGAGGCCTACCTCTCCTATGCTCCGACACTGTGGGACGTCACGTTCCACACCGCCGTCGCGCAGGCCGAGCTGGAGGCCCGCGAGTACCCGGGCGCCTACCACCGCGTCGCGTTCCACAAGCCCGACGGCGAGCCGGTCTACATCGAGACGACGCGCCCCGAGCTGCTCGTGTCGGTGTGCGCGCTCATCGCCCACCCCGATGACGAGCGGTACCAGAACCTGTTCGGCACGACCGTGACGTCGCCGGTGTTCGGCGTCGAGATCCCCGTGCTGGCCCACCCCGCCGCCGAGCCCGACAAGGGCGCCGGCATCGCGATGTGCTGTACGTTCGGCGACCTCACCGACGTCACGTGGTGGCGCGAGCTGAACCTGCCCACCCGCACCGTCATGGGCCGCGACGGCCGCATGCAGCGCGAGACGCCGGAGTGGATCGTCAACGCCGAGGCATACGAGCCGCTCGCGGGAAAGACGGCGTTCTCGGCCCGCGAGGCCACCGTCGCGGCGCTGCGCGAGACCGGCGACCTCGACGGCGAGCCCAAGCCGACGTCGCGCATGACGAACTTCTATGAGAAGGGCGACAAGCCGCTCGAAATCATCGCGACGCGCCAGTGGTACATCACCAACGGTGGCCGCGACGAGGACCTCAAGCAGGCGTTCCTGGAGCGGGGCCGCGAACTTGAGTGGACGCCCGAGCACATGTCGCACCGCTTCGAGAACTGGGTGGGAGGACTAAACGGGGACTGGCTCATCTCGCGCCAGCGCTTCTTCGGGGTGCCCTTCCCGGTCTGGTACCGGCTCGACGCCGAGGGCGAGCCCGAATACGACGCCCCGATCGTCGCGGACGAGGCCACGCTGCCGATCGACCCGGTGACCGACTGCCCGCCAGGCTTCACCGAGGAGCAGCGCAACCAGCCGGGCGGCTTCATGGCCGACCCCGACGTCATGGACACGTGGGCCACCTCCTCCCTCACGCCGCACCTGGCCACCGGCTGGGAGCGCGACGAGGAACTGTTCGGGCTGACGTTCCCGATGGACATGGCCCCACAGGCGCACGACATCATCCGCACCTGGCTGTTCAGCCGTGTGGTGCGGGCGCACTTCGAGAACGGCTCGCTGCCGTGGAAGCGCGCGACGATCTCCGGCTTCGTCGTGGACCCGGACCGCAAGAAGATGAGCAAGTCCAAGGGCAACGTCGTGGTCCCCACCGACATCCTGGACAAGTACGGCTCCGACGCGGTGCGCTGGCGCGCGGCGATGGCCCGTCCGGGCATGGACTCGCCGTTCGACGAGACCCAGATGAAGGTCGGCCGTCGTCTCGCGATGAAGATCCTCAACGCCGGCAAGTTCGTGCTCACGCTGGCCGAGCACCCCGGTGGCGTCGCGGCGGTGACCAACCCGGTCGACCTGGCGATGCTGGCCGGCCTGCGCGATGTGGTCGCGACCGCCACGAAGGCGTTCGACGAGTTCGACTACACCGTCGCACTCGAAGCCGCCGAGAGCTTCTTCTGGTCGTTCTGCGACGACTACCTCGAATTGGTCAAGGAGCGCGCCTACGGCGCCCAGTCCCCCGAGGAACAGGCGTCCGCGCAGGCGGCCCTGGCACTGGCTCTGGACGTCCAGCTGAGGCTGTTCGCCCCGCTGCTGCCGTTCGTGACCGAGGAGGTGTGGCGCTGGACCAACGACTCGTCGGTGCACCTCGCGTCCTGGCCGACCGTCGAGGAGCTGCCCGTCGGTGACCAGACGCTGCTCGGCGACGTGGCGACCGCGCTCATCGCGATCCGTGGCGCGAAGTCGACGGCGAAGGTGTCGATGAAGGCCGAGGTCGCTCTGGCAGCGTTCTCGGGACCGGCCGATGTGGTGGACCGTCTGAAGACCATCGAGCCGGACCTGCGCGCGGTCGGCCGGCTGGCCGGCGAGGTGACCTGGGCCGAGTCCGAGGAGCCGCTCGCGGTGACGGTGGAGCTCACTCAGCCCAACTGACGCGCAGGAGACTGTTGGGGTGGTGGGCAGGCGGCCCGACACGGTGCGGCCGATGACCTTCCCGAAGTCCCTTGACGACAAGCCGACCGCGGGTCGCGTCGAGTGGTTCCACGGCGTCGTGGACCGTGATGGCAGCGGGCGACCCGCGGCGCACGCCGAGACTGCCTGACAGTCAGCCATCGGGATCTCCCCAGATCGCGGTGCTACGGCGGATCAACTCCTCCACCCGCGAACCTGCAGAATCGGGGTCGATCGAATCCCGCGGGGGCGCGTCCCGTGCGGGAGACTTCGAACTCTCGGGCTCCTCGGCGGGTTCCGGGCAGGGTGGTGCCCCGGGGCCTGTCGCGCGGAGCTGACGGAGCTTGATGCGGGTGTGTTGCCGGGGACGCCTGGCGGGGTCGATGTGTCTGGGCGGGGTGACCCACGGCAACCCCGTCACCTCATCCAGGTGCACCGTCCACTGGGACTCTTCTGACTGTTGGGGGTCGGGTTCAACCAACTGGTGGTGGAACGGGCACAGCAGGGTGAGGTTCGACAGTGCGGTGATGCCGCCGGCCCACCAGGGGAGGATGTGATGCGCCTCACAGACCGCGTGTGGGGCGGTGCAGCCGGGGAAGATGCAGCCGCCGTCACGCTCTTCGAGCGCTGTCCGGATGGGTGTGGTGACGAGGCGGTGGTCGCGGCCGACGTCGAGGGGCTGCGACTCGCCGCCGAGGACGATGGGGATGAGGTTCGCGTCACACGCCAGGCGGCGCGCGGCGCCGGCCGACAGTCCCGTGACCTCCGAGCCGCCGAGGAGCCCGACCTCGCCCAGGCCGGTGGTCAACGTGTCGTAGTCGAGGGTGATGTGGACCGTGGGCCGGTCCCCACCATGCGCGGGCAGGGTCCCGGTGCTCGCTGCGGTCTGGGTCAACAACACCAGCGCGTCGGCGCGGCGCGCGCCCTTCGACGGCGTCTCGCCGTACTTCTTGTAGGACTCTGCCGACGGCATCAGGGCGTCCAACTGGGCTTCCAGCAGGGCGGCGTCGGCGACGGGGAGCTGCCCCGAGATCCTCGTCGACCCGTGATGATCCGGCGCCAAGGAAAGGTAGCGGGCCCGGTGCGCGGAGCGTTCCTCCCGCGCCAACCGCTTGGCCTCGTCGGCCTCGGCCTGGTCCGGGTCGACCAACTCGAGGAGGAACGTGGTCAACGTTCTGAGTTCGCCGGGGCCGAGGGTGTCCGCCTGGTCGAGGATCGACTCCTCACAGCGCCTCACCTCGCCCCGCGTGAGGCGGGTGGGGAGCTTCCGCAGCACGGTGACGATCGCGTCGGCCTGCGCCACGGAGATCCGACCCTCCTGCAACGCGGCCCCGATGAGCGGGAACCTGTCGCCGAGATCGAAGGACAGCTTCAGTGCGCCGGCGGCCTGGCCGGGGGTGGTGCGCACGGACTGCTTCACGGCATCGATCACCGCGTCCGCCGCGGTGAGCCGGGCTTCGTTCAGCAGATGCAGCCGCAGGCCCTCCAACTGTGCGACGGACTCGGCGATGGATTCGACCAGACCCCCGAGCCGCTCCGCGGCAGCAGCGCTGTCAGCGTCGAGCGAGTGGGCGGTGTCCCAGAGCGCGGCGATGTACCGCTGCCCCATCTCCCGCATCGAATCGCTCATGTGAACTATTCTCGCAGGGGGGTCTGACAGTTTTTGGTGCGAAGCGTGGTGGGGCGTGTCGGGTTCTCTGGCGGCGGTGGATTTCGACGCGGGGACGGCGCAGGCGCCGTCGCCCGGCTCAATCAACGCTGGAAACGCCGACGCCAGCCATACTGCTCGCAGCCTGCGCTATTGCGCTGGCGTCGGGCAGCAAGGCTGGCGTCCGCGAGCGAGGAGTGCCCAAACCGCCGGCCAACAGCATGAGGGGGTCGAGGGGTGGGGCCGGGGCAGATTGGGTGGGCGTCGCGACCGGACCGGCGCGCAGCGCCCGTCCCGGGAGCGTGGGCGGCCCGGCCCCACCCCTCGACACCCGGACCCGGGCAAGGTTCCGCGGACGGGCGGCGGGCGGTTTCGACGCGGGGACGTCGCAGAGCGACGTTGCCCGGCTCAACCCACGGCGACGCGACGGCGCTCCGCGCCGGTCGGCTCAACCCACGGATCGGTCGACTGAGCCGGCAGAGGGCTCAGCGCGCGGAGGGCGGGGCGAAGCGCGGCGGCGGGAACGACGGAGGTGTCGCCGCCGGCCGGTCGGCCAGCCTCGCCAAGGCCTCGTCGACGGCGCGGTCCAGCTGCTCGTCCGCGTCGGACTCCCACTCGGCGGGCCCCATCTCCACCACGATGTCGGGGTCGACGCCATGGTTCTCCAGGCCGAAGCCGTACTTGTCGAACGCGATCCAGTACCGCGGCTGGGTGACCTCGGTGCCGTCGACGAGGCTGAACCGGCCGTCGATGCCGATGACACCGCCCCAGCTGCGCTCCCCCACCACCGGGCCGAGGCCCAGCTCCTGGGCGGCCGCGGTGACGATGTCTCCGTCGGAGCCGGCGTAGGCGTTGGTGAGGAACACCACCGGGCCGCGGGCCGCCTGGCCCGGGTAGGTGGCGATCTCGTCGTGCTGCCTGGCACCGATCCAGCCGACGGCGCGCCTCATCAGCCGCTCGATGACCAGCTCCGAGGTGTGTCCGCCGGCGTTGAACCGGACGTCGACGACGACGGCCTCGCAGCGCATGGCCGCGTCGATGAGCCGGTGGAACTCGGCCCAGCCGCGGGCCACCATGTCCGGGACGTGCACATACCCCACCCGACCCCCCGAGCGGCGCTGGGTGTACTCGACCCGGTTCGCGACCCACTCGTGGTAGCGCAGCGGCCCCTCGCTGGCGGTGGGGACGACGGCGACGCGGCGCCGCTGCCGGCCCTGGACGAGCTCCAGTTCGACCACCTTCTCCGCGGCCCCCTGGAGAAGCACGCCGATGTCGGGGACGTCCGCTGTGGAGCGTCCATCGACGGCGGCGATGACGTCGCCGGGCCTCGCCGCGACGCCGGCGGCCCGCAGCGGCGACCTCGCCGTCGGGTCCGATGTCTCGCCGGGCAGTATCCGCGAGATGACGACCTCACCCTTGGCGTTGCGGGTGTACTCGGCCCCGAGGAACCCAACGGGCGTGCCGTCGTGGGCCGGCGGCGGATCGACGTACGCGTGCGAGGTGTTGAGCTCGCCGACGGTCTCCCAGAGCACGTCGACGAGTTCGTCGTGCGTGGTGATCCGGTCCAGGAGGGGCCGGTAGCGCGCGACGGCGGCGGCCCAGTCGGTGCCGTCGAAGTCGTCCCGCCAGAAGTGGTCGCGCATCAGGCGGGCGTTCTCGTCGAACATCTGGCGCCATTCGGCACGGGGCTCGATCTCGCGGCGCAGGCGGCCGAGGTCGACGTGCACCTTCGCGTCGTCGCCGTCGGGTTCGTGGTCGGCCTGCTGCACCCACACCTCGTCGCCGTTGCGGACGATGAGCCGCTCCCCGTCACCGCTGACCGCGGCCCCGTCGCATCCGTCGACCACGACGGTGAGCTTGCGGGTCTTGAACGAGAAGTGCTCGATCTGGTCCTTGACCTCGCCTTCGACGCCGGCGCGCAGCGCCCCCAGCTCGCCCACGGCGCGCACCGACAGCCACACGAGCCCGTCCTTGGCGACCTGCAGCGTCCCGTAGCGGCCTGACGGGACGGGCAGCGGGACCATCCGGTCCTCCACGCCTTCGGTGTCGAACACGACGCCCGGTTCCTCCGCCGGCTCCGCCGCGGCGTCCTTGGCGTCCTTCCCGGACCGGTCGGAGTCCTCGTCGGGCTCGCTGACGGGCCAGCCGTCGGCCGACGGCCCGAACGGGGCGGGCTCGGCCGCGCCGAGCGGCACGAGCCACGGGCGGGTGGCGTTGGTGAAGGCGAGGTCGAAGCCGAGCTCGTCGTAGGTCGGGTCGATCGTGCGGCTCGACAGGAAGCACAGGTGCTTGCCGTCGCGGGTGAACACCGGGGAGAAGTCGTTGAACTGGCCGCGGGTCAGGGTGAAGGCGCGGTCGTCGCCGAAGTCGTAGCCGACGAGCTGACCGCGAGCTCCCTCGTTGGCGATGGCGTTTCGCCACACGAGGTAGCGGCCGTCCGGGGACCAGGCCAGGCCGGTGGGCTCGCCCGCCGGGGAGAGGCCCACCTTCTTCACCGAGCCGCGGCCGACGTCGACCACCGAGACGCGACCGTCGTGGCTGCCCACGGCGACCTTGGTGCCCTCGGGGTTCGGCTCCAGCGTCATGATGCGGCCGAGACGCCCGGCACCGAGGCGACGCGGGGTGCCGTAGCCGTCGAGCTGGCGGACCTCGAGGGCGTCCTCGCCGGGCTCGTCGGTGACCCACACGCCCTTTCCGGTGGCGGCGAGGAAGCGGGGATCGCGGATGCGTGCCCCGCTCGAGGCCGCGGCGGCACGGGCGGGGCCACTGCGGTGGGTCAGGTGGTAGGCGGCGCCGCGCCATTCGACGAGGGAGGAGTCGCCGCCCCGGTCCGGTGCGATCGCCTCGAGCCGGTCGGTGGGGGCGACGGGGATGGGTTGCGGCCGGCCCAGCGGCACGGTGATCTCGACGCGCTGGGGCTCCGCCTTGAGCGACGCCAGGTGGTACAGCACGCCGCGGGCGTGGAACACGACGCCGCGGCCGTCGCTGGTGGCGTCGCGGACGTAGCCCTCCTCGGCCGTGTGTGCGGTGTGGCGCCGCAGGTCCTTGCCGGAGGAGTTGACGGACCACACCTGGGCCTGAACGTCGGGTTCGTCTCCGAGATCCGAGGTGAACACGAGCCGCTCCCCCACCCAGGTGGGGTGGAACATGCCGGCCGTCACGCCCGCCTGGATCCGGCTCCACTGGCCCGCCCCGTCGGGCGACAGGTAGAGCCGCGCGGCCATGCCGCCGCGGTACCGCTTCCAGCCGGAGGGGTCGCGGAAGTTCGCCGAGGCGATGGCGACGCGCCCCTTGGGGTGCACCGCCGCGGTGGCGGCCAGGCCCCAGGGCAGCCTGGTCATGGCCCCGTCGAGCGACAGCGAGTACATGGCCGCGTCGACGCGGTGGAACCCCTCGTGCTGGGAGCTCAGCAGGATGTGCTCGTCGTCGAGCCAGCCGGACACCAGCATTGGACGCCCGCTCAGCCAGGTGAGCCGGCGCGTCCCACCATCGAGGGCGGTGACGTACGCGTCCCAGCCGCCATTGGTGGTGGCGACGAACGCCACGTGCCTCCCGTCCGGGGACAGCCGGGGGCTGCGCGGCGTCTCCTCGCCGAGGGTGATCCTCGAAGCCCTGCCGCCACTCAGGGACCCCGCCCAGAGATCGTCGTCGGCGACGAAGACGAGGGTGTCGCGGTTGAGGTGGGGAAAGCGTAGATAGGGGTCGGTCACCGGCCCAATGATAGTGGGTCGCGCCGGGGTGGGATCACTTCACGACGGCGCGACCTGCGCCCGCGGAGCGCACGCCCCGCGGACTCGGCACCGCCCGGTCAACGCTTGAGATCGGGGAAGTCCGACTCCCGGAACTCGGTGGGGATCCGGCCCTCGGACAGCGCCTCCTCACGCTCGCGGAGCTCGACGCGCCGGATCTTGCCGGACACGGTCTTGGGCAGATCGAAGAACTCGATGCGCCGCACCCGCATATAGGGCGGCATGTGGGAGCGGGCGTGGGCGAGGATGCTGCGCGCCGTGTCGGCGTCCGGCTCGGTCCCGGCGGCGAGGTGCACATAGGCCTTCACCACGTTGAGACGCACCGGGTCGGGTGCGCCGACGACTCCAGCCTCCGCGACCGCCGGGTGCTCGAGGAGGATGGACTCCACCTCGAACGGCGACACCTTGAAGTCGCTGGCCTTGAACACGTCGTCGGTGCGGCCGACGAAGGTGAGGAAGCCCGCGGCGTCGCGGGAGGCGACGTCGCTGGTGTGGTAGTACCCGTCATGCTCCACCTCGGCGGTGCGCTCGGGTTCGCCGACATAGCCCGACATGAGGTTGAGGGGACGCACGGGCTCGATGGGCAGGCAGATCTCCCCTTCGTCGGCCGGTTCGCCGGTGAGAGGGTCGAGCAGGACCACCTCGTTGCCCGGGAGAGCGCGGCCCATCGATCCGGGCTTGAGCGGGACGCCCGGCGAGTTCCCGATGACGGCGGTGAGCTCCGTCTGGCCGTAGCCGTCGCGGATCTGGATGCCCCACCACTTCTCGATGACCGCCATCACCTCGGGATTGAGCGGTTCCCCTGCCGACAGCAGCTCGCGGAGCCCGGAGGGCTTGATCTCGAGGTCGGCCTGGATGAGCATGCGCCACACCGTGGGCGGGGCGCAGAAGGTGTTGACGCCGGCCCGGTCGAGCTGCGCAGCGAGCGCGACGGCGTCGAAGCGGCGGTAGTTGTACACCACGACGGTGGCCTCCGCGATCCACGGGGCGAAGAACAGGCTCCAGGCGTGCTTGCCCCAGCCGGGGGCGCTGATGGTCATGTGCGCGTCGCCGGGGCGCACTCCGATCCAGTACATGGTCGACAGGTGCCCGACCGGGTACGACAGGTGGGTGTGCTCGACCATCTTGGGCTGCGACGTGGTACCGCTGGTGAAGTACACGATGGACGGGTCAGTGGAGTCGACGACGACGCCGGGGGCGGCGTCGGGCGCGTCCTCGAAGTCGGCGAAGGTGTGCCAGCCGTCGCGGCGGCCACCGACGATGACACGAACCATGTCGCGGTCGAAGCCGTCGAACTTCGCGGCGTCGATGCCGTCGGCTACGACGACACGCACGTCGGCGCGGTCGATCCGCTCGGCCAGATCGTCCGGGGCGAGCACCACGGAGGTGGGCAGGATCACGGCGCCGACCTTCATGATCGCGAGCATCGCCTCCCACAGCTCGACGCGGTTGTCGATCATCAGCATGACGGGATCGCCCTTGCGGACGCCGATGCGGGTGAGCCAGTTGGCGACCTGGTTCGAGCGGCGGCGCAACTCATCGAAGGTGCGCCGCGCCTCGGTGCCGTCCTCTTCGATGACTCGCAGGGCGAGCTGGTCGTTGCCGTCGGCGATGGAGTCGAACCAGTCAACGGCCCAGTTGAAGTGGTCGCCGACATCCGGCCAGCTGAACGAGGCGCGCGCGGCCTGCGGGTCGCGGGAGTGGGTGAGCAGCGTGTCCCGGGCCTCACGGAAGGCGAGACCGGCGGCGGTGTAGGGCATGGCGACTTCGATTCTGCGTGACTGGGCGCGGCTGCGCGGGGACTCGCGTCAGTCTAGAACGCGCCCCGCAGGGGAGATGCGCCGCCCCGGCGCCCAGGACCGAAGGAAGGAGGCCCGCTCAGGCCGAGAGATCGTCGCGGCGCCCCGAGAACTTCGAGTGCGGGACCATCGTCGGCGCCGCGATGCCCTCGACGGTCTCGCGGGTGACGCGCACCTGCGCGACGTCCTCCTCGGACGGCACGTCGAACATCGCCTCGAGCAGCAGTTCCTCGAGGATGGCGCGCAGGCCGCGCGCCCC
>JAUHXZ010000005.1 GCA_030426725.1 Actinomycetes bacterium
GTCGCCTCGCCGGGGCAGGACTCCCGTCCGTTCAGGCTCGACGGCACCATGCTCTACCTCGATCGGTTCTGGCGGCAGGAGCGCCGGCTCACGCACGGGCTGCGCCTCCGCAGCAGTACCGGCCCGGCCGCGCCGCCCACCGAGCCGGCGCCGGCCCCCGACGGCACAACCCCCGACGCCCACCAGGAGGCCGCGGTGCTCGCCGCGCTCCGCCACGGCACCACGGTGATCACCGGGGGGCCCGGCACCGGGAAGACGAGCATCGTCGCCCGCATCCTCACCTCGCTGGCGCCGGCCGATCCGCGGGTGGCGCTGGCCGCCCCCACCGGCAAGGCCGCGGCGAGGCTCCAGGCGTCGGTCCTCGGCGCCGTGCCCGAGGGTCTGCGCGTGTGGGGAGGGACGCTCCACAAACTGCTTGGCGCGCGGCCGCGTTCCCCCCGCCTCGAGTTCGGGCCCGGCAATCCCCTCCCCCACGACGTCGTGGTGGTCGACGAGACCTCCATGGTGTCCCTCGAGATGATGGGCAACCTGTTGGCCGCCGTCGCCCCGGACACCCGCCTCATCCTCCTCGGTGACGCCCATCAACTGCGCTCCGTCGAGGCCGGGGCGGTCCTGGCCGACATCGAACAGGCGGACCTCGTCGCGGCGCCCGGCGGGCACATCGAGCGCCTGGTCACCAACTTTCGCTCCAACCGAGACATCAACGCCCTGGCCGAGGCCATCCTCGAAGGCGACGCGGTGGCCGCACGCACCGTGGTCGAGACGGCCGCCAGTATCGAACTGGTGCCCTTCGACGGCTCAGTCGATCCGGCGTCGCTCGAGCCGTTGCGGGAGGATCTGCTGTCCGCCACCGGACCCGTCGTCGCGCGGGCCCTCGAGGGGGACGGGGCGGGCGCCTGCGTCGAATTGTCCCGGCACCGCATCCTCTGCGGGCACCGCGAGGGCCGCTTCGGGGTGGGCCACTGGGCGCGATCCGCGCGGGCATGGCTGGCCGGCACCCTTCCCGACTACGGCTTCGACGCGAGGCCCTACGCGGGGCAGCCGCTGCTCATCACGCGCAACACGGAGCTGTACAACAACGGAGACACGGCCGTCGTGGTACGCCGGGCGTCGGACGGTTCGCTGGTGGCCGTGGTGGACCAGCCGGGGCATCCACTGTGGATCCCGCCGGCGTTGCTGGACGACGCGGCGGACCTCCACGCGATGACGATCCACAAGTCACAAGGTAGCCAGTTCGAGGCCGTCACCGTGGTTCTTCCGCCCTCGGGCTCGGCTCTGCTCACCCGGGAGCTGCTGTACACGGCGGTGACGCGCGCCCGGGACAGGGTAAGGCTGTACGGCTCCTGGGAGACGCTCGAGGAGGCGATCGCGACGCCGGTCAGGCGGGCCAGCGGACTGGCCCGCCACTAGGCGCCCGCGTCAGGAACGCACGGCCGCGATGGCGTCGGCCACGTAGGCGAGGTTGTCGTTGTTGAGGGCGGCGACGCACATGCGCCCCGCGTCGGTGCCGTAGATCCCGTACGCCGAGCGCAGCGTGACCATCTGCTGCTTCGTCAGCCCCGAGTAGCTGAACATGCCGAGCTGCTCGGCGACGAAGGACATGTCGGAGACGCCCCTGGCCTCGAGTGCCTTCACCAGGCCGCGGCGCAGCTGCTTGATCCGGTCGCGCATCCCGGCCAGCTCCTGCTCCCACTGGCGCCGAAGTTCGTCGTTGCCGAGCACGGTAGTCACGAGGGCCGCCCCGTGCGTGGGCGGGTTCGAGTAGTTGGTCCGCACGCAGATCTTCAGCTGGGACAACACGCGGCGGGCCGCCTCCTCAGCCGAGGTCACCACCGAGAGGGAGCCGACGCGCTCGCCGTAGAGGCTGAACGACTTCGAGAACGAGGTCGAGATGAAGAACTCGAGGCCCGAGTCGACGAACTTGCCGACGACCGCGCCGTCCTCCTCGATGCCGAACCCGAAACCCTGGTAGGCCATGTCGAGGAAGGGCATGAGTTCGCGTTCCCGGAGCACCTCGATGATCTGGTCCCACTGGTCGGGGGTGAGGTCGTAGCCGGTCGGGTTGTGGCAGCAGGCGTGCAGCAGCACGATGGTGCCGGCGTTGGCGCGGCGCAGGTCGGCGAGCATGCCGTCGAAGTCGATGCCCTGCAGTGCGGGCTCGTAGTAGCGGTAGGTGTCGACCCGGAAGCCGGCGCGGGTGAACAGTGCCCGGTGGTTCTCCCAGCTCGGATCGGAGATCAGGACCGTGGCTGACGGCACGATCTGGCGCAGAAGGTCGGCACCGACCTTGAGGGCGCCGGTACCGCCGAGCGTCTGGACGGTGGCGATACGGCCGGCGGCGAGCGCCTCCGAGTCCTCACCGAACACGAGGTCCCGCACGGCGTCCCGGTAGGCCGGAGATCCGTCGATCCCGAGGTAGCCCTTCGCCTTGGGGGTGGCCGCGAGGCGGCCCTCCGCCTCCCGCACGCAGTCCAGCAGTGGGAGCTTGCCCTGCTCGTCCAGGTAGACACCGACACCCAGGTTGACCTTCTCCGGGCGGGAATCCGCATGGAAGGCCTCGGTCAGCCCGAGAATGGGGTCGGCAGGGGCGAGTTCGACTCGATCGAACAGCGACATGGGGTACCTCTCTTCCTCGGCTGCCAAGCCTATCGCCCCGCGCACGGATTGACTCTTGCCGGATCACGGACCGTGACTGCCTCACCCCCTCGCGTGCCAGACTTGGACTGCCGCGCCCCCGCGGCCGGCCCGCCTACTCCGAGGAGGCCCAGTGAAGATCAAGTTCGGGCAGTCCAAGCAGTCGACCGTCGGTATCGAATGGGAGCTCGCCGTCGTGGACGCGACCACCTTCGAGCAGGTGCCCGCGGCCGACGTCATCCTGAGCCGCGTCGACGATCCGGTCAACGGCCCGATCCGCAACGAGTACCTCACGAGCATGATCGAGCTCGTGACGGGAGTCCACCAGACTGTTCCGTCTGCCGTCGCGGAGATGCGCCGGCATCTGGAGCACGTGCTGAGCGAGCTGGAGCCTCGCGGGCTCACGCTGCTCGGGGCCGGGGCCCACCCCTTCGGCGACCCCCGCACGCAGCGGCCGGGCGACAAACCGCAGTACCGGCGGGTCACCGAGCGCAACGCCTGGTGGGGGCAGCAGATGGCCATCAATGGGCTCCACATCCATGCCGGGATCGACCACCGCGACAAGGCGCTGCCCATCGTCTACGGCATGGCCCGGTTCGCGCCCTACTTCATCTCGCTGTCGGCGTCGTCGCCCTTCTGGATCGGCGAGGACACCCGCTTCGCGTCCCAGCGCACCATGGTGTTCCAGCAGTTGCCCACCAACGGGCTGCCGTACCACATGTCCGACTGGGGCGAGCTCGAGCGCTTCGCGTCGCAGTTGGAAGGGGTGGGCCTCATCCAGAACCCGTCCGAGATCCGGTGGGACGTGCGGCCCTCGACCTGGGGAACCGTCGAGAACCGCTGCATGGACTCGGTGCCGACGCTGATGGAGATCGGCGCACTGGCGGCCTTCGACCAGTGTCTCGTGGAGAGGATGTCCCGCGCCCTCCAGAGGGATGAGCCCATTCACCGGCTTCCCTACTGGTTCATGCGCGAGAACAAGTGGCGCGCGGCGCGCTACGGGCTGGCCGCCGACGTCATCACCCACCGCAAGGACGAATACCTCATGCACGTCAGCGACGGCATCAAGCGATGGGTCGAGGACCTCACCCCCATCTCGGAGGAACTGGGGTGCGCGCAGAATCTCGCCCATGTCCGGGAACTGGTCGACCGGGGACCGAGCTATCTTCGTCAGCGACGGGTCGCGGCCGCCAACGGTCACGACCCCGTCGCCGTGACCCGGGCCCTCGTCGAGGAGCTCCGGGCCGGAAAGCCGATATTCGGGGAGGCCAGGTGAAACCGTTCGTGCTGCTCAGCACCCGTCCGGAGGACGATGCGGCTGAGGGGGAACGCGAGGCGATCGTGCGGCTGGCCGGTCTCCGCGACGAGGACGTCGTGCAGGTCCGGCTCGGCGACGCCGCGGTGGCCCCCATCGACCTGACCCGGTACGCCGGCGTCATCCTCGGCGGAGGCCCCTTCAACGCCAGCGACACCGACAAGTCCGCCGCCCAGTTGCGGGCCGAGGCTGTGATCGCCCAGGTGATGGACGAGGCGGTCGCCGACGATTTCCCCTTCATCGGGCTCTGCTACGGCGTCGGCGCGCTCACGCAGCACCTGGGGGGTGTCGTGGACCGGACCGTCAGCGAGGACGTCGGTGTGGTGACCGCGACGCTGACCCCCGAGGGCAGGGTCGACCCCATCTTCGAGGGCATCCCCGACACCTTCCACGCGTTCACCGCCCACAAGGAGGGATGCCGGCTCCCCGCGCCCGGAGCCGTGATCCTCGCCGCGGGCGACGCGGCATGCCCGGTCCAGGCGTTCCGCGTCGGCCGCAACGTCTACGCCACGCAGTTCCATCCCGAGCTGGACTCCGCGGGTCTCGCGGCGCGGATCCGCATCTACCGCGACGCGGGCTACTTCGACCCCTCGGCCACCGAGGACCTCGTGGCGCTCGCCGAGTCCTCGACGATCACGGCGTCCATCCACGACATGCTCGTCAACTTCGTCCGCCTCGCCCGCACCCGCATCGGAACCGTCCAGCAGCACGAGATCGGCGCCCGCGCTAGATTGAACACACGTTCAAGCTGACGGGCCGCCGGGCGGGCGGCGAGGAGGACATCATGGCGACGATCGCGATCACGGGTGCGAACTCGGGGATCGGACTGCGCGCCGCGCAGCGCCTCATGGCCGACGGTCACCGTGTGCTGGCGCTCTGCCGCTCCGTCGACAGGGCGAGGGCCGCACTCGGCGAGGAAGTCGAGGTCATCGAGACGCGCATGGACGACCTGGCGTCGGTGAAGACGGCCGCGGACCGCGTCGGAGGCCTCGGTGTCGATGTGCTCATCAACAACGCCGCCGTCTTCGACCTCGGCATGACGACGCGGGAGGTCACCGATGAAGGGCACGAGCGGGTATGGGCCACGAACCACCTCGGCCCAACGGCCCTGGCGGCCCATCTGGCCCCTGCGCTGGCCGACTCGCGGGACGGGCGGGTGGTGTTCATCGCCTCCAAGGGGCTGCTGGCCATGCCGCGGATCCGCATCCGGTGGGATGCCCTCGACGGCGACCCCTGGTACACCCCCACCCGCGCCTACTACCACGCCAAACTGGCGCAGGTGATGATCGCCGAGACCCTGGCGGAAAACTGGACCGGCCGCGTCACCGTCGCGTGTCTACGGGTGCCGGCAGTGCGGCTCGATCCTTCGAAACTGGCCGCCCAGCCGAAACTCCAACAGGTGCTCTACGCCCCGAAGAACCGGGCGGCCGCCCCGCCGGAGCGGCTGGCGGACACCTACGCCGCCCTCGCGACGGCAGCACCGCCGACGGCGACCTACGTCGACGAGTCCCTCGTTCCCTGTTCACTCCCCCGGTTCGCCCGCGACCCGGACAACCGGGCGCGCCTCGCCGCGGTGACGCAGGACGCGATCGGCCTGCCGGTGTGGGGCGCTCAGTAGCCGATGACGTAGCGGGAACAGTCGCCGAGGATCGCCTTGACCAGCGCGATCGTGGCGAGGGTGGCACCCAGCACGAGGAGGAACAGCACGGCCGCTCCGGAGGCGTCGCCGAGGAGGCGTTCCGGCACGAGCTGCTTCATCGGTTCGATGAACCACGGATGCACGAAGAAGATCGCGAAGCTGGTCTTGGCGAGGTGGCCCAGCACGCGGGATTCCCGCTTGGCGAACAGGAACGCGCTCGCGAGCATGGCCGCGATCATCGCCACCTTCAGCGGCACCATCCAGTCGAAGCCCGTGTACTCCCACGGGTTCTCCTTGTGCATGTTGCCGACCTGACCCGCGAAGGCCGATGCGACCGCGACGAGGACGGTAAGGGTCCACAGCACGGCGGCAGAGGTTCTGGTGAAGGCCCGTTCGACGCGCTCGCGGTGGAGGCTGAACAGGATGCCCAGCAGGTAGAAGCCGACGAAGTAGAGCACGCTGTGCAGCGGGTTGAGGCTGAGTCGGGAGCGCCAGACGAACGACGCCAGCGTGAGCGCCCCCACGACGAGGAGCACCTGCGACCTGAGTTTCAGATCGATGAACCGCAGGAAGACCGGAGACAGCGCGAACATCAGCATGATGAACGGGACGTACCAGTACACGTAGTGCGCGTTGCCTGTGGCGTACTTCGCCAGCGCCGCGGCTACCCCGTCGACCCACGGATCGTCGCTGAACCGGACGTCGTAGGTGATCGCGCCGCCTTTGCGGAGGGTGTCGAGCATGAAGGCCGTCGACAGCACCAGGTAGGGCACCAGGACGGCGACGGTCTTCTTGCGCATGAAGCGGCCGTAGTGGAAGTTCCGGTGGAACGCGTGGTGGAAGAAGAAGCCGGAGATGAACACGAAGAGCGCGGTGGCGCCGGTGATCAGGTTCGCCGCCGAGATCTCGAGGATCGAGTCGCGTCGCCAGCCGGCGTACGAATGGCTCGCGACGACGAGCAGGATCGTGACGGCGCGGAAGTGGTCGAAGTAGCGCAGGCGCTGACGCCTGGGAGTTTCCGTCCGGACGGACGGCTGCACGTCTGTCTGCACGGTCGAAGAGTACCTACGCGTGAGTCCAGCACCAACCGTCTGCGAAGCCGGTCCCGGACAGCGGACAGCCCCGGGGCCGGTGGCCTCGGGGCTGTCCGCTGTCTGCGGGTGTCGCTCAGTCCAGGTAGTCGCGGAGGACCTGCGAGCGCGACGGGTGGCGCAGCTTCGACATGGTCTTCGATTCGATCTGGCGGATCCGCTCACGGGTGACGCCGTAGACCTTGCCGATCTCGTCGAGGGTCTTGGGCTGACCGTCGGTGAGGCCGAAGCGCATGCTGACGACGCCCGCCTCGCGCTCGCTGAGCGTGTCGAGGACGTCGTTGAGCTGCTCCTGCAGGAGGGTGAAGTTCACCGCGTCCGCCGGCACGACGGCCTCGGAGTCCTCGATGAGGTCGCCGAACTCGGAGTCCCCGTCCTCGCCGAGCGGGGTGTGCAACGAGATGGGCTCGCGACCGTACTTCTGGACCTCGACGACCTTCTCCGGCGTCATGTCCAGCTCGACGGCAAGTTCCTCGGGGGTCGGCTCGCGCCCGAGATCCTGCAGCATCTGGCGCTGGACGCGGGCCAGCTTGTTGATGACCTCCACCATGTGGACGGGGATGCGGATGGTGCGGGCCTGGTCCGCCATGGCGCGTGTGATGGCCTGCTTGATCCACCACGTCGCGTAGGTGGAGAACTTGTAGCCCTTGGTGTAGTCGAACTTCTCGACCGCGCGGATGAGGCCGAGGTTGCCCTCCTGGATGAGGTCGAGGAAGAGCATGCCGCGGCCGGTGTAGCGCTTGGCGAGCGACACGACCAGACGCAGGTTGGCCTCGAGCAGATGGTTCTTGGCGCGCCGGCCGTCCTCCGCGATCCATTCGAAGTCCTCGAGATCCTCGGGGCTCACCGCGACGTCGACGGAGCTGAGGCGCTCCTCTGCGAACAGGCCGGCCTCGATGCGCTTGGCGAGTTCGACCTCCTCGACGGCGTTGAGCAGGGCCACCTTGCCGATCTGCTTGAGGTAGTCCTTGACCGGATCCGCCGTCGCGCCGGCCGAGACGACCTGCTGCTCCGGCTCATCGGCGTCGTCGGAGTCCGAGAGCGCGAAGCCCTCCTCTTCGACGAGCTGCTTCTCCAGCGGCGCCTCGCTCGCCTCATCGAACTGGGTGTCGTCCACCTCGTCGAGGGACCGCTTCTTCCCTCCGACGGTGAGAACCACGTCCTCGCCGTCGCGTTCGAACTTCACTTCGACCTCTCCCGTGGTCGCCTCCGCAATCGTGGGGCCGGCCCCCTTCGGCTTGGCCTTCGCACGCGTCTTCGTGGCGGTCTTGCCTGCCTTGGGAGCGGTCCTGGTGGCCGCTGCCTTGGGGGCTGCGGTCTTCGTCGCCGCGGTCTTTCGCGGGCGACTCGTTGCTGGTTGGTCGCTGCTGGTCGTTGCCGACTTCCGGGTGCGGGTGGGCTTGCCGGTTCCTTCAGCGTCCTGGGTCACGGTGGTCCTCTCGGGGCGGCAACGATTTTGCGCATGCGCCGCCCCGGCCTAGTCAAGGGTGACGCGCTGTCCATTCTTGCACGCCGACCCCATCCACTCAAACGATCCCCTGAGGCTCCCCTGACATGGGTCAGGGTTTCACCGGATTTCCTGGCCCTGGGGCCAGAAACACGAAATCCAGGACCGGTGTCGGGAACCCTGGCGACCACTCGTGCGTTGAAGTGGGTGAAGGCTTTTTGGAAAGGTCAGCATTGATGAATACGACTGCACGCACTCGAAGCATCGAAGGTATCGACGGCAAGGACTCGGTGGGGCTCTACCTGGACGCGATCGCGAAGACCCCCCTGCTCAGCGCCGTGGAGGAAGTGGAGCTGGCCCGGCAGATCGAGGCGGGGATGTACGCGTCCCGCGTCCTCTCCGGTGAGGTCGACTCGAATGTCGAGGCCACCGACGACGAACTGCGCGATCTGGAGACCCTCGGCGAACGGGCGATGAAGAGGTTCGTCCAGGCGAACCTGCGCCTCGTGGTGTCGGTGGCCCGGAAGTACGGCAGGGCGCAGATGCCCCTGCTCGATCTCGTTCAGGAGGGCAACACGGGTCTCATCCGCGCCGTCGAGAAGTTCGACTACGCCAAGGGCTTCAAGTTCTCCACCTACGCGACGTGGTGGGTCCGGCAGGCGATCTCGCGTGGTATCGCACAGCAGGGCCGCATCGTGCGGCTCCCCGTGCACGTCGCGGAGCAGGTCAACCAGGTGTCAGCCGTCCGCCGCAACCTGGAGCGACAGCTGGGCCGCGAGCCCGAGCTCGCGGAGATCGCCGATGAACTGGGCCTCGAGGAGCACAAGATCGTGGACCTTCTGCGCTACTCCCGCGACCACGTCTCGCTCGACGCCCCGGTCGAGGTCGACGGCGACACCGCACTCGGTGACCTGATCGCGCGCGAGACGGCGCCCGGACCCGACGAGATGGTGCTCGACGCCGAGGAGCGCGCCCGACTCGAGGGCATGCTCGCCAGGCTCGACGAGCGTTCCCAGGACGTGGTCCGCCGCCGGTACGGCCTCCTCGACGGGCGCCAGGCCAAGCTCGCCGACATCGGCGTGCACTGGGGCATCACCGCCGAGCGTGTCCGCCAGATCGAGCGTCAGGCACTGGCCACGCTCCGCGAGACCGAGGGGATCGCCGCCTGAGGCGACTCCCTCCCAGACCGGCGGCCCGTCCCATCCCCCCACAGGACGGGCCGCCGCCATGTCCGGGAGGGGCTCACCCCAGCACGCGGATGAGTCCCTCCTGGGCACAAGATGCGACCGCGAGGCCGTTCTGGAAGAGGCGCCCCATGGCGAATCCACGGGCATGCGAAGCCGAAGGCGAGTTCATGTCGTAGAGCAACCAGTCGTCGACGCGGACCGGCCGGTGGAACCACATGGCGTGATCGATCGAGGCCGCCTGCATCGACGGCGACAGGAACTCGACCTCGTGCGGCACCGTCGTGACGCTGAGAAGCGTGATGTCGGACAGGTAGGCCAGCACGGCGGAGTGCAGCAGCGGATCGTCCGGCATCGGCTCACGGGTCCGCACCCAGGCCTTCATGCTGCCGCCCATCTCCCCCCGGTCCGGCCGAGCTGCGAGCCGCACGTCGAGGGCGTCCCACTCGGACACCAGACGCACACTGGCACCGAAGCGCCGTTCCAGAACATCGTGCAGCGACGGGCACGACTCCGGCACGGCGACCCCCTGCGGCTGCGTCGCCGAGTGGTCCAGGCCCTCCTCGGGCTCCTGGAAGGACGCGGTCATCTGGAAGATCACCGTGTCACCCTGCCTGGTGAGGACCCTCCGATTGCTGAAGGCGTTCCCGTCGCGCACGGCCTCGACCTCGAAGTCGAGCGGTCTGTCGATGGCCCCGGGGCGGAGGAAATACGCACTCAGGGAGTGGACGATCCGTTCAGGCGGGACCGTGCGGGCCGCCGCCACCAGGGTCTGCCCCAGCACCTGCCCGCCGAAGAGACGCTGCAGGAGCGTGTCCGGGTGCGGCCCGCGAAACCGGTTCTCCCCGGTCTTCTGCAGGTCGAACAGGGCGATCAGTTCGGCAACATCCTTCGGCACGGACCCCATCGTGCCACCCGGAGTAGGGTGCCGAGTGCCGAATACGTAGCGCGGGAGCGCGAAGCAGGAGTTACGAACATGGCCGACGACACCTCCGGCAGGCAGCCGGGAAGCACCGCCCAACGCACGCGGCATCTCGCGATCGCGGAACTCGTGATCAAGCGAGGTTCGGTGTCGATGGAGGACATCGCGGAGCACACCGGGGTCAGCACGATGACGGCGTATCGCGACGTGAGGGCGCTCGAGGACGCCGGCCTGCTCCAACGCCACCGCGGCCAGGTCTCGGCGGTGGCGAGCGGCCTGCAGGAGGCGAGCGCGTCGTTCCGCATCGAGCAGGAGCCCGAGAGCAAGGAGGCGATGGCCCGTGCCCTCGCGGGGCTCATCCCTCCGGGCAGTTCCGTCGCACTCGACGACTCGACCAGCGGCATCTACGTCGTGCGAGAACTCGCCAAGACACCTCCGACGACGGTGATCACCAATTCGCTTCTCGTGGCACGCGAGGCCACGCAGGCCAGCGACATCCACCTGTTCCTCACGGGAGGGTCGTACGAGGGTTGGGCGGACGCCGTGCTCGGCCCGACCGCGATCTCAACCCTGGAGGGCCTGGACATGGACTTCTGCGTCCTCTCCGCATCGGGCATCGCCGACGGTCGTTGCTTCCACCCCTACGAGGCAGTGGTCGCGGTGAAGAAGGCCATGCTCCGCGCGGCGCGCACGCGCGTGCTGCTGCTCGACCACACCAAGCTGCGCCGCAAAGCGCTGCACGCGTTCGCGCGACTGGATGAGTTCGACCACGTCGTCGTCGACCCCGGCGCCGGCGACGACGACCTCGCGCAGCTCGCGGCCTGGGGGGCACGTGTGGTCGTCGCGGAGGCCACGAGCCCAGAGAGTTAACAAGCAACTCGATATCTCTCACACTGTAGGTGGTTTTTTTCACATCCTTCGTGTTAGTCTCTTCATGTACGCGGCAAGGCAGCCGCGCGATTGAAGGAGCTACACATGGGATACCGAGTGGTGCTGGCCGCGGATCAGGCCGGCGTTTCCTACAAGGACGCGATCAAGGCGAAGCTCGAGGGCGACCCTCGCGTCGAATCGATCATCGACGTCGGCGTCGACGCGGACACCGACCCGACGGCCTACCCCCACGTCGCGGTCGCCGGTGCGCGCAAGATCGCCTCCGGCGAGGCCGACCGCGGCATCTTCGTCTGCGGCACAGGCATGGGCATGGCGATGTCGGCCAACAAGGTCCCCGGCGTCCGGGCGAGCACCGCACACGACTCGTTCTCCGTGGAGCGCCTCGTGCTGTCGAACAACGGCCAGGTCCTCTGCCTGGGTGAGCGCGTCATCGGCCGGCAGTTGGCGCTCCGGCTGGCCGACGAGTTCCTCGACTACGTCTTCGACGACACCTCCGCCTCTGCGGCGAAGGTCGACGCCCTGTGCTCCTACGAGCCCCCCGCCGCCGGGTAGCCGTCGCGCCCTCGATCAACCACCAACTCAATCACCATTCACTAGGAGAACAACGGTGTTCACAGCAACCCTGGGGGTATTCCTCCTCGGCCTGGTCGTTTCGCTCGCGGGCGGATTCGTCGGCGCCGCGATCGGCGCCAACTACGCCTTCGCCGTCACCGGCATCAGCGTCTTCGTGGCCTGGGGGCTGTTCGCGGCCACGGGCTCGGGCGCAGGATTCGACTTCCTCGCCTTCGGCCCGTTCATGGGCCCGCACATCGCCTTCGCCGGCGGCGTCGCGGCGGCCGCCTACGCAGGGAGCCGGGGCCTGACCGACGGGCGCGACGTCTCCGAGCCGCTGGCCCGCCTCGGCCGGCCGAAGATCCTCATGGTCGGCGCGCTCTTCGGTATGGCCGGCTACCTCATCCAGATCGGAATCGCCCAGCTGCCGTGGTTCGGCAGCCACACCGACTCCGTCGCCCTGACGGTCTTCATCTCGGCCGTCCTCGCCCGTCTCTTCTTCGGCGGAAGCCTGTTCCACCCCGAGAAGATGAACCAAGACGCAAAGGGATTCTGGGGACGAATCGCGCCCAACAACGAGAGCTTCTGGCTCACCTGGCAACAGCGGCCGGCACAGTACCTCGCCATCGGCGCCTTCTTCGGCATCCTCGGCGGCGGCTCGGCCATCGCACTGTCGACCTTCTTCCCCGGCGCCGACGCCTGGGCCCACACCTTCGCCTTCGGCTTCTCCGCGATCGTCGTGCTGTTCCTCATCCTCGGCCACGAAATGCCCATCCAGCACCACGTCACGATCATCGGCGGCCTGGCAGCGGTGAAGTTCATGCCCATCCTCGCCGGCGACGGGTTCGTCTGGGGTGATTGGGGCGAGACGATCGCCTGGCTCGCGGTCGCGTCGCTGCTGATCGGAGCAGTGTTCGGCATGATCTCCGCATTCCTCGGAGAGCTCCAGTCGAACCTCTTCCACATCCGCGGCAAGACACACATCGATCCGCCTGCGATGGCCATCTGGGTATCCACCACCCTGGTACTGACCACTGCTGCTCTCTTCAGCTGACCACGACGGAAGGATGACGACCGTGTCGACCATCGTCTCGGCGCCCACGGAACTGAAGGGTGCCTACATCTTCGACCTCGACGGCACCATCTACCTGGGCGACCATCTTCTGCCCGGCGCGGCCCGCATGATCCGGGAGTTGCGCCGGAGGGAGATCCCGGTGCGGTTCCTGTCGAACAACCCCACGAAGGACCCGGTCCAGTACCAACAGAAGCTGGCGAAGCTGGGCCTGCCGACCTCCCTGGACGACATCGCCAACACCGTCGTCACGACGGTGCGTTGGCTCTCCGAGCACCACCCATACGCCATCCTCTTCGTCATCGGCGAAGAACCGCTGCGGAGGGCGCTACTCGACGCCGGCTTCCGGCTCAGCGAGGACCCGGCGGAGATCGACATCGTCATCGCCTCCTACGACCGCACCTTCGACTACCGCAAGCTCCAGATCGCCTTCGACGCGATCTGGTACCACAAGCGGGCCATCCTCATCCAGACCAACCCGGACCGCTACTGCCCGTTCCCGGGCGGCCGCGGCGAGCCGGACTGCGCCGCGATCACGGCCGCCATCGAGGCCTGCACCGGCGTCGCCTGCTCCGTCAGCCTCGGCAAGCCGTCGCCGCTGATGCTGCAGGAGGCCATGTCCGGCCTGGACGTCCCCCTCCACGACGCGGTCATGGTCGGGGACCGGCTGGGTACTGACATCCAGATGGCGCTCGACGCCGATATGCCGTCCGCCGTCGTCCTCACCGGTGAGGCCACCCCCGACGACGTGGCCTCGCTCCCCCGGGCGGCCCGCCCCACCTACGTCCTCGACCGCGTCGACCGGCTCATCCCAGCGCACATCTGGGACGAGCTCGGCTGGACCGACGACAACGACAACTGACCACCGACGAACACTCAACGAAGAAGGTTCTTTCACCATGAACATCGATGGCCCCTACCTGATGGGAATCGACTTCGGCACCGAGAGCTGCCGGGTCGCCATATTCGACCTCGCCGGACGCCCCCTCACGTTCGCCGCGACCACCTACAAGACGCGCCACCCCAGGCCGGGATGGGCCGAGCAGAGCCCCAAGGACTGGTGGGAGGCGCTGCAGGCCTCATCGCGCAAGGCCCTCGCCAACTCCGGTATTCCCGCAGCCGCCATCGCGGGCATCTCCTGCGACGCGACCACCATGACGGTGGTACCCATGGACGCCAAGGGGGAGGCCATCCGCGACGCCATCATGTGGATGGACGTGCGCGCCACCGAGCAGGCGGCCCGCGCCGAGACGTCGGACTCCGTGGCCCGCCTCTACAACGGCGCCGGCACCGCCCCCGCCACGGCCGAGTGGTTCCCCTTCAAGGCCGCCTGGCTGCGGGAGAACGAGCCCGACACCTACAACGCCGCGCACAAGTTGGTCGACGCCCCGGACTGGGTCACCTACATGCTGACCGGCGAGTGGAGCGTCAACATCAACTCCGCCGCGATCCGGATGTACTACAACCGCGCCAAGGGCGGCTGGCCCGTGGACTTCTACGAGCACATCGGCTGCGGCGACGTCTTCGACAAGATCCCCGAGAAGGTCCTCGACCTCGGAACCCCCGTCGGGGGCCTGACACCGGCCGCGGCGCAGGCGCTCGGCCTCGTCCCGGGCATCCCGGTCGCGCAGGGCCCCGCCGACGCATGGGCCGGCCAGATCGGACTCGGCGTGGTCACCCCGGGCCGGATGGCTCTGATCACCGGTTCCTCGCACGTCGTCACCGGTCAGACCGACACCGAGATCCATGGCAAGGGCTTCTTCGGCGCCTACACCGACGGCGTCATCAAGGGCCAGTACACGGTCGAGGGCGGTCAGGTCTCCACCGGTTCGGTGCTCAAGTGGTTCAAGGACAACTTCGCCCCGGACGTCGTGGCCGCCGCCGAGACGAGTGGACTCAACGCCTACGACATCCTCAACCGCAAGTCGAAGGACATTCCGATCGGTTCCGACGGCCTCATCGTCAACGAGTACTTCCAGGGCAACCGCACGCCGTACACCGACTCGAAGGCCCGGGGCATCTTCTGGGGCCTCTCGCTGCACCACACCCCGGCGCACATGTACCACGCCATCCAGGAGTCGGTCTGCTACGGCACCGCCCACAACCTGCGCGCCATGGAAAGCCAGGGATTCAAGGTCAGCGAGATCGTCGCCTGCGGCGGCGCCACCAACTCGCGCGACTGGATGCAGATGCACGCCGACGTCACCGGCGTGCCCGTCACTCTCACCGAGGTCGGTGACGCAGTCGTGCTCGGCACCTGCATGGTGGCCGCAGTCGGTGCGGGCATCTACAAGGACCTGAAGGAGGCCTCCGACCACATGGTCCACGAGGTCGACCGGCTCGAACCCGACCAGGCCAACCACGACGAGTACCAGTTCTACCTCGACCAGTACTGCGAGTCCTACCCCGCTCTGGCCGAGCTCACGCATCGGGTCGTCGACCACGAAGCGGCCAAGTAAGGAGAGACCATGTCCGATCTGATCCAGGCCTCGCTCGCCGAAGCCACCGACACCAAGCGCGTCGAACTGGGCGCCGGTGCCGTCGAGAAGGTGGCCGAGGTGTTCACGTCCCTCTTCCCGGGACGCAGAGCGGTGGTCATCGGCGACGAGCGCACCATGGCCGCGGCCGGAGACGCAGTGACGGCAGCCCTCGCGGCCGGCGGGGTCGAGCTCCTCGAGCCGCACGTACTCCCCGGTGACCCGGAGCTGTACGCGAAGTACGAGAACATCGAGGCGCTCCGCGACACGCTCGCGGGCCTCGACGCGGTTGCGGTGGCCGTCGGCGCCGGCACGCTCAACGACATCGTCAAGCGGGCCAGTGGCGAACTCGAACGCGGCTACATGATCGTCGGCACCGCGGCCTCGATGGACGGATACACCGCCTTCGGTTCCTCCATCGCGGTCGACGGGTTCAAGCAGACCCTCGGCTGCCCCGCCCCACAGGCCTGCGTGGCCGACCTCGACATCATGGCGGCCGCCCCGGGCAACATGACCGCCTCCGGCTATGGGGATCTGCTCGGAAAGGTCCCAGCCGGCGCCGACTGGATCCTCGCCGACGCGCTCGGTGTCGAACCCGTCGACGACGCGGTGTGGGCGAAGGTCCAAGGTCCCCTCGCCGACGCCGTCTCCGACCCGGAGGGGCTCGCCGCCCGTGATGTCAGGGCCATCGGTGCCCTCGCGGAGGGGCTGGTCATGTCGGGTCTCGCCATGCAGGCGCACCAGTCCTCACGCCCCGCCTCGGGCGCCGAGCACCAGTTCAGCCATCTCTGGGAGATGGAGGGACACGGCGTCGACCAGGTCCCCAGGCTCTCGCACGGCTTCAAGGTGGCCCTCGGAACGGTCGCGGTCGCGGCGCTCTACGAGGCGCTCCTCGAGACCGACGTGGCGGCGCTCGACGTCGACGCCGCGGTCGCGGCCTGGCGGTCCCGCGAGGACCTCGAGGCACACGTGAGGCACCTCAACCCCAATCCGCGACTGGTGGACGAGACCGTCGCGCAGACCCTCGCGAAGTGGGTCCCCGCCGAGGAGCTCCGCGCGCGCCTGGAGACCCTCACGGGGACCTGGGCCGAGCTGGCCCCGCGGCTGCGGGAGCAGCTCCTGCCGGCGGCGGAGCTTCAGCGCAGGCTGCGCGCGGTTGGTGCCCCCGCCCACCCGTCCGACATCGACCTCGACTGGGACCGTTTCAGGGCCACGTACCTTCGTGCCCAGACAATCCGGAAGCGCTACACGGTTCTGGACGTCCTGTTCGAGGCAGGGCTCCTCGAGCCCCTCGTCGACAAGCTGTTCGCAGCCGACGGGTTCTGGGGTCTGCAGCGTCCGTGACGACGGGCCTGCCGACCTGACATCGATCCGCCGGGCGGGGTGAGCCCAGTCACCCCGCCTGGCGGATCGCCTGTCTGATCCGCTTCGCCGACACCGGGACCGCGGTGCGCAGCTGCTGCGCGAACAGGCTGACCCGGAACTCCTCGATGAGGAACGCGATCTCCTCCACCGGCGCCGCGAGCGGCCCGGGTGGCTGCCGGTCCACCAGCTCGGCGTAGGCGTCCTCCACGTCATCGACCTCCGCCTGCAGGCGCTCATCGCGCGCCGGGTTCGCCAGGGCGGCCTCGAGCCGGACCACGGTCGCCTGGGCGTAGCGCGGCAGATGCCCGAGCCACGGATCCGGGGTCGCCGAGATGAACCGGTTGAAGAACAGGTTCCCCAGCTGGGTCGTGACGTCGCGCCCGGTGGGATGGCCCGCCGGAAGACCCGCCAGGAGCAGCCGGGCACGGGTCAGGGCCGTGAGCGCCGACGCGGCACCCGCGACGACCTGACGGGTGCGGCCCGGGCATTCCTGACGCACCGCCAGCGCGACCTTCTCGTAGGCCTCCCGGTCCCTCACCGACGCGATGGGGCCCTGCTCGGCCGCGAGCTGCTCCCCCGCTTTGAGCCAGGCATCGGCCAGCAGTTCCGGGACCGTGTCGTAGGGCGAGTCCGCCAGCGCCAGCTTCTCGTCGCGCCCGAGATGTGAGACCACCCACTTGACCGGGTTGGGGTTGGTGAGGGTCAGCAGTCGCCGCACTCCATGGGCATGAGAGCGGTCCGCCTTGGCCTTCGAGTCGAGGACCTGCAGTCCGACGGTGGCCCCTTCGTCGACCAGCGCCGGGTAGCCGACGACTCCCTTGGCGACCGCGGACTCCCCCGGCACCTGGCCGAATGTCCATGTGGTCTGCCCGGTGCTCGCGAGACCACCGGCGGAGCGGGTGAGCTTCGCGGCCACCTTGGGGGCGAGCTTCTCGCCCAACGCGTCGAGGTCGTCGCCCCGGGCGATCTCGCGGCCGTTGTCGATGACGACGAAGGTCGGGCGGAGGTGGCTGTCGAGGGTACCGGGGCGGAAGTCCGGTCCGCGCACGACGGTCCCGGTCAGTGCGGTGAGGGCCCTGGCGAGGGCATCGGGGAAGGCACCCTCGCCGATGCCGCCGCGCTCGACGAGCCAACCCAGTGCGCGGTTCGCGAAGTCCGGGGCGGGGACGAAGCTCGTGCGCAGGTTCTTCGGCAGGGATCGGATGAGCCCCGTCGCCAGTTCTCCGCGCAGGCCGGGCACCTGCCAGCTGAAGGGTGCCCCGTCCAGCTGATTGAGCAGTTCGAGGCGGACCGTCACGGTCACCCCGTCGCTGCCCGCCCCCGGATCGAACACGTAGCGCACGGGCAGCTTGTGCCCGCCGACGATCCAGCGGTCGGGGAAGTCATCGGGGCGCAGCGCGGCGCTGTCACGGACCGCCTCCGAGAGCGTCAGCCGGGGCCACTCCTCCTTCGGCGTGCGGCGCAGCCACTTGTCGAAGGTCGCCCCCGAGACCACGTCGGCGGGGATGTGTGCGTCGTAGTGGGCGTACAGCTCGTCGTCGGAGATGACAAGGTCGGGCCGGCGCATCCGGTCGGTGAGCTTGGTCGCCTCCTCGAGGACCGCCCTGTCCGCGGTGACCAGCTTGTTGTGGGTCTCCCACTCCCCCTCGACCAACGCGGTCCGCAGGAAGATCTGCCGCGCCTCGGCGGGGTGGTCGGCCGCGAAGTTGGTGCGGCGTCCGGCGACGATCGGCACGCCGAAGAGGGTCAGCCGCTCGCTCGCGACCACCGTGGCGGTGCGCTGGGACCAGCGGGGCTCGGACACGGTGCGTGTGAGGACGTGGCCCGCCACCTGCTCGATCCACTCCGGCCGCACCTCGGCGACGGTGCGGGCCCACAGCTGCGACGTCTCGACCAGCTCGAACGCCACCACCAGGGAGGGCGTGCGTCGGGCGAGAGACGATCCAGGTTGGATCGCGAACCGGGCGCCGCGCGCCCCCTGGTACATGGTGAGGGGCCGGCGCTTCCCGGGTGACGGCTTGGCCTTCTCGGTCTCGACGAGCCCCACGTTGGACAGCAGGCCCGTGAGGAGGCAGGTCAGGACGTCGGACATTGGGCCGGATCCCGACGCGTCGAGATCCAGTTCGCGGACGGCCTCCTTGAGCTGCGAGACGAGGTCCTCCCATTCACGGAACCGGACGTAGTTGAGGTACTCCGCCCGGCACATGCGCCGGAAGGCGCTGCCGGACAGTTCCCGGCGACGACGGCGCAGGTAGGTCCAGAGGTTCAGCAGGACCTCGAAGTCGCCGCCCTCGAGGGGCTCAGGGCGCTGCTCGGTCTTGCGGGTACCGGTGTGGACCGTGTGCCTGGCGGGTTCGCCGCCAGCGGGCTCCGCCTCGGGTGACGGGTCGTCCCCCGCCCAGAAGCGGCGGTGCAACTGGTCGGCCTGTGCCTGGAACTCCGCCGGCCGCTCCCGGATGTCCGGCACGGTGAGCCCCGCCACCAGCACTAGGACCGTGCCGAGGGTCTTGCGGCGGGAGCCCTCGATGAGCATCCTGCCGAGCCGCGGATCGACGGGGAGGCGGGCGAGCATGCGGCCGGTCCGGGTGAGCCGCAGGTGGTCATGCCGCTTGCGGGGGTGCAGCGCGCCGAGCTCGGTGAGCACGCGCACGCCGTCGTTGATCTGCGAGATGACCGGCGCCTCGACGAACGGGAAGCTCTCGACGTCCCCGAGCCCCGCCTGGGCCATCAGGAGGATGACGGTGGCGAGGTTCGTTCGCAGGATCTCCGGCTCCGAGAACGGAGGGCGGGACTCGAAGTCCTCCTCCGAATAGAGGCGGATGGCGATGCCCGGGCCGAGGCGGCCGCAGCGCCCGGCGCGCTGGTTCGCCGACGCCTGCGAGACCGGTTCGATGGGCAGACGCTGCACCTTGGTGCGCGCCGAGTACCGGGAGATCCGGGCCGTGCCGGTGTCGATGACGTAGCGGATCCCGGGGACGGTGATGGACGTCTCGGCCACGTTGGTGGCGAGCACCACCCGCCGCCCGGTGTGTTGCTGGAACACGCGCTGTTGGTCACCCGACGACAGCCGCGCGAACAGCGGCAGGACCTCCAGCCCGGTGCCCAGCCTGCTGATGGCGTCCGCGGCGTCGCGGATCTCGCGCTCACCGCTGAGAAACACGAGGATGTCCCCCGCGGCGGACTCGGTGACGATCTCCTCCACCGCCCGGGCGATGCCGTCGATCTCGTCCTGGTCCTCATCAAGCGGGCAGTAGCGCGTCTCGACCGGGTAGGTGCGGCCCGATACCTCGACGACGGGTGCGTCGCCGAAGTGGGCCGAGAAGCGCGCCGTGTCGATGGTGGCCGAGGTGACGATGACGCGCAGTTCCGGGCGCTTCGGGAGCAGTTGCTTGAGGTAGCCGAGGAGGAAGTCGATATTGAGGCTGCGTTCGTGCGCCTCGTCGATGATGATCGTGTCGTAGCGGCGCAGCATCCGGTCGTGGGTGAGCTCGGACAGCAGGATGCCATCGGTCATCACCTTGATGCGCGTCGCGCCGGTGACCTTCCGCGTGAAGCGCACCTGGTATCCGACGAGGGCACCCAGGTCGGTGCCGCACTCCGCGGCGATCCGCTGGGCCACGGTGCGTGCCGCGATCCGACGGGGCTGGGTGTGGGCGATGTGTTCCCGGCCCGCGAGCAGGCAGATCTTCGGCAGCTGGGTCGTCTTCCCGGAGCCGGTCTCGCCCGCGACGACGACCACCTGGTGGTCGCGGATCAGCTCGGCGATGTGGTCCGCCTCCGCCGCGATCGGCAGCGAGGGATCGACCTCGACGGTGTACGCCGCGGGGGCCTCCGTCATCGAGTGATATAGAGCGGGCACTCGGCGTGCGCCATGAGCCCGCGCAGCAGCCCGCCGAGGCTGAAGCCCGGAAGATGCGAGTCGCCCACGCCGAGGACCAGAAGGTCATAGGTCGAGGTCCGGCTGGCCAGCTCGTTGATGGGGCTGTCGGCCCTGACGACGACCTCGTACTGGACCTGCGGATGCTTCTTGGCGAGGCTCTCGGCGAGGGCCTCGATGCCTCCCTTGGCGAAGCGGACCTGCTCGTCCAGTTGGTTGGGGGTGAGCTTCTTCGCGAAGATCCCGACGGGCGGCTGGATGGCGTGAACTACCTCGAGGCGGGCCCCGAGGCGCTCGGCCTGGGTGAAACCGGCGTCGAGGACCTGCTCCGAGCCCGGTTCGGCGGTGAGTCCGACCCCGATGAGGCCGAGCCGGCCGATCGGCTCGGGGTGGGCCGCGGCGGAGATCACGACGACGGGACACGAGGCATTGGCCACGACGGCCACCGACGTCGAGCCGACGAACATGCGCTCAAGCCCGGATGCCGCGCGGCGACCGACGATGACGAGATCAGCCACTTCGCTGAGCCGCGCCATCACGCCGCCCGGCGATCCCATGACGACCTCGGTCTTGATGCGGTCCTCGGCCAGACCCATCTCGAGGGCGACGTCCTTGGCCTGCTCGTTGGCCGTCACACCGGCGGCCTGAAGGACCTCGGGGTCGTAGACGACCCCCCAGGCGCCGGCCATCAGCGTGTCATCGACCGCGTTGACGAGGAGCAGCTCACCGCCGTATGCCAGAACCGTGCCGGTTCCGAACCGCACGGCACGCAGGCCGTCGTCGCTGCCGTCGACACCGACCACCACCAGAGGCTTGTTGCGCTCTTGCTCGGTCATGGGGACTCCTTCCCAGGGTCACTTCTTCTGCCCGGACACGACGCGTCCGGCGATGGTCGTCTCGGTGATCGCCACCGCGAGGGTCTGTCCGCTGTCGAGCCAGCTGATGCTGGCCGCGGTCCCGTCGTGGGGGCCGCTGCGTCCCCTGATCAGAACCGACCATCCGGTGGCCGTCTCCGGGTCGATCTCATCGGCCTGGAACGCCACGCTGGTCGGCGACAGCAGTGCGGAGAGGAACGACTTCTCGGACGTGTGGAACACAACCGCGCGCCCGATCACCCGGAAGTTGACGGGTACCACGGACAGTCCGTCGTCGGCCACCCATGCCACACGGCCGACCTCGGCCTCGGCGAGCAGCGCCCAGCACTCCTCGGCGTCGAGGCTTGTGAAGTAGTTCACATCCACAGGATCGGTCGTCATACGTCCACTCTAGTGCTCGGTGGCACCCGGGCGGGGAAGGTGTCGCCCCGGTGTCAGAACGTGGTGCGCCCGCCGAGCTTGGCCGCCAGCTCGTCGTCGATGGCGTCGGCGATCTGACTGAGATGTGCGAGCGCCTGGTGCAGATGGGCGGGCACGAACGGCTGGGCCGGGATGGCCAGCTGGACGAACACGCGGTCCCGGTGCAGCGCGAAGCGCCCGAAACGCGCCTCGACGTTGAGGTCGTTGAGGACCTCGCAGGCCCGGGATCGGCCCACCACGTCGTGCACGAGGGCCGAGAACAGGAGCAGTTCCGCACCGTCGGCCGTGGAGCGCAGGAAGACCATGGTGGACCCGACGCGGATGGCGACGTCTCCGACGTCGTTGCGAAGTGGTGGGTGTCCGAAGATCCGGCGCAGCTCCTCGTCGACCAGCGCGTCCAACTCCGGGCGCGATCCCGGTAGCACGGCGGTCTCCTCGCGACCCAGCTTCCGGGGGGCCAGGGGCGTCCAGGTGGTCTCCCCCTGCAGGATCTCCGCCAGCTGGTCCGGGTGGAGGAATATGGGGTGCAGCACCCCGAACACCGACGACAGCGTGTCGGACGCGAGCGCGGCCAGGTCCGCGGAGGACTCCTGATCGAACTCGACGTTGAACGTGTGCGCGGGCCCGCCGGACGGCTCGTGCCAGCCGAGCCGGCGGAGCTGTTCTTCCTCGGAGGGAGTGGGCTCGCCCCCGTCGGATCCGGTGACGAAGGCCGCGATGACGCCGGGCCGCACCATGGAGAAGCGGATCCCCGGGCGGGTCGTCGCCTCGTCCGGGCCTACGGCGGAGATGGTCAGGTCCCCGGTGGCGTCCATCACGGAGAGGACGTCGTCCAGGCGCAGCGTGAACTCGTCCCAGGCGTGTCGCTGGGTCGCGTCGAAGTCGAAATCACGGTAGTCGGCCACGGCGGTACCTCCCTTGGCCGCCAACCTAGCAAAGTGCCAGGCCGGTGGCGCCCCTCCCCGTGACCGGCACCGGCGCGACGGTGCCCTGGTCCTACGCTGGGTGATCATGTGGCCCACAGTCGAAGGATTCCTCACGATCGGGATCGTGGTGGGCGTCGGCTATGTCCTGGCCCGCACCCGGCTTGTCGCGACGACGGCGCAACGCGCCCTCGGGGACGTCGCCTTCTACGTGGGGCAACCGGCTCTGGTGCTCGTGGCCGTCGCGCGCGCCGACCTCGACCTGCTGGCGGGGCCGCACGTGGCCGTCTTCGGCGCCGCCTGCGCGTTGACGGGCGTCGGCTTCGCGGTGCTGTCGGTCCGACGGTGGGGCGCGAGCCGCGCCGAGGCCACGATGGCCTACCTGGCCACCAGCTACGTCAACGCGGGAAACCTCGGGCTGCCCATCGCCGCTTTCGTGCTGGGCGACGCGGCGTGGGCAGCCCCCGCCATGCTGGTCCAGGTGCTGGTCCTCCAGCCGACGGCCATCGCCGTCCTGGAGTCGACGCCGGCGGGCCGCGGCCGTTCGGTGGTGCGCAGCTTCGCGACCCACCCGCTCGTGCTCGGTGGTCTGGTGGGCCTGACGCTCAACCTCTCGGGATGGCGGCCGCCCGCCGTGCTGTGGTCGCCCACCCTCCTACTGGCCGATCTGGCGATCCCGGCGATGCTGCTCGCCTTCGGGATGTCGCTGCACTCGAATCCGCTGCCTCGGATCAGGCACATGTCCGGGCAGGTCCGGGCCGCCATCGTCACCAAGTCGCTGGTCGTGCCCACCGTCGCGGCGGCCATTGGGGTCGCCGCCGGGCTCGGGTCCACGCCGTTACTCGCCGCCGTCATGCTGGCCGCGCTGCCCACCGCGCAGGTCGTGTTCGTCCACTCCGTGCGCTACGGCGTCGGGCTGCAGCTCGTGCAGGCCACGACCGTGTGGGCGACGCTCCTCAGCGTCCCAGTGATCATCGGCGCAGCGGCCCTCCTCGGCTGACCGGCTAGACTGGCGCGACCTGCCCCTGCCTCCCGGGAGCCCCCGTGTTCGATCCCACCACCTGGAACGCGCCGATCGCGATCGTTCTCCTGGCGCTGTTCTGCATCGTCATGGCGCGCTCCAACGGCACCTACTGGGTCGGCCGGATCATCTCGCGGAACACCGCCCACTCCAGGGCGCGCCGAATCGTCGAGTCGCGGCCGTTCGCCGCGGGGGCCCGTTGGCTGAACCGCTGGGGCGCGCCGGCGGTGACGCTGTCGTTCCTGACCATCGGGATCCAGACCATGGTGCACCTCGCGGCCGGCGTCACCCGGATGCCGTTGCGCCGCTACCTGCCGGCGGTCGTCGCCGGCTCGGTCATCTGGGCCTTCATGTACGGGACCGTCGGCCTCGTGGGATGGTACGCGGCCATCTACCTGTGGCAGCACTCGCCCCTCCTCACACTCGCCGTCGGCGGGTGCGCCGTCGCGGGCATCGCCTGGGCGCTGGTGCGCCGCGAGCGTCCCGGTGACGCCTATGTCGAGGCCGAGGCACCGCCCGCCGAGATGAACACCGCAACCGTCGTGGAGTAGTCTCAGGCGGGACCGCGACGGGAGGTGGCATGGCTGATCAGGGACGCACCGACCGGCTGCTGAGGTCACTGCGGCGTAGGCCCCCGTCCACGCCCCCACCCCCGCCTTCCGAGAGCTCCGCACCCCGGGTCGGGGAGCGTTCGTCCACGACGGTCGACTCCATCGTGGACGCCGGCATCTACCTCGAAGGCGAACGGATCGCCACCGCGTCGACGTTCGACGAGGCCTTCAACCTGCTGGACGAGTACCCCACGGCGTTCGCCTGGATCGGGCTGTACCGCCCCCGGCACGCCGAGATGGCCCTGCTGGCGGAGGAGTTCCGGCTGAGCCCGCTGGCGGTCGAGGACACCCTGACCGCCCACCAGCGGCCCAAGTTCGAGCGCTACGAGGACGTCCTGTTCCTGGTGCTCCGCGCCGCCCGCTACCTCGACCGCACGGAGACCGTGGACTTCGGCGAAGTGCACGCCTTCGTTGGCGACCGCTTCGTCATCACGGTGCGACACTCCGAGACCCCTGACCTCACCCGCGTGCGCCACGAACTGGAGTCCACTCCGGACATGCTCGCCAAGGGACCGAGCGTGGTGCTGCTGAGGCTCCTGGACGTCATCGTCGACGACTACTTCCCGGTCGTGCTCGGAATCGAGAACGACATCGACGAGATCGAGACGCAGGTGTTCACCGGAAGTTCGCGGGTGTCGAAGCGCATCTACCAGCTGTCCCGCGAGGTCATCGACTTCCAACGGGCGGTCAGGCCGCTCAAGCAGATCATCTACGGGGTCCGGGGCGACCGGGTGTTCGCGTCGGCCGGGGAGAGGCGCCGGCAGGAACTTCGAGACATCGAGGACCACGCCATCTCCCTCATCGAGCGGATCGACGTGCTGCGCGAGACCCTGAAGGGCACCCTCGATCTCAACATCTCACTGCAGGCGCAGCGGCAGAACGAGGAGATCAGCCACATGACGGCGGCGAGCCTCAAGCAGTCCGAGGAGTCGCGCCGCATCGCGGCCTGGGCCGGTGTGCTGTTCGTGCCCAGCCTGGTCACGGGCACCTACGGCATGAACTTCACGGGAATGCCCGAGCTGAGCTGGGCGTGGGGCTACCCGTTCGCGCTCGGGCTCATGCTCGTGACCGGGCTGACCATGTACCTGATCTTCAAGTGGAAGGGCTGGCTGTAGCCCACCCCTCCGGGTCAGTCGAGCTTGCGCGCGGCGCCCTTGTCCGCCGACTGCGCGAGCATCCCGAAGATTTTCAGCGACGTGGACACGGACCGCTCCCGGTCCTGCGGCGCCCACCCCTCGGCGTCCCTCGCGGCACGACGCGCCGCGAGGGTCTCGTCGTCGACGTTGAGGGTCATGGACCGGTTCGGGATGGAGATGGTGATCGTGTCACCGTTCTCGACCAGGCCGATCGCGCCACCAGAGGCGGCCTCCGGGGAGACGTGACCGATCGAAAGACCCGAGGAGCCTCCGGAGAACCGCCCGTCGGTGATGAGCGCGCACTGCGGGCCCAGACCCAGGGCCTTCAGGTACGACGTCGGGTACAGCATCTCCTGCATGCCGGGCCCGCCCTTGGGGCCCTCGTAGCGGACGATGACGATGTCGCCGGGCTCGACCTTCTTGCCGAGGATGGTCTCAACGGCCTCCTCCTGGGACTCGGTCACCACGGCACGGCCGGTGAACTCCCACTGGTGCTCGGGCACGCCGGCCGTCTTGACGATGGCGCCGTCGGGGGCGAGGTTGCCGGTGAGGACCGCCAGCCCGCCGTCGACCGTGTACGGGGTCTCGACGGAGCGGATGCATCCGCCCTCCGAGTCCGTGTCGAGGGTCTCCCACCGGTTGGTCGACGAGAACGCCTCAGTGGTACGGACGCCACCGGGCGCCGCGTGGAACAGCTCGATGGCCTCGGGGGTGGCCAGGCCGCCGCGGATGTCCCAGTCGTTCAGCCACTGCTCCATGCTCGGCGAGTGCACGCAACTGACGGTCTCGTCCAGCTTGCCGCCTCGCTTGAGCTCGCCGAGGATCGCGGGGATTCCGCCGGCGCGGTGGACGTCCTCCATGTAGTAGCGGGCCGAGTTGGGTGCGACCTTGGCCAGGCAGGGGGTGACGCGGGAGATGGCGTCGATGTCGGCCATCGTGAAGTCGACGCCCGCCTCCTGGGCGGCCGCGAGCAGGTGCAGGACGGTGTTGGTGGAGCCACCCATGGCCACGTCGAGCTTCATCGCGTTCGAGAAGGCGCTCTTGGTGGCGATCGACAGTGGCAGGACCGACGCGTCGTCATCGTCGTACCAGCGGCGCGCCAACTCGACGACGGTGCGGCCGGCCTCCTGGAACAGCCCCTTGCGGGCCGACGCGGTGGCCAGGGTGGAACCGTTGCCGGGCAGCGCCAGGCCGATGGCCTCGAGCAGGCAGTTCATGGAGTTGGCCGTGAACATGCCGGAGCAGGATCCGCACGTCGGGCAGGCGCTCTCCTCGATGCGGCCCAGCTCCTCGTCGGTGACGTTGGGATCCACGGCGGAGACCATCGCGTCGACGAGGTCCAGCGACTTGACGACGCCGTCCTTGACGACGGCGTGGCCGGCCTCCATGGGGCCGCCGGAGACGAACACGGTGGGGATGTTGAGTCGCAGGGCCGCGAGGAACATGCCGGGCGTGATCTTGTCGCAGTTGGAGATGCACACCAGGGCGTCCGCGCAGTGTGCGTTGGCCATGTACTCGACGGAGTCGGCGATGAGTTCGCGGCTGGGCAGTGAGTACAGCATGCCGCCGTGGCCCATCGCGATGCCGTCGTCGACGGCGATCGTGTTGAACTCGCGGCCGATGCCGCCGGCCTCGGCGATCGACTCGGACACCAGCCTGCCCATGTCACGGAGGTGGACGTGGCCCGGCACGAACTGCGTGAACGAGTTCGCCACGGCGACGATCGGCTTGCCGAAGTCCGAGTCCGTGACACCCGTGGCGCGCCAGAGGGCGCGGGCGCCCGCCATATTGCGGCCGTGGGTGGTGGTGCGGGACCGGAGTGCCGGCATGAGTTCCTCCATCGTGGCTAGGGGTACCGAACCAGCTTACCCGCCGCCCCCGGACCGTCCGGGGTTCGTCCGCTCCCACGCTGACCCTCAAGTCCGGCGGCGGACGCCTTGGTGGTCCCTATTCTCCGGTCGCGACGGGGCGCGAGGTGTGGCTGTACTGGGACCAGGACCCCGGATAAAGGCGGCCGCGGCCCAGGCCCGCGTGCTCGAGGGCGATGAGGTTGTGGCAGGCTGTGACGCCGGACCCGCAGTAGGCGATGACCCCGGTGGCGTCGCCGATCGTGGCGAAACGTTCGCGCAGCTCGGCGGGCGTCTTGAACCGTCCGTCCGGGGTGAGGTTGTCCGTCATCGGGAAGCTCAACGCTCCGGGGATGTGGCCGGCCTTGCTGTCGATCGGTTCCATGTCGCCCCGGTAGCGTTCCGCGCCGCGGGCGTCCAGGACCATCGCCCCGGTAGACGCGTCGTCGATGTCGGCGAGGGCGTCGTCGGGCCAGGAAGTGACCTCGAACTCTGCCCGGAGCCTGGCGGGGACCTCGGTGGTCAGCTCCCCCTCCCACGCCTGAAGGCCACCGTCGAGGAGCGCGGCGTCGTGGCCGAGGATCCGCAGCAGCCACACGAGCCTTCCGGCCATGGCCCCGCCCGCATCGTCGTAGGCCACGACGGTGTCAGTGGCCCCGATACCCACGTGGGCCAGTCCTTCTGCGAAGACGGCCGGCGGGGGAAGCGGGTGGCGCCCGCGGGCGGCCGACGGCCGGTCGGCCAGGACCTCGTCCATCGGGACGAACACCGCCCCGGGAATATGGCCCGCAGCGTAGGCGGCGGCCCCGGACCGGCCGTCGAGATAGTGCCGAACGTCGGCGACGACGACCTCGGGATGAGCTGCGAGCCAGGTCTGGTCGACCACGGGAGGAATCACGGCGTCAGCCTACGCCGGGACCGTCGTGGTGATCCTGCGGGGCCGCATACCCGCGTGCCACCGCAGCTCTACCGCGCAGCTTGGACGAGCGCCAGCAGCGCCGCGGCGTACGCCTCCTCCGGGTCCTCGTGGGTGAAGGCGCGCTCGGGCTGCCCGGGGATCTCCACCAGGACCGAGTAGCCGCCCCAGGACGACCTGGCCAGCGACCGGAACGTACTGCCCAACAACTCGCGCAGCTGGTCCTCACGCGGCAGCCACAGCGCGTTGCTCGCCGGAAGCGAGTCCAGTGCCCACTCGGTAGTGCCGTTGAAAGCAAGCAACGTGCCGCTGGGGTAGTCCCTGGCCTCCACCACCATGCTCGCCAGCGTGAAGATCTCCCCCGCGAGATCGTGAGCCCGCACCGAGAAACGGTCGCCCTCGCGCGGCTGCCAGGTCACCCCAGCCGAGGCGAGCCGGTCGGCAGTTTCCCTCGAGATCATCGTCGCTGTCCTCCTTGACGCGTCGCCTCCCGCCATTGTGCCGTGGCCGGCGAGGGTGGGACCTGATTCCGCGCACACCCACCGTTCGCCAATCCCGATCACAGTGAGCCCGGCACCCACTCGCGCCCTTCGCCACCACGGAGGATGCTTGCCCCCACCCACGAGGACGGCGCGTTGCGGCGCGGCCGGTCAGCCGGAAGGAGCCTCGGGTGGCTTGATGCCCGTCACGATGTCTTCGAGATCACCGCCCGCGGCGGCGGTGACCGCTCCGATGATGACCAGCGCGTTCTTGAGCATGTCCGCTCCTTCACAAACCGGGCGGCCCGGCGAGGGACCTGGCCCCGATGGTTCAAGGCTACGCCCGTCGGGTCGGTCGGACAGCTGATGCCGGCGCTACCCACACGGCCCGAGGCCCCGGCCCGAGGCCCCTTGCGGCGCTCAGGCGTTGCGCCGTCCCCACCGCGCTGCGAGGGCGACGATCCCGCCGATCACCAGCAGGATGAAGCTTACCGCTATGGCGAGCCACTTGCCGGCGGTGAACAGCGGCGCGAGCTCCGCGAGCACCGGCGTCCGGGCCGGATAGCGTGCCATCACCGTCGCGGTGCAGGTGTTCTCGGCGAAGTCCAGCGCCACCGCGACCACCGGCAGCAGGGCCACGCGTCGCCACCGGCTCCCGGGAGCCGTCCCTCGTGCCCAGACCCAGGCGAGCGTCGTCAGCAGGAACATTCCGTAGACGATCGGCCAGACGACATCGAAGGTCACGCGCTGGTGGACATAGGCGGCTCGACCTTCCCGTCCCCACGCCTCGGCCGCTGCGTAGAGGTCGTCGGGGGCGTACGACATGGATGTGTCCGGGGCGGGGTATCGCTCGGTGTAGAACGCCCCGGCATCAAGTTGGGCGGGGAGCACCACCGTCATGAAGACCATGAACAGCACCACTGCCCCGATGGCCATCCATCCCCGCACTCCGCGCGCCAGGCGCGCGGCTCCCCGATCCACCACCCTCATCGCACCCCCGTCCCTTGTGATGATGCGATGCTATGTCGTTGTCACGGCCGGATGCCCCAAACGGGGCATCGAGCCCGGGTGTGTCGACTAGGGCCATGTGCACGTCATCGTGTGAAGGCCCGATCGAAGTTCTGAGGTGATCACATGCACGGGCGTGAGCCCGGCCACAGCAGCCCGCGAGCGCCAGGGACAAGCCGCCTGCCTTGAGCCTGATCCATGGATCAACGTCGAAATCATTCCGAAATCGGGTGAATCAGCGGTTGGGACACGGATCAGGCTCAAGGGTCGTGCAAGCAGTACGCATCATGACTCCCGAGCGTCCTGTCATCGTCCAGAAGCGGAAGTGGGGGCACCGAACTGAATCGGTGCCCCACTCCCACGGCGAGTTGCTACTCCTGTCAGCTGCAGCCGCTCGTCGAACCGCAGCCCTCGCAGACGTAGCAGGATCCACTCGGACGCATCTTCGTGCCGCAGGTCATGCACAGTGGTGCGTCGACCTCGCGACCGGTGATCGACTCGAGCAGTTCCGCCGTTGTGCGGGCGGTCCCCGCGTCCGTCGATTCGGGGGCGTCGATGAGGGAGGGCTGACGGGCGCCGTCGACCTTGAAGTTGTCACCCGCGTCGTTGCGCAGGGACACGGCCTCCGGCAGCTCCGCCTCGTCCTCCTCCGAAAGGTAGGACCCGGTCTCGACGTACCGGGCACGCTCGGCCGCGGTGTAGATGCCCAGCTCGGCACGGTCGTCGAAGCTGAGGTAGTCCAACGCGAGGCGGCGGAAGATGTAGTCCATGAAGGACTGCGCGATCCGGATGTCCGGGTCGTCGGTCATGCCGGCGGGCTCGAACTTCAGGTTGGTGAACTTCTGCACGAAGCTCTCGAGCGGCACGCCGTACTGCAGGCCGATCGACACGGCGATCGAGAACGCGTCCATCACACCGGCGAGGGTCGAGCCCTGCTTGCCAAGCTTGAGGAACACCTCTCCTATCCGGCCGTCGTCGTAGGCGCTGGACGTCATGTACCCCTCGGCGCCGCTGACGGAGAAGCTCGTCGTGCGGGAGGCACGCGACTTCGGCAACCGCTGCCGCTTGGCGCGGTACTCGATGCGGACCTCCGGCTCCGCCTTCTTGTCCTCCTTCTTGCTCCCCTCGGAGAGCGGCTGGCCGACCTTGCAGTTGTCGCGGTAGACGGCGAGGGCCTTGAGGCCGAGCTTCCAGCCCTGCAGGTAGACATCCTCGATGTCCTCCACAGTGGCGGTCTCGGGCAGGTTGACCGTCTTGGAGATGGCCCCCGACAGGAACGGCTGGACCGCACCCATCATTCGAACGTGCCCCATCGGCTTGATGGCGCGGGTTCCCATGGCGGTGTCGAAGACCTCGTAGTGCTCCGCGGCCAGGCCGGGGGCGCCGACGACGTGCCCGTTGGCGGAGATGAACTCGACGATCGCGTCGATCTCCTCGGAGTCGTAGCCGAGGCGCTTGAGGGCCCGCGGGATGGTCTGGTTGACGATCTGCATGGAGCCGCCGCCGACGAGTTTCTTGAACTTCACCAGGGAGAAGTCGGGCTCGATGCCGGTCGTGTCGCAGTCCATCATGAAGCCGATGGTCCCGGTGGGCGCCAGGACGGAGGCCTGCGCGTTGCGGAAGCCGTTCTTCGCGCCGAGCGTGACAACCCGGTCCCACTCGCGGGTGGCGACCTCGTGCAGCTTGCTGTCGTCGGGCATGAACCGCATGTCGTCGTTCGCGGCGCGATGCTTGCGCATGACGCCCTGGTGGGCGTCGGCGTTCTCCGCGTAGCCGTTGTACGTCCCCACCACGGCCGCCAGTTCGGCCGAGCGGCGGTAGGACGTGCCGGTCATGATCGACGTGATGGCGGCTGCCGTCGAGCGGCCGCCCTCCGAGTCGTAGCCCTTGCCCATGGCCATGAGCAGGGCGCCCAGGTTGGCGTAGCCGATGCCCAACTGGCGGAAGTTGCGCGTGGTCTCACCGATCGACTCCGTCGGGAAGTCCGCGAAGCAGATGGAGATGTCCATCGCGGTGATGATGAGCTCGACGGCCTTGACGAACAGTTCCGCGTCGAAGGTGCCGTCGGCCTTGAGGAACTTGAGCAGGTTCAGCGAGGCCAGGTTGCACGACGAGTTGTCGAGGCTCATGTACTCCGAGCACGGGTTGGAGGCCGTGATGGGCCCGGTCACCGGGTTGGTGTGCCAGGCGTTGATGGTGTCGTGGTACTGGAGGCCCGGGTCGGCGCACTCCCAGGCCGCCTGGGAGATCTTGCGGAACAGCTCCTTGGCGTCGACCTCCTCGATCACGCGGCCGTCCATGCGCGCACGCAGACCGAACTTCTCCCCGCCCTCGACCGCGTTCATGAACTCGTCGCTGACGCGGACCGAGTTGTTGGCGTTCTGGTACTGGACGCTGGTGATGTCGTGCCCGCCGAGGTCCATGTCGAACCCGGCGTCCCGCAGCGCGCGGATCTTGTCCTCCTCGCGGGCCTTCGTCTCGACGAACTCCTCGATGTCGGGGTGGTCGACGTCGAGCACGACCATCTTCGCCGCGCGACGCGTGGCGCCGCCGGACTTGATAGTGCCGGCCGACGCATCGGCGCCGCGCATGAAGGAGACGGGGCCGGACGCGGTGCCACCCGAACTCAGAAGCTCCTTCGAGGACCGGATCCGCGACAGGTTGAGGCCGGCGCCGGAGCCGCCCTTGAAGATGAAGCCCTCCTCCTTGTACCAGTTGAGGATCGACTCCATGGAGTCGTCGACACTGAGGATGAAACACGCACTGACCTGCTGGGGCGAGGGGGTGCCCACGTTGAACCACACCGGCGAGTTGAACGAGAAGTACTGGTTGAGCAGCATCCAGGTGAGTTCGTGCTCGAAAATCTCGGCATCCTCGTCGGAGGCGAAGTAGCCGTACTCCTTGCCGGCCGAGGCGTATGACTTCACGACCCGGTCGATGAGGGTGCGCAGGCTGTCCTCGCGCTGCGGGGTGCCCAGCGCGCCGCGGAAGTACTTGGTGGTGACGATCGTGGAGGCGTTGACGCTCCACGATGACGGGAACTCCACGCCCAGCTGCTCGAAGACCGCCTCGCCCGTGCGCCAGTTGGTCTGGACGACGTCACGCCGGTCCCACTCCACCTCGTCGTAGGGATGCACGCCGGGCTTGGTGAACACTCGCCCGATGACGAGCCCCTTGCCCTGCTCTGTTGCCTTGCGTCGCGTGGTGCGCGCTGCTGTCGCGGTCATACTGCTACCCCTCGTTCGTGTGGTGTGCGTTGGATGCTGCTGTGCTGACGGATCAGCGGATCAATGGTTCCTGGGCCGACGCGACCTCGATGGCGGCGACCTCGGCTCGTAGGCTCTTCTCGGCCGCGCTGAGCCGGAGCGCGTCGATCTCCTTCTGGAAGTCGTCAACAGAGCCGTAGTTCCTGTAGACGCTCGCGAAGCGCAGATAGGCCACTTCGTCCAGTTCCTCGAGTGGCCCGAGGATGGCGATGCCGATCTGCTCGGCGGGGATCTCGGCCATGCCGGAGGCCCGCAGGGACTCCTCCACGCGCTGCGCGAGCGCCGCGAGCTGGGCCGCGGTGACCGGCCGACCCTTGCATGCCTTCGACACCCCCTTGATGACCTTGTCCCGGTTGAAGGACTCAACGACCCCCGACCGCTTCACGACGGTCAGGACGATCTGCTCAACGGTGGTGAACTTGCGCTCACACGCAGGGCAGACCCTCCGCCGCCGGATGGCGGACCCGTCCTCGGCCGCGCGCGAATCCGACACCTTGGTGTCGAGATGGCGGCAGAACGGGCAATGCATGAGGTGTTCTCCCCGGATCGGAAGCGGAGGGCCAACCCTGCCACCTTGTGACCGAGACCACAACCTGTAGGGAAAACCATCCACTGCAACTACTAGATATAGGGGAGCCTAGATCTCACGGGGGTCACATACAAGGAAACACGCCCAACAAAGTCACCCGGTTTCCGCCTCGAGCCGTGACCGCGCTCAGCGCCCGGTCACGTGCGCCCAAGCCGGATCCCCCGCGACATACCCGAGCGCCGGGTCCGGCTGAGCATTCTCCACGAACTGTGCCACCGACGCCACCGCTCCCACGGCTGCGACGACGCCGACCAGCGCGACCCGGACAGCCAGCCACGGCGATCTGCGCGGACGCTCGACAGCACAGGAGGCCGCGGGGCGGATGCGCCCCGGGGCGACGGGGCGTGCGGGGTGAGCCACGGGCCCGCCGAACTCGGGGCGCGCAACCGGGGACACAGCCACGACGCGACGCGGACCGGAGCCGACGACCTGGAAACGGACTGCGGTGGACGCTGCCATTTCAACCTCCTAGAACACCTGTTCGTTTACGAGCCTAACCCATATCGCTGCCGAATGGAACACTCGTTCGAGATGAGTTTCTGCCGCCCCCAGCGGGGCCACACCGACACTCAATCGGGCACCACTGACAATTTCCGTTCGCCGGCGACACGCGCCCCACTTATCGAACACACGTTCGCGGACGCGGTAACATCCAGGTATGGCTGATGACACGACGAAGCGCCCGCGCCGCGGCCGCCCCACGAACGCTGAGATAGAGGAACAACTCGGAGACATCTCGGCGTTCCCCGATGGCCCCCAGGACGCGCACGGGCTCACCACGCGGCAGCTCGCCATCCTCCAGGTGGTCAAGCAGTCCATCGAAGAAGCGGGCTATCCGCCAAGCATCCGCGAGGTCGCCAAGCGGGCCGGGTTGGCCTCGACATCGAGCGTGACGTACCAGTTGAAGGTGCTCGAGGAGAAGGGCTTCCTCCGACGGGATCCGAACCGTCCCCGCGCCGTCGTGGTCACGATGCCCGGCGAGGAGGAGATGGATCCCGCGCAGAGCTACGACTCGACCCCGACCTCCGTTGCGACGCCGCTCATCGGACGGATCGCGGCGGGAGGCCCCATCCTGGCCGAGCAGCAGGTCGACGATGTGTTCGCTCTCCCGAAGCAACTCGTCGGGGACGGTCAGGTGTTCATGCTCGAGGTCCACGGTGATTCGATGATCGACGCCGCGATCTGCGACGGGGACTGGGTCGTGGTGCGCCAGCAGTCGGACGCCAGCAACGGGGACATCGTCGCGGCGTTGCTCGATCAGGAGGCCACCGTGAAGACGTTCCGCCGCCGGGACGGGCAGGTGTGGCTTCTCCCCCACAATGCGGACTACTCACCGATCGACGGCACCCACGCCCAGATCATGGGCAAGGTCGTCGCGGTGATGCGCAAGCTGTGAGCTAGTCCGCGCCGCGTAGGCGGCGCAGCGCCTGGACGGCGACGTCGCCGTCCGTCGTGGTCCAGAACCCGGGCAGCGAAGACTTGAGGAACGATCCGTAGCGCGCCGTCTCCAGACGGGGATCGAGCACCGCGACGACGCCCCTGTCCTCCATACGTCGGATCAGCCGTCCCGAACCCTGGGCCAGCAGGAGTGCGGCATGGGTGGCGGCCACGGACATGAAGCCGTTGCGTCCCTCGTCGTCGGCCGCCTTCTTGCGTGCCTGCATGAGCGGGTCGTCGGGGCGTGGGAACGGGATCTTGTCGATGATCACCAGCTGACAGGTGTCGCCGGGGACATCTACCCCCTGCCACAGGGACATCGTGCCGAACAGGGACGTGCCGGCCTCCGCCGTGAAGGCCCGGGTGAGTTCGGACAGCTGCGCGTCGCCCTGACACAGGATCTCCAGGTCCGGCAGCTCGCGGCGACAGTACTCGGCGGCCTGCTCGGCCGCCCTCCGTGACGCGAACAGCCCGAGGGTCCGACCCTCGGCGGCCCAGACGAGCTGCGCGATCTCCGCCAGGGTCTGCTCGTTCATCCCGTCCCTGCCGGGCGGCGGCAGCCGCCGCGCGACGTAGAGGATCCCCTGACGCCTGTAGTCGAAGGGCGAGCCCACGTCGGCGCCACGCCACGCGAACTCGTCGGACGCCTCGTCATCGGCCCCGATCCTGTCAGCCAGGCCGAGCCCGACCGCACTCGCGGTAGCCTCGAAGGACCCACCGAGCTCGAGGGTGGCGGACGTGAGAATGGTGGGGGCCTCCGCGAACACCTGATTCCGCAGGAGGCCCGCGACGTTGAGCGGTGCGACGTAGGCGGCCCGCCCCAGGACCTCCGATTCGGTCACCCAAACCACGTCGGCCTCCGCGAGCTTCGCGATCCGCTCGGCGACATCGAAGACTTCCTTGACCGCCGAAGCGGCCTGCGTTCGCTCAGCGTCGTCGGCGGGCTTGCCAAGAGCGCTGATCACCTTGCGTGCGACGTCGCGCACCTGGGCCGCGGCATACGGAAGCGGCGCGGAGGCGGCCGTGATCCGGGTCAGCTCCGACTCGGCCAACGCCTGACGGAAGACGTCGGCCTGGTCGAGGAAGTCCGTTCCCAGGTCGTCGTCGAGCCATGTGAGGACCCGTCTGGCGGTGCGCTCGATGCCGCCCGGGGTCAGCTCGTCGGTGGCGGCCGTGGTGATACGGCTGACCAGCTCGTGGGCCTCGTCGATGATGAGGGCGTCGTGCTCCGGCAGCGCGGTGCCGCCGTGCATCGCGTTGATCGCGAGTAGTGCGTGGTTGGTGACGACCAGTTGCGCGTCCCGGGCCTTCTCCCGCGATGCCTCGACGAAGCACTCGGCACCGAAGGGACAGTTGGCCACGCCGAGGCACTCCCGAGTGGGGATGGACACCTGTGCCCAGGCGCGCGCCGTATGCGAAGGGGCGTCGTCACGATCGGCGAGCCCGCCGCTGGACGCCTCTTCCTCGATCCACTCGCGCAGCGCGAGAACCTCCGCCCCCAGCTTCGACACGTCGTCGGTGGTGCGCTTGGCCGCTTCGACGACGGCAGAGCTCCCCAGGAGGGACCCTTGCTCCGCCGTATCCCCGGAACGGGCGCGGTGGAGACAGGCGTAGTTCGTACGGCCCTTGAGGATCGCGGCCTTCGGCCGCTTGCCGGTGACGCGCTCCACCGCGTCGAGGGCCGTCGGGATGTCCTTGCCTGCCAGCTGGGCCTGGAGCGCGAGGGTCGCGGTGGCGACGACGATGCGCCCGTTGTCGTCGACGCAGCGCGCCAGCGCCGGCGCCAGGTAGCCGAGGGACTTTCCCGTGCCGGTGCCGGCCTGAACCAGGAGGTGCACCCCGTTGGTGAGGGACTGTGCGACGGCGTCCGCCATCGCCTGCTGGCCCGGCCGAGCCTGACCGTGGATTCCGCCGACGGCCTCCGCCAGGATGCGTGAGTGGTCAGCCACGGGTGAAGGCCGCCAGCTCGTCGGCCAGGTCCGCCCGGACCCGGGCCGTGACCAGCGTCCCTTCCCCGGTGTGCTCCAGCTGGTCGATGACAGCCGTCCGGTGCAGCCGGTCGACCAGGTCCCCACGCTCGTACGGGATGAGCGCGGTGACCCTGATCTCAGGCGTGGGCAGCCGGCCGTGCACGGTGGTCCGGAGTTCCTCCACTCCACTGCCGGTGCGGGCCGAGACGACCAATGCGTCGGGATGGTTGGCCCGGAGGGTGAGAATGGTGGTCTCGTCGGCGGCGTCGGCCTTGTTCAGCACGAGTAGCTCAGGAACCTCGGAGGCGCCGATCTCACCGAGGACCGTGCGGACCGCGTCGATCTGGCCCTCCGGATCCGGATCGGAGGCATCGACGACGTGGAGCAGGAGGTCGGCCTGGGCCGACTCCTCGAGGGTCGACCGGAACGCCTCGACGAGGTCGTGCGGGAGATGCCGCACGAAACCCACCGTGTCGGTGAGGGTGAAGACCCGGCCGTCGGTGGTCTCGCTGCGCCGCGTCGTCGGGTCGAGGGTGGCGAACAGCGCGTTCTCCACCAGGACCCCGGCGCCGGTGAGGCGGTTGAGGAGCGACGACTTGCCGGCGTTCGTGTAGCCGACGATGGCCACGGAAGGGACCTGGTTGCGACGCCGCTCGGCCCGCTTCCCCTCACGGGTGGAGTCCATCTCGCGCAGCTTCCTCCGCAGCTGTGCGATCCGGGTGTGGATGCGACGGCGGTCCGTCTCGATCTTCGTCTCACCGGGGCCGCGACCACCGATGCCCGCGCCGCCCGCGGCACGTCCACCAGCCTGCCTGGAGAGGTTGCCGCCCCAGCCACGGAGCCGCTGCTTGAGGTACTGCAGCTGCGCCAGTTCAACCTGCGCCTTGCCCTCCGCGCTCTTCGCATGCTGGGCGAAGATGTCGAGGATGAGCGCCGTGCGGTCCACGACCTTGACCTTGACGCGGTCCTCGAGGTTGCGGAGCTGCGCCGGCTCGAGCTCGCCGTCGCAGATGACGGTGTCCGCGCCGGTGGCATGCACCACCTCGGCCACCTCCTCCACCTTGCCGCGCCCGATGTAGGTGGCAGGGTCCACATGGCTGCGGCGCTGGACCAGCCCTGCCAGGACCTCGGATCCCGCGGTCTCCGCGAGGAGCTTCAACTCGCTCATGGCGTGGTCGGCGTCCTGCTGCGTGCCGGACGTCCACACGCTCACGAGGACGACGCGCTCCAGTCGGAGCTGGCGGTACTCGACCTCGGTGATGTCCTCGAGTTCGGTGCGCATGCCGTCGACGCGGCGCAGCGAATGACGGGCGGCCAGGTCCTCCTGGTCACCGTCGTAGCCGGGATCAGGCCCCCGGTCGTCGTCGACGCTCGGCCGATCGTCAAGGAAATGTTCAGTCATCGTCTACTCATTCAACCAGCACCCCACCGGTATCCCAAGCAGCCGGCTCGGCAGCTGTGGACAAACCCGCCGTACCCGGGTCATGGCGAGCACTGACGAGGATGCCGGCCCTCTCAGATCCAGAACTCGCCGCGCCCCACGATCACCGCCGGACCGGTGAGCCGCGCCTCGTCGCCGGTGAAGTCCACCGACAGTTCACCGCCGGGCACCTGGACGACGACGCGCCCCTCGTGACCGGAGCGGGCCCGATACGCGGCAGCGACGGCCACGACGCCCGTGCCGCAGCTCATGGTCTCGCCCACACCGCGCTCATGCACCCGCAGGCTGAGCGCTCCTGGCGCGTCGATGCGGACGAACTCGACGTTGACGCCCTCAGGGAACGCCTCCGCGGGGGTCCACCGGGGCGTGCGGTGCAGATCCAGGTCCTCGAGCGCCGTGTCCTCGCTCAGGAACACCACCGCGTGCGGGTTGCCGACGTCGACCTTGGTGGCCGGCCAGTCGGCGCCGTCCAGTGACACGGACACCTCGTCCGCGGCCACCGCGGCCCGACCGATGTCGGTGCTGATCAGCGCATGCATCGCCACTTCGACGTGCTTGACGCCGGCGCGGGTGGCGACGTCGAAGGAGCCCGAATCCACGAGTTGCTCGTTGATCAGGTGGCGCGCGAACACCCGCAGACCGTTGCCGCACATCTCCGCGGTGGAACCGTCGGCGTTGTAGTAGTCCATGAACCAGAGCTGCGGATCGCCCTCCCACTCACGGATGCTGCCGGAGCGCACGACGCGGAGGATGCCGTCGGCCCCGATGCCGGAACGGCGGTCGCACACGGCGCGGATGAACTCGGGGTGCATGTCGTGCATGCCGTAGGAGTCATCGAGAATGATGAAGTCATTCTTCGTGCCGTGCCCCTTGTGGAAGCTGAACCGGCGCATTCCGACCCCCTCACGCGTGTTCCGACCATCCTAGCGCGGCGAGAATCGCCGGGACGTTGGAGGGATCATCTGCCTCGAGCCAGGTGATCCGGGGATCCCGGCGGTACCAGCCCAACTGCTTGCGGAAGAAGGTCCTGGTGGCCCTCTTGACGGCGTCGCGCGCCTCGTCCTCCGTGCACTCACCGTCGAGGTACTCCACAACCTGCCGGTAGCCGATCGCCCGCACCGCGGTCTCGCCCTCGCGCAGCCCGCGGCCGAGCAACCCACGCACCTCGTCGATCAGCCCCTGTCGCCACATCTCATCGACCCGGGCGTCGATACGCCGGTCGAGCTCGGCTCTGTCGAGGGTGAGCCCGAACTGGTGCACGTCGTCGAGGGCGTAGGTCCACTTGGGCAGGGTGGGGCGATGTCCCCCCGTCAGTTCGGCGACCTCGAGGGCCCTGACGATGCGTCTGCCGTTGCCCGGCTCGATCTGCGCGGCGGAGTCCGGCGCGATGCCGGCAAGCCGGGCGTGCAGGGCCGCGGACCCGATCCGGTCGAGTTCCGCCTCCCACCTGGCGCGTATGCGGGGATCCGAACCGGGGAAATCGAAGTGGTCGAGGATGGCCCGGCTGTACAGGGCGGAGCCGCCGACGACGATCGGGACGGTGCCCGCGGCGCGGAGCCCGGCGATCGTCCGGCGGGCCAGCTGTTGGAACTCCGCAACCGACGCCCGACGCGTGACGTCCCAGATGTCGATGAGGTGGTGCGTGACGCCGGCACGCTCCTCGAGCGACGGCTTGGCGGTGCCGATGTCCATCCCGCGGTAGACCAGCATGGAGTCGGCGTTGACGATCTCCGCGTGCACACCGCGGGCCGCCATCGCACGGGCCAGGTCGACGGCGAGCCGTGACTTACCGGTGGCGGTGGGCCCGACAAGGGCGACCAGGGGGATCTTCACGTGCGCCAGTGTGCCATCAGTGGACCCCCCGTCCGGGAGGCGGGGAGCAGCGGGCATGATGGCCCCGGGGGATGAGAGGAGCCGATCATGGGACTGTTCGACAAGCTGACCGACAGCAAGCCCGAGACTCAGGAGCCGGCCGGCAGCGCGCCGTCGACCTCACCCGGGCCCCAGACGGGATCCGAGAGCTCCTCCGAGCGCTGAGTCTCAGCCGCACGCCCCCGTAACCGGAAGCGGTTCGGGCTTCCCGAGGCTGGGCATTCCGAGCCCGACGCCGACCGGGGTGGGCTCCTGTGTGGCCGCCTCCCACGCGTCACCGCCGCGGGTGCGGCGCAACGCGGTGGGCGGCTCGTCGGCGTTGAGGTGGTGGGGCGCGGCGTGGGTCACCTTCACCGTCGCGATGTCTCCCGGTCGGGGCCTCAGTGCGGGATCCTCGGGCAGGGCGACGTGGACGAGCCGGTTGTCGCGGGCACGTCCGCTCATCCGGTGGGTCGCGGCGTCCTTGCGCCCCTCACCGGTGGCGAACATCACCTCGATCTCCTTGCCGGTGAACTTCCGGTTCTCTTCCCAGGCGAGATCGTTGACGAGCGCGATGAGGCGCTCGTACCTCTCCTGGGTGACGGCCTTGGGGATCTGGTCGGGCATCGTGGCGGCCGGCGTGCCGGGCCGGATCGAGTACTGGAAGGTGAACGCGGCGGAGAATCTGGCGCGGCGCACGACGTCCATGGTGGCCTGGAAGTCCTCCTCGGTCTCCCCGGGGAAGCCGACGATGATGTCGGTTGTGATGGCGGCCTCCGGCATCGCGGCACGGACGCGGTCCAGGATGCCGAGGAAGCGCTCGGACCGGTAGGAGCGCCGCATGGCCTTGAGCACGCGGTCCGAGCCGGACTGCAGCGGCATGTGGAGCTGGGGCATGACGTTGGGCGTCTCGGCCATCGCCTCGATGACGTCGTCGGTGAAGTCCTTGGGATGCGGTGACGTGAAGCGTACGCGCTCGAGACCGTCGATGCCGCCGCAGGCCCGCAGCAGCTTGGCGAAGGCCTGTCGGTCCCCGAACTCGACGCCGTAGGCGTTGACGTTCTGGCCGAGCAGCGTGATCTCCTGCACACCCTGGGCCACGAGCATCTCGATCTCAGCGAGGATGTCGCCCGGCCGGCGGTCGGTTTCCTTCCCCCGCAGGGCGGGCACGATGCAGAAGGTGCAGGTGTTGTTGCAGCCGACCGACACCGACACCCAGGCGGAGTAGGGCGACTCGCGACGGCTCGGCAGGTTGCTCGGGAAGGTCTCGAGGGCCTCCTTGATCTCGATCTGCGCCTCGCGCTCGACCCGCGCGCGTTCGAGCAGCGTCGGCAGCGATCCCACGTTGTTGGTCCCGAAGACCACGTCCACCCAAGGCGCCTTCTTGAGGATGAGGTCGCGGTCCTTCTGCGCCATGCATCCGCCGACGGCGATCTGCAGGTCCGGCCGGTCCGACTTGATGCGCGCCATGTGTCCGAGGTTGCCGTACAGCCGGTTGTCGGCGTTCTCCCGGACGGCGCAGGTGTTGAACACGACGACGTCGGCCCCGGCGCCGAGCTGCTCGGTCGTCGCCGACTCGTCGGCACGCGTCAGTCCGGACTCCTCCAGGAGCCCGCTGATGCGCTCGGAATCGTGGACGTTCATCTGGCACCCGTAGGTGATGACGTTGTAGGTGCGTGGGTCAGCCATGGTGAGCCCATGCTAATCGGCGCCGGGCGGACGGCCGAAACACGCCTTGTCGTAGGCTCAGCGCATGACCTTGAACCCCACTGGACAGCAGTACTCCATCAGCGACGGACGCTTCACCGCCGTGGTCACCGAGATCGGCGCGACGCTGCGCAGTCTCACCCTGGACGGCCAGGAGGTGCTGTGGACCTTTGCGGAGGACCAGGCCCCGCTGAGCTCGATGGGGCGGCAGCTCCTGCCCTGGCCGAACCGGATCCGCGACGGCCGCTACACGTTCGACGGCGTCGAGTACCAGCTGCCCATCACCGAGGTCCCCCGCCACACGGCCCTCCACGGCCTGAATGAGGGTGTGGCCTGGGACCTGGAGAGCCACACCGCCGATGAAGTGGTGCTGACCTCGCGGTACTACCCCCAGGCCGGATGGAACGCCGTTCTCGAGGCCCGCATCGGGCACCGCGTCGGCGACGACGGCCTCACGGTGACCGTGGAGGTCGCCAACGTCGGCGCCACCCGCGCCCCATACGGCTACGGGGCCCACCCGTACCTGGCCGCGGACCTCTCGACGGCCGAACTGAAGCTGCCGTTCGCGAAGGAGCTTCTGGTCGACCCGGAGCGGCTGCTGCCGATCGAACTCGCCGACGTCACCGCCGAGCACGACTTCCGCGAGACCCGGGCCATTGGCGACACCTGGTTCGACACCGCGCTGGCGGGCGTCGAGGGCCCCTGGGAGCTCTCGTTGAGCACCGGCGACCACACGGTCACGCTGTGGGCTGACGAAACGCTCCCCTGGGGCCAGGTCTACACCCACCCGGACCGCATCGCGCTCGCTGTCGAACCCATGACCTGCGGACCCGACGCGTTCAACGAAGGGCCCACCCATGACGGTCTCATCGTCCTGGAGCCGGGCGAGACGTCCCGCTCCGTATGGGGGTTCCGAGTCTCCTGAGCCCCGGCCCGGGTCAGTGGGCGGTCTCGGTGGCGCGCGATTCCCGCACCACCGTGATCTTGATCTGGCCCGGGTAGCTGAGGTTCCGCTCGACCTCGGCGGCGATGTCTCGCGCCAGTGCGTGGGCGCCGGCATCGTCGACGTGGTCCGGGGACACCATGATGCGCACTTCGCGTCCCGCCTGCATGGCGTAGGCGCGCAGGACGCCCTCGTGCGCTGTGGCGATCCCCTCGAGGTTCTCCATGCGCTCGACGTAGGCCTCGAGCGACTCCCGGCGGGCCCCCGGACGCGACCCCGAGATCGCGTCGGCCGCCTGAGTGAGGATGGCTTCGACCGTCCGGGGCTCGACCTCGTTGTGGTGGGCTTCCACGGCGTGCACGACGTCCTCGTTCTCGCCGTGGCGACGCAGTAGCTCCGCCCCGATGAGGGCATGCGGCCCCTCGACCTCGTGCGTGAGGGCCTTGCCGATGTCGTGGAGGAACGCGGCTCGCTTGCATTGTGCGACGTCGAGGCCGAGCTCGGCCGCCATCACCCCCGCGAGGTGGGCGCACTCGACGAGGTGACGCAGCACGTTCTGCCCGTATGAGGTGCGGTAGGCCAGAGCGCCGAGGGTGGGGATGAGGTCCGGATGCAGGTCCACGATGCCGACCTCCGCCAGCGCGTCCTCCGCCGCCCGCTCGATTCGCTCGTGGATACGGCGCTCGTTGCGCTCGAACACCTCCTCGATCCGCGCCGGATGGATCCTGCCGTCGGCGACGAGATCGACAAGCGTCAGCCGGGCGGTCTCGCGGCGGACGGGGTCGAAGCTGCTCAGGAGGACGGACTCGGGGGTGTCGTCGATGAGGACGTTGACGCCCGTGATCTGCTCGAAAGCGCGGATGTTCCTGCCCTCGCGGCCGATAATCCGGCCCTTCATATCGTCGCTGGGCAGGTCGACCGTTGACACTACCGACTCGGTGGTCTGCTCCGAGGCGACGCGTTGGATGGCGGTGACGATGACGGATCGGGCCAGCGAGTCCGCCTCCCGTTTCGCGGTGCTCTCGATGTCCCGTGCCAGCGCCGTCGCCGTGAGCTTCGCCTGGCGCTCCGCCTCCGCCAGGACCTCGGTGCGCGCCTCGGCGACCGTGAGGTTCGCGACGCGCTCGAGTTCGGTGTGAACCTGGTCGCGCTCGGCCCGGAGGGCCTCGCGCTGCTCGTGCAGATTGACCCGCTGGCTCTCCAACCGCTGGGCCCGGGCCTCCAGCCCCTCCGCCTCGGCCGCGACGCGATCCTCGCGTTCGTGCAGCCGGGACTCGCGACGTTCCTGGGCCGCCCGGCCCTCGCGGAGCTCATTGCGCTGCGAGGTGAGCGAGGTCTCCATCTCGGCGCGACGCCGCTCCACGTCCTCCATTGCCTCGCGGGCGCGCTCCTGGGCCTGGACGAGGAGCCGCTCAGCGTCGGCGCGCATCGCGTCGGCCGCCACCTGCGCGGACTCCCTGATCGATGCCATGTCCGCCCGGGACCGCCGCTCCCATCTGTCGCGTTCGGCCTGGGTCCTCGCCGTGGCGCGCCACAGCAGCCAGGACAGGACGACCACGCCGATGACGGCCACGCCTGCGACGATCCATCCGATCTGGGGCATGCCGTCTCCTCCTCATGTGAACCTGACGGTCACCGGGCGCACCGCACACACCGCAAGGAAGACACGCCAGACCCGAGGGTCGGGCAAGCGCGACGGCGCGCTGCCGCCACGAGAGATTCACACAGCGACCGGAGCCACTGGCCTAGTGTCATTCGATGCGCCCGGACGAACCGGGCGACGGGTTTATGCGGGGTCCGGAGACCTTGCCGCCGAGCCTATTCCTGCCCTGTGGAAAACTCAACCGGCCCGCGCTCAGTCCAGAGGGTCCTCCGACCGCTCGAGGACCTCGTCGGTAACGGAGGTGACGATGCCCGATGGAAAGCCTCGGCGGGCCAGGACGCCCATGAGCCGGCGACGCGCCACGTGGGGCTCCAGCCCGCTCATGGACCGCGCCCGCCGCTCGGCGAGCCTCAGCGCCGCGTCCCTCTCGTCCTCCCGGGTGAGTGACGAGAGGACCTCGTCGGCGACCTCCCGGTCCACTCCCTTCTGCTGCAGTTCCTGCCGGATCCGGCGGCTGCCACGCAGACCGAACTCGGAGCGGGACGCCGTCAGGGAGGCGGCGAACGCGGCATCGTCGACGAGACCGACTTCCCGGAAGCGGCCGAGAACCTCCTCGGCCACATCCTCGGGCACGTTGCGCTTGGCCATGGCCGTGCGCAGCTCATGGACAGACCGTTGACGGACGTTGAGCTGGTCCAGGGCGATCTTGCGGGCGACCTCGAGCTGGGTGGCCCGCTCCGGGTCAGAAGTCAACTTCACCGGTTTCTGGGTTCACGCCCTCGGGGACCTCGGCCTTGTCCACCCCGAGGTGCAACCGGACGCGACGTTCGATCTCGGCTGCGACATCCGGGTTGTTGCGCAGGAAGTTGCGGGCGTTCTCCTTGCCCTGCCCCAACTGGTCCGACTCGTAGGTGAACCAGGCTCCCGCCTTGCGGATGATGCCGGCGTCCACACCCATGTCGATGAGGCTGCCCTCCCGCGAGATCCCCTGTCCGTAGATGATGTCGAACTCGGCCTGCTTGAAGGGCGGGGCCACTTTGTTCTTGACGACCTTGACCCGGGTGCGGTTGCCCACCATCTCGGTGCCGTCCTTGAGGGTCTCGATGCGCCGGACGTCCATGCGGACCGAGGAGTAGAACTTGAGCGCCCGGCCACCGGTGGTGGTTTCCGGGCTGCCGAACATCACGCCGATCTTTTCGCGCAGCTGGTTGATGAAGATGGCCGTGGTGTTGCTGGACTTCAACGCGCCGGTCATCTTGCGCAGCGCCTGGGACATCAGCCGGGCCTGGAGTCCCACGTGGGAGTCCCCCATCTCGCCCTCGATCTCCGCGCGCGGCGTGAGAGCCGCGACGGAGTCCACGACGATGAGCGACAGGGCCCCCGACCGGACCAGAGTGTCCGCGATCTCGAGTGCCTGCTCGCCGTTGTCCGGCTGGGACACGAGCAGCTCGTCGGTGTTGACGCCCAGCTTCTGCGCATAGTCCGGGTCCAGCGCGTGCTCGGCGTCGATGAAGGCACAGATGCCGCCGTCGCGCTGTGCGTTGGCGATGGCATGGAGCGCCACGGTGGTCTTACCGCTGGACTCGGGGCCGTAGATCTCGACGATCCGGCCGCGTGGCAGCCCGCCGATGCCGAGCGCCGCATCGAGTGCCACCGATCCCGTGGGGATCACGTCGATGGGCTGGCGCACGCCCTCGCCGAGACGCATCACGGAGCCCTTGCCGTGAGCCTTCTCGATCTGGGCCAGCGCAGCCTCTAGAGCCTTGGTACGGTCCGCAACGGCCATGGGGATTCCTCTCTGACTGGACCGGAGAACGGCCAGGTGAACTGTCATCGTCACTCTAGGCAGCGGCACCGACGTTTTCCCGTCCGTGTCGCCCGCTGTGGAGAACTACCCCCCAGGCTAGCCGAACATCCGTTCGATTGACAGCGACACGCGAGTGTCATTCACCTCAGAACGTCGGGCAGTTCCAACTGCCGCCACACCGCGCGCCAGACCTTCTTGCAGGGCTGTCCGGCTACGAGCGCGTCCCGCACCGTGCGCCCTCCCAGGTCGGCGAGTACGACCTGATCGGCCCACACGGCCGCATAGCCATCGGGCAGGACCTCGTCCATCCGGCGCCACAACTCGACCTCTCGCACGCAGCCACCGTACCCGCCCCGGCCCCCGCCGGCCATCCTGCACAGTTGGCGCCTGGACTGATCGTTTCGCCGCGTCAGCCGCGCAGTATCATGAGCAGAACTGATCAGCGGTCGAGCCCCCGAGCGAGTGGAGCACTGTCATGAACGCACCTGGAGTCCCGTCACACAAGCGTTCGGACCGGATGGTGGCGCTCCTGGCGATGTTGAACGACAGGGGCCCCATGGCCCTGACCCAACTCGCCGAGTCCCTCCACGCCTCCCCGGCGACGATCCGTCGGGACGTCGCCGTCCTCGCCTCGCAAGGGCTGCTGGAACGCACCCACGGCGGGGCGCGTCCGGTGAAGGGAAACCGTGAGTTGCCGGTCCGCCTCCGCGACGGGCGCAACCAGGAGGCGAAGCGCCGCATCGCAGCCGTGGTGGCCGGCCTCATTCCCGCGGGCAAACACGCGATCGGGCTGACAGGTGGCACGACGACCGCCGAGGTGCTCCGCGCCCTCCGGTCCCGCGACGACCTGACGATCATCACCAACTCCGTCAGCATCGGCCTCGAGGCCGCGGAACTCGGTCAGGACCGGGTCCTCATCGCGGGAGGGGTGCTGAGGCCGAACTCGCTGGAACTGGTCGGCTCGCTCGCGGAACAGACGATGAAGCTGGTCAACGTCGGCACTGCGGTCATCGGCGTCGACGGCATATCGGTCGCAGAGGGACTCACCACGCACGACGAGATCGAGGCGCGGACCAACTACGCGATGATCGAACGCTCACAGCGGGTGATCGTCGCGGTCGACTCCTCGAAGGTGGGCATCCCCACCCTGGCGAAGATGGCCGACATCACGGAGATCCAGGCTCTCGTCACGGACTCCGGGGCGCCCGAGGACGAACTTCAGCGGCTCCGCGACGCCGGCGTGGACGTGCATATCGTCGACGCCGACTGACGGACGTGGATCGCCGGGGGCCTCAGGCGGCCACCGGCACGCGCGCGGACCGCTCGGCCTCCAGCGCCGCGAGCTTGCCGCTGATCGCGGTCATGAGCTCCGAGAGCGACACGTCCAACGCCGAAGCGACGGCGAAGAGCACTTCGCTCGACGCCTCCTTGTGACCGCGCTCGATCTCCGAGAGGTATCCAAGGGACACCATGCTCGCGACGGAGACCTCTCGCAGGGTCATGCCGGCGCACATCCGGAGTTCCCGGAGAGTCTCGCCCATCACCTTACGAATCAGAATCGTCTTCACAGCCAACGTCCCTACCGGCGGACCCTGTGCCCACCCTCGGACGGTGCAACCGACATCACGGGGACTTTGTTCCCGGGTTCTCGGAAGAATTCCCGAACCTCTCCTACAGCACGCGCAGCAGCATTTCGAACACGTGCTCGGTGGCGGCACGGCGGATGTCCTCCCGGTCACCCTCGAAGTGCCTGACCTCCGTGTACTGCGGAGGCGGCGACATGCCAACCCGTGGTCCGACGACCGCGAACCACACCGTCCCGACCTTGACGCCGTCGGTCTCGGTGGGCCCGGCGACGCCGGTGGTGGCCACCCCCCAGTCCGCGAGGCACCGGCTCTGCGCCCCGACCGCCATCTGGAGGGCGGTGAGCTCGTTGACGACGCCCTCGGACTGGATCAGTTCCTCGTCGACGCCGGCCAGCCGGCTCTTGAGATCTCGGGCGTAGGTGATGAGCCCTCCGCGGTACACGGCCGAGGCCCCCGGCACGGTAGTGATGGCCGCCCCGACTCCCCCGCCGGTGAGCGACTCGCACGTCGCGAGCGTCACCTCACGGTGGGCCATCTTCTTGATCACGTCGGCGGCCAGCGACATCGGGAGCCTCCTCGGTCCGTTGCGTCGGCTCAGCCTACCTGCTCGGCCTTGCCCTCACGGCGGATCTTCCAGGCGCTCCAGAGGTAGTCGAAGCCGGTGACGACGGTGAGAATGAGCGCCGCCCACATCAGCACCCAGGCGACGATCTGGAGCCACTCCGGCAGGAACGGCAGACCGAAGCTGAACAGGATCAGGGCGAGCGTCTGGGTGAGGGTCTTGGCCTTGCCGCCCTTGTTGGCCGCCATGATCCCGTACTTCGCGATCGCCGCCCGCACCCAGGTGATGCCCCATTCGCGCACGAGAATGATGATGGTGAAGAACCAGGGCAGGCCGCCCTCGATGTCCATCGGCCAGTCATAGATACTCAGCGACACGAACGCGGCGCCAGTGAGCGCCTTGTCGGCGACCGGGTCCCACAGTTTTCCGAAGTCGGTCACGAGGTTCCGCGACCGGGCGATGTACCCGTCCGCGAGATCCGTGAGCATCGCCACCACGAACACGATGGTGGCGGCCAGCCGCCAGCCCATGTCCTCGGGGCCCATGAACATCAGCACCACGTAGACGGGGACCAGGAAGATCCGGATTACCGTCAGGACGTTGGGCACGTTCCAGTTGCTCGGCTTGTCAGTTGCCCTTCGGGGTTCGGTCACGTCGCCTCCGCCTTCAGATCGATTCCGATCGAGTCCACCACCCGCGCCGTCACCAGGTCGCCGACGGCGGCGTCATGGTCGAGTGTGACCACACCGTCGGTCTCCGGCCCCTGGTGCATCGCGCGGCCGACGACTCCGTCGTCGACACTCTCGACGAGTACGACGATATCGTCTCCGACCCGGTCCGCGGCGCGCGCCTCGCAGACCTCGAGTGCCAGATCCGACAGTGAGGCGCGACGGTCTTCGATCTCGTCGTCGGAGAGGTGCCCGCGCAGGCCGACGCCTTCGGTTCCCTCCTCGTCGGAGTAGCCGAACACACCCATGACGTCCAGTTGGGCCTCGATGATGAAGCAGCGCAGGATCTGCACGTCCTCCTCGGTCTCCCCAGGGAACCCGGCGATGACGTTGCTCCTGATGCCTGCGTCCGGGGCTTCCGCGCGGATGCGGCCGATGAGGTCGAGGAAGCTGCCGGCGTCGCCGAAGCGCCGCATGGCGCGCAGGACGCTGCGGGACGCGTGCTGGAAGCTGAGGTCGAAGTACGGGACCACCTTGTCGGTGGCGAGCATCGCCTCGAGCATGCCCGGCCGGATCTCAGCGGGCTGCAGGTAGGACACGCGGATCCAGTCCAGGCCGTCGACGCGCGCCAGCCTCGGCAGCAGGGTTTCGAGCCGGTGGTCGGAGCCGAGGTCCTTGCCGTAGGACGAGGTGTTCTCGGACACGAGGAAGAGCTCGCGGACGCCTTGCTCGACCAGCCAGCGGGCCTCGGCCTCCAGTTCCTCGACGGGCCGCGACAGGTAGGACCCCCGGAACGAGGGGATGGCGCAGAACGCGCAGCGCCGGTCACAGCCGGACGCGATCTTCAGCGACGCCGAAGGGCCTCCGCCCAGACGCCGGCGGAGCGTTCGCGGGCCGGTCGCGGGGGCGAGCCCGTCCGGCAGCGGCGCATGCCCCGGCACCGCGACTCCCCCGGCGGCGCCGGGCCGCGCGGACGGGGTGAGCGGCAGCAGCTGCCGGCGGTCCCGCGGCACGTGGGAGATGTGCCGTTCGCCGTCGAGGATCCCGCGGAGCCTGTCGGCGATGTCGGCGTAGTCGTCGAAGCCGAGCACGGCGTCGGCCTCGGGGAGTTCATCCGCGAGCTGCGCGCCGTAGCGCTCGGCCATGCAGCCGACGGCCACCACGGACCGTACGTGGCCGGCGTCCTTGAGTTCCGCCGCCTCGAGGAGCGTGTTGATGGAGTCCTGCTTGGCCTGCTCGATGAAGCCGCAGGTGTTGACCACCACGGTCTCGGCGTCGTCCGCGTCGTCGACCAGACGGAAGCCTCCCAGTTCGAGCCGGGCGGCGAGTTCCTCGGAGTCGACGTCGTTGCGTGCGCAGCCGAGGGATGCGATGTGGACGGTATGTGTGCCAGTCATGTCCCGCCCATTATCCCTATCCTGCGGCCAGATTGGCCAAGACCTCGTCGAGGTCCTCAGCCTTGACGAGCACCTCGCGCGCCTTCGACCCCTCCGAGGGCCCGACGACGCCGCGGCTCTCCAGGATGTCCATGAGCCGGCCGGCCTTGGCGAACCCCACGCGCAGCTTGCGCTGCAGCATGGACGTGGACCCGAGCTGGAGCTCGACCACGAGCCGGCAGGCGTCGAGGACGAGGTCCATGTCGTCGCCGATGTCGTCGACGACCTTCTTCTCGGCGCCTCCGCCGGCGGTGACGTCGTCGCGGTAGTTGGGCTGCAGCTGCGTGGAGACGAACGCCACGACCTCACGGATCTCGGACTCGTTGACCCAGGCCCCCTGGACGCGGATGGGCTTGCCCGCCCCCATGGGGAGGAACAACCCGTCACCCTTGCCGACGAGCTTCTCGGCGCCCGGCTGGTCGAGGATGACGCGCGAGTCGGTCATCGAGGACGTCGCGAAGGCCAACCGGGAGGGCACGTTGGCCTTGATGAGGCCGGTCACGACGTCGGTGGAGGGCCGCTGCGTGGCCAGCACCAGGTGGATGCCCGCGGCACGCGCGAGCTGGGTGATCCGCACGACCGACTCCTCCACGTCCCGGGGCGCGACCATCATGAGATCGGCGAGCTCGTCGACGACCACCAGCAGATACGGGTAGGGGGCGAGGACGCGCTCCGATCCCTCGGGGACCTTGACCTGGCCGGCACGGACGGCCTTGTTGAAGTCGTCCACGTGCCGGAACCCGAAGGCCGCCAGGTCGTCGTAGCGCATGTCCATCTCCCGCACGACCCAGGCGAGTGCCTCCGCGGCCTTCTTCGGGTTGGTGATGATCGGCGTGACGAGGTGCGGGATGCCCTCGTAGTGATTCAACTCGACGCGCTTCGGGTCGACCAGGAGGAGGCGCACCTCGTCCGGGGTGGCCCGCATCATGATCGAGGTGATGAGCGAGTTGATGAAGCTGGACTTGCCGGACCCGGTCGCGCCGGCCACGAGCAGGTGCGGCATCTTGGCCATGTTCGCCACGACGTGGCCGCCCTCGACGTCCTTGCCCAGGCCGACGGTGAGCGGGTGGTGGTCGTTCTTCGCCTTGGAGGACCGCAGGACGTCGCCGAGGGAGACGACCTCTTTGTCCGAGTTGGGGATCTCGATGCCGATGGCGGACTTGCCCGGGATGGGCGTGAGGATGCGGATCTCGTTGGAGCCGACGGCGTAGGCGATGTTGTCCGCAAGGCCGGTGACCTTGCTGACCTTGATCGCCGAGCCCAGTTCGACCTCGTAGCGGGTGACCGTCGGTCCGCGCGTGTAGCCGGTGACGCGGGCGTCGATCTCGAACTCGCGGAGCACGTCGCCGAGCTGCCGCACGATCCGGTCCGACGCCTCGGTGCGCGCCTTGGGCCTGGTGCCCGGCGCGAGGACGCGGTCCTCCGGGAGCGCGTAGACGACGTCGCCGCTGAGTTCCAGCTGCTCGGCCCGTGCGGGGGGCGGGGTGTGCGCCGGGGGCTCGAGGTCGCGGGCGGGCTCGTCCCTGGGCCTGCCGGGCACCTGCCTGGCCTCGGGCTCGGGAACGAGGTAGTCGTCGTGCTGTTCTGGCTCGTAGACGCTCTCCTCGAGCTCCTCGTCGACCGGGTCCTCGATGAGCGGGGTGTCGTAGGGCACGTCGACGCCGAGCTTGAGCTCCGGCTGCCTCTCACGGGCGCCTTCGGACTCGACGAGCGCCGACAGCGCCTCCTTCGCACCCGAGGCGATGTCGCGCAGCGGACGGCCGATGACCAGCAGGATCCCGGCGAGGGTCGCGATGACGAGGACGGGGACCGCCACCCAGACGGTCGCCAGGTCGACGAGCAGGCTCGAGGCCACGTGGCCGACGACGCCGCCCGCCTCGCGGAGCGCGGGCATGTCCGCGGGAGTGGGCATGCCCCGGCCGATGTTGACCAGTCCCAGGACGCCGAGCGTGATGAGCACCCAGCCGAGACCGGTGCGGGGCGCCGACTCGACGTCGTGCGGGTGGCGGAACACGCGCCACGCGCCGTAGAGCAGGACCGCCGGCACGACGACCGACAGGGAACCGAACACGGTCGAGATGCTGTCGCCGATCGCCTGGCCCACGGGCCCCGGTAGCGCGAACCAGAAGCGGGCGGCCACACCGACGCCGAGGATCAGGAGCACCAGGCCCCAGCCGTCGCGTCGCATCGCCGGGTCGACGTCGCGGTCGGCTCCGCCGATGCTGCGCGCCACCCAGCCGGCGCCGCCGGCCAGACCGCGCCAGGTGGCGCCGATCCCCCGGAGGATCGCCGTGCCGGCGCGCGTCAACAGGCCCGGGCCGGCGGGCTTGCGGGCCGGCGTGCGCTTCGAGGTGGAGCCGGACCGGTTGGATCCGGACTTCCTCGAGGCGGCCTGGTTTTTCCGGGGGGCCGGTGTCGAGCGGGAACGCGCAGCAGCCGTCGTCTTCTTCGCGGTGCTGGCGCTCCGGGTTGGGGAAGATCCGCGGGACGCCATGTCGTCCAAGGTAGCCCAGGAGGAGCCGAAGACCGGTATTTCGCCCGGCCGGGTGGACGATCGCGCGTCAGGCGAAGTGGTCCCAGCCCCGGCTGCCGTCGAAGGCGTGTCCGTCCACGAGCACGGCCGGGTCTCCTGCCTTGACTTCCCCGACCCGGACCCACCCCTCCGGCAGATCCGTTCCGGCGGGGAACGCGGCCGCGAGCGCGTGGTCCTCTCCCCCGGCGAGCACGAACCCGATGCCGGGCTTGCCGGTGGCCGCCGCGACGCGCGCGACACCGTCGGGCACGGCGAACAGCCCGGTGTCGAGGTCGATGACGACGCCGCTGGAGTCGGCGATGTGGCCGAGGTCCGCGAGGAGTCCGTCGGAGACATCGAGCATCGCCGTGGCCCCGGCCCGCGAGGCGACGACTCCCTGCCCGTAGGGGACGGTGGGCGTCTGCTGCTCGGCCACCATGTCCTTGGGCGATCCGAAGCCACGCTGCAGCACGGCCAGCCCGGCCGCGGCCCAGCCGAGCCTGCCGCAGACGGCGACGAGGTCCCCGGGGAGCGCGCCCGAGCGGGTGACCGCTGCGCGGCCGCCCAGGTCGCCGATGGCCGTGACGCACACGGCGATGACGGCCGACGACGACAGGTCTCCTCCGACGAGGCTGACACCCGCGCGATCGCACTCCTCGCGCGCGCCCGCCTCGAACTCCTCCACCCACGCCTGGTCCAGGTCCTTCGGGAAGGCCAGTGCAACGACGACGGCGCTCGGGCGCGCGCCCATGGCTTCGACGTCGGACACGTTGACCGCGACGGCCTTGCGTCCGACCGCCCGTGCCGGCGACCACTGGCGCTTGAAGTGCACGTTCTCGATGAGCACGTCGGTGGTGACGACGGCGTGGCCACTGAGCGCCAGAACCGCCGCGTCGTCGCCGACGGACAGGACGACGTCGTCGCGGGCCACGAGGCCGCGGGTGATCCTGTCGATGAGTTCGAACTCGCCCGTCACGTCAGCGCAGCCCCACCGGGCGTTCCAGCGCGAGGTCGATGAGCCGCCCGATCAGTTCTGGGTAGGTCATGCCTGCCGCCTGCCAGAGCGCCGGGTACATGGAGATCTTCGTGAACCCGGGCATGGTGTTGACCTCGTTGATGAAGGCGCCGTCGTCGGTGACGAAGAAGTCGGCCCTGACGAGGCCCTCGGCGTCCACGGCGTGGAAGGCCTGCCTGGCCAGGTCCTTGAGCCGGTCGCTCAGCTCCGCGGGGATGTCGGCCGGGGCGTCGAGGGCGGCGCCCGCCTCGTCGATGTACTTCGCCTCGAAGTCGTAGAAGCCGTGGGCGGCCTGCACGCGGATCTCGCCGACGTCGGAGACCGCGCAGCCGTCGGGGGCCGCCGGGTCGCCGAGCACCGCGACCTCCAGCTCGCGCGCCCCGACGAAGCCCTGCTCGACGACGATCTTCGGGTCGAACCGCTGGGCCTCGTCGATGGCCGCGTCGAGCTCGGAGGGGTCGGCGACGCGGGAGATGCCCAGCGAGGATCCGCCGCGGGCGGGCTTGACGAACAGAGGGTAGGTGAGGCGTTCGTCGATCTCCCGGACGACGTCGGCCCGGTGGTGCCGCAAGCGGTGCCGGGAGGCGGCGACGTACGGCCACACCGGCATGCCTGCCGCCTCGAACGCGACCTTCATGAAGTGCTTGTCCATGCCGACGGCCGAGGCGGCGACGCCGCTGCCGACATAGCGGATGCCCATGAGCTCGAACATCCCCTGGATGGTGCCGTCCTCGCCGAACGGGCCGTGGAGCAGTGCGAATGCGACGTCGACGCCGTTGATGTCGACGAGCTTTTCTCCGTCGCGGCTCGCGACCTCGCAGCCCTGTTCCCCGACCATCCACACGGCGTCGTGCCGTGGCTCGGCGACCTCGGGGACGTGGCCGTCGACGATGGTGTAGGCGGCGATGACGTCGAGGGGGACCTGGGTCCAGCGCCCGGAGCGGGTGATGCCGACGCCGACGACGTCGTAGCGGCCGCGGTCGATCGCCTTGAGCACGCTGGCCGCCGTCAGGCACGAGATGCCGTGCTCGGATGACTGGCCGCCGAAGATCAGCGCGACGCGGATGCGGTCACTCACGGGTCCTCCTAGGGATGCTGCGTGCGTGAGTCTACTGGTCGGCCCCGTGCGCCCTGGGGACCCTCCTCCCCACGCGGATGTCGAAGCGTCCGTCGGGCGGCTGCTCGCCCTTGAGTTCGGCCACCATCCCGGTGATGACGTCGAGGAACAGTTCGGTCACCTCGTCCTGGACCTGCGTGGTCGGCTCGACGCCCTCGTATCGACTGAGATCGATCGGCGGCCCCGCGACGAGGTGGAGGTCGCGGCGTCTGCCGATGATCCGCCGCCAGTCGAGCTGCTTCTGGCCGAGGATGAGCTGCGCCCCCATCTGGGCGACCGGGATGACCGGCACGCCCGAGGTGAGAGCGAGCCGGGCGGCGCCGCGGCGGCCGGTCATGGGCCACGTGTCCGGGTCGGCCGTGATCGTTCCCTCGGGGTAGATGGCGACGAGTTGTCCCTTGCGCAGCGCGCGCTCGGCGTGGACGAGCGAGTCCCGGGCCCGCGTGGTGCCGCGGTGGACCGGGATCTGCTCGCACTGGCGTGCCACCCAGCCGAGGACTGGGATCTTCCAGATGTCGGCCTTGCCGAGGAACCGCGGCCACCGGCCGCCCCAGATGAGGTACTCACCGAGGATGACCGGGTCCGCGTTGGAGATGTGGTTGGCCACGACGATCGCGGCCCCCTCCCGCGGGATGTGCTCCTGCCCCACCCAGTGGCGCCGGCCCAGCAGGGACAGCGCCGCGTTGGCCAGGTGCGCGATCGTGTGGTAGACCCACGGCGCGGGCTCGTGGTTGACGCTGCGGAGCCGGCGGCGCCAGGGCTTGCCCGTGGTGGCGGGAGGGATCATGCGCCCCATCATGTCAGCCCGGCGGCGGGTCAGGCGTCGAGTCGCAGTACGAAGCCTCGGAGCCAGTAGCCGGCGATGAGGTCGTCCCAGCCGACGTCGGGTTCGCGCTCGACGCTGGGGTTGCGGCGCAGCAGCCTGGTGAGGAGGACGTCCGCCTCGAGGACCGCCAGCGGCTGGCCCGGGCATTTGTGGGCGCCGTCGCCGAAGCTCAGTCCCGCGGCGTCGACGCCCGGGGCGGTCTTCCGGCAGTGGTCGAGTTGGAGCGGATCGTCGCCGACGGCGGAGGGGTCGGCGTTGGTCGCGCGGACGTGGACGTCGACGAGGTCGCCGGGCTCGAGGGTGTGGGTCTGACCGTCGTCGCCGACCTCGATGGGCTCCTGCACGCGCCGGTAGTGGTGGCCGACGACCGGCTCGAGGCGGATGATCTCAGTGAGGATCGCATGGCGCTCCCGCCGTTCCGCGACGAGGTAGCGCTCCCGGAGGGCGTCGTTGCGGAGCAGGTGCATCGCCGCCATGCAGACGTACTCGCGCGTGGTGACCATCCCCGCGGTGCCGTAGGTGACGCACTCGACGAGGATGTCGAGGTCGGTGTAGTCCTCGGCGATGAGGTGGCTGATGATGTCGTCGGCCGGCGCCTTCCGCCTGGCCTTGATGGCCGGGCGCACGTCGCGCAGGTGGAACCGGGCAATGGGCAAGAGCCCGTTGAAGGCGGCCTTGGCCCACTGCAGGTTGGTCCGCCCGAGATTGGGCTTCGTGATGTCGAACGGCGGCTGGTTGAAGAAGGTGACCAGGCGCTTCGCCATCTTCTTCGGCGGGGACTGCGTGAGTCCGACGACCTCCGCGGTGACCTCGACGGTGTAGTGGAGCGCGAGTTCGTCGAGCGGGAACTCGTCGCCCGCATCGTCGAGGAGCCGGTCGGCGCAGCGTTCCATCTGCTCCTCGTAACGCCTGGTCACGACTGCGGGTGCGAAGAAGCGCGCCACCTTCTTGCGCTGCTCGTCGTGCATCGGGCCGTCCGACATGAGGATGGGGTGATGCTGGAGGTACCCCTTGGGGATGGCCTCGGCCGTGAAGCCGGCCTGCGTCGTGGCGTGCCTGGCGCGCAGCACCTGCTGGGCGGCGGCGAAGGACCGGATGCGCCACACGCGGCCGACCCTCTCGACGCCGGGCCCGTCCGGTTCACCGGGGCGTTCGACGAGGCGCTCGGACGTCACTTGCTTCCTCCCTCGTCATGGCCGGGCTGAGGCATGGCGCTGATGAAGATGCGCGTGCGGCGCTCTCCCGGCCTGACCGGCAGGTGCCCGGGCGCGGGGCCGTCGGCGTTCCTCAGCGCCTTCGCCGCCGCCGAGTGCCTGTCGAGGACGGCGAGCAGATCCTCGCTGAGGGCAGCCAGTTCGTCGCTGGTCAGCCAGGCCGCCGAGCTGAGGAGCATGCTCGCCTCGCGCCACGGCTCCGCGTCGCCCTGAATCGCCTCGAGGCCGGCGTGCAACGTGTCGACCTGGTTGTCGATCATCCACCGGTTGAGGGTGCGGATGGTGTGTGGATCCGGCTCGTCCAGCTGGTCGACGGTGAACCCGACGGCGCGCCACCACCGCTCCCGGCCGGTCCCCTCCCCGGGAACCTCCTCGATGAAGCCGTACTTGGCCAGTTGGCGCAAGTGGTAGCTGGTCTGCCCCGTGCTCTCCCCGGTATCCCGGGCGAGGCCGCTGGCGGTCGCCTGCCCCTGGTCGCCGATGAGGCGGTAGAGCTCCATCCGCAGCGGATGGGCGAACGCCTTGATCTGCTGGGACGTCGCGGGACGGGACGGGGGCTTGCGCTCGGACATGTTGCAGAGATACCTTTGCAGAGAAAACTTTGCATAGCTCGTTATGCACCATTGTATTGGAGGGTTCCATGGCCGCACCGGGACGTGACCGCAGGTTCCGCACACATCTGACCACCGTCGGCCTGACGAACCTCGCAGACGGCGTGGTCGCCACCGGCGTGCCGCTCATCGCGGTGACGCTGACCCGCTCGCCCGCCCTCATCGGGCTCCTGACGGCCGCGGTCTGGTTGCCGTGGCTGCTCGCCGGCATCCCGGCAGGAGTGCTGGTGGACCGGTGGGACCGCCGTCGCACCCGCCTCGTCGCACTTGGGTTCCGGGCCGCGATGCTCGCCGGGGTCGCGACCCTCGCCTTCACGGACTCACTCACCGTCTGGTGGCTGGTCGCCCTCTCCCTCGGCTACGGGTTCACCGAGGTGTTCTCCGATCTGGCGGCGCAGGCGCAGGTCCCCGCCCTCGTCGGGCGTGAGGCTTCCGCCCTGAGGACGGCCAACTCACAACTCCTCGCCACGGAACAGGTCGCCAACGGCTTCGTCGGACCGCCCCTGGCGGGCGCGCTCGTCGCGGTAGGAGCCGCCTGGGTCGCCGGCATTCCCGCGCTCGTGGTCGTCGTGGCGATCGTGGTGCTCGGCCTCGGGCTCCGGGGGTCCTTCGCACCGCGCCGCACCGACGCTCCCGACAGCCCCGCCTCACTGCGCGGGGATCTGACCGAGGGCCTGCGGCTCGTGTCGCGACACCGGGTGCTGCGGCCGATGCTCATCGCCGCGGGGCTGTTCAACTTCGCGTCGACCGCCCTGACTGCGCTCTTCGTGCTCTGGATGGTGGGCCCGGACTCCGCGGGCGGGCTCACGCCGCAGGTGTGGTCACTGGTACTGCTGGCCATGCCGGTGGGCGGACTGATCGGGAGCGTCCTCGCCGGGCCGCTGGCGTCGCGCTTCCCCGAGATGCGCGTCATGGTGATCGGCTGGGCGACGGCCGCGCTGCTCACGTTCATCCCGCTCCTCTATCCCACGGCGTGGGCCTTGGCGGCGTTCCTCGTGTGCGTCGGCGTCTGCGTCATCACGGGCAACGTGATCGGGGGCTCGCTGCGCCCCCGGCTGGTCGAGGAACACCTGCTCGGCCGGGTCCAGGGCGCGGCCCGCGTCGTCGCCTTCGGCGCGATGCCGCTCGGAGCGGTCGTCGGCGGTCAGGTGGCGGAGAGGTTCGGCATCCCCACGGTCTTCGTGGGCGCGGTCGTCGTGATGCTGGTGTCCACCTCGATCGTGGCGCTGCGGGTCCCGCAGCGCGTCGTCGACGAGCACGTTCTGGCCCCGGAGACTGCCGGGGATCCGACGCCCCCGACCGAACCGGTGCCCGCCGCGTGACACGTAGGGAAGGCCGGAACAGACGAAGGCCGGGCATTTAAGCCATGCCCGGCCTTCGCGAAATTGTTCGGGGGAGGACGGCTCCCGGACTCACGTGGCTCTGAGACCTACCCGTCCGTCTCGGCGGGTGTCGGCGATGATCGTCGGCAATACATCCGGAAACCACATGACCGCTTCGTCCACTGGTTGCTTCTCCCGAAGGTCCTCGCCTCCAGCGTCTTCCGCGTACCTACAAGTAGACGCCTGCAGAGCGCCCGGCACAAGAGTTCTGCGCTAAGAATCCCCTGAGATTCCCCCAGGAATCCCACGGACGGGGCGGGGCGTCACCCCTCCCCCACATGGGCGGACAGCCAGTCCATCAAGGGCCGGTAGGCGCGCCATTCCCCACGCACCCGCGCCGACGCCTCGGGGGTCGGCATCCAGGGCGGGGTCCCGTGCTGGCGCTGCACGCGCAACGTCTTGTACCGCAGCAGGTCGAGGAACGGATGGTCCGCGTCGACCCCGCGGGGGCGGGTCTTGAGGCGGTCGCCCTCGACCACGCGCCCCTCGGCCCGGAGCGTGTCGATGATCCGGGCCAGACCCGTGCCGGCGTCCTCGTCTTCCAGCGACTCCCGGAAGCTTGCGACCTGCCCGGGCGTGCCGGAGTACCATCCGGCCGCGGTCATCAGCCCCTCCGCGCTGACCTGGACGTACCATCCCATTCCGGGCGCCGTGGCGACGACGACTCCCTGGTGGGTCTTGTAGGGGGACTTGTCCTGCGAGAACCTCAAGTCGCGGTACGGGCGGAATAGTTTCGCGTCGCCGAACTCCTCCTCGAGCGACGCGGCCAGCGCCTCCATCGGCCCACGCACCGCCGTGTCGTACAGCTCCCGGTGGGCCGTCCACCAGTCCCGCGAGTTGTCGAGTTCCAGGGCCTCGTAGAACTCCACGGCCTCGGTCGGGATGCCTTCGAATCCACTCATGCGGGTCACGCTAGCGAGAGTCGGGCCGGCGCACGGCTAGCGTCGTTCTCCGGCCCGGCGTCTTCGCCCGTCGGCACGCGCTCGCCGGCACGGATGCAGTGGGCGATATGCCCGGGCGAGAGCTCGTCGGGGGCGGGTACCCGCGCGGCGCACTCTCTGCGACTGGACGGACATTCATCCTGCGCCGGTGAGGGGGTCATCGGACAGGCCCTCGCGGCAATCGTCATCGAAACGTAACCGTAAACCGTGGCAGGCTGTCTCTGGCCCGGGTCGCCGTCCGGCGGCCCTCTGGTGCACGGAAGGTTCGGGTGACTCCCCATGACGTACTCGGTCGTTGCGCTCTCCGGCGACGGGACAAAACTCGGCGTCGCGACGGCCTCGAGGTCCCTTGCGGTGGGCGCTGCAGTACCCGCGATCGCGCCGCGCGTCGGCGCGATCGTGACGCAGGCCTACACCAACCAGCGCTTCCGGGCGCGCGGCCTCGCGCTGCTGCGTGTGGGGCTGGCCCCCGAGCAGGTCATCGAGCAACTGGCACGGGAGGACGAGTACTTCGGCTTCCGTCAGGTGGGCATCGTCGACGTCCACGGACGGACGGCCGTGTGGACCGGGGACCGCTGCACCGCTTGGGCCGGCACCTTTGAGGGACCCCGCTACGTCGTCCTCGGCAACTACCTCAGCGGGCCCCACGTCGTCGAGGAGATGAACCGGGTGCTCGCCGACCCGCCGCCCGGGACGTTCACGTCGCGGTTGCTGGCCGCGCTGGAGGCCGCGCAGGAGGCAGGCGGGGACAGGAGGGGCCAGCAGAGCGCCGCCCTGCGGGTGGTCAACAATGCCTTCGAGGACGTGTTCCCTCCCCTCACGGAGGTGGATCTGCGCGTCGATGACGACCCGACGCCCCTACGTCATCTGCGCACGATGCTGACAACTCTGCCCTCCGCGGCCGACGACGCGACCGAGGAGGTCAACGACCCGATGCTGCCGACGCCCAGCATGGACTGACCGGGGCTGTCGTCGGGCGCCGGAAACGCGAGCGCGGCGCGGGCCCAGGATCACTGGTGCCCGCGCCGCGCGCGACGGGGTGGGTCAGGCGATGGTGTCGGCGGTCCTCGCCGGCAGCGTCTTCGGCTTGAACGCGAGACGAGTCGCCTCGTAGGCGGAGATGTCGCCTTCGTGCTGAAGCGTCATCGAGATGTCGTCGAGGCCTTCGAGCAGGCGGTGGCGGGTGAAGTCGTCGATCTCGAACCCGATCTCGGTGCCGTCGCCCAGCGTGATGGTGCGCGCAACGAGGTCGACCGTGATCTCCTGGCCGGGGTTGGCGTCGATGTAGTCCCACAGCTGCTGCACGGTGTCCGGGCTGACGACGCCGACGACGAGGCCCGCCTTGCCGGCGTTGTTGCGGAAGATGTCGCCGAAGCGCGACCCGATGATGACCTTGAAGCCGTAGTTCTGCAGCGCCCACACCGCGTGCTCACGCGAGGAACCGGTGCCGAAGTCCGGGCCGGGGATCAGGATCGAGCCGTTGCGGAAGGCGTCCTGGTTGAGGACGAACTCCGGATCGTTGCGCCAGGCGGAGAACAACCCGTCCTCGAAGCCGGTACGGGTGATCCGCTTGAGGTAGACGGCGGGGATGATCTGGTCGGTATCGACGTTGCTGCGGCGCAGCGGCACGGGCACGCCGACGTGGCTGGAAAACTTCTCCATGATTCTCGTTCTCCTCGGGATCAGAGGTCGGCGGGGGCGGACAGGTGGCCGGTGATGGCCGTGGCGGCGGCGACGGCGGGCGACACGAGATGCGTGCGTCCGCCCTTGCCCTGGCGGCCCTCGAAGTTGCGGTTCGAGGTCGACGCGGCGCGTTCCCCCGGCTTCAGCTGATCGGGGTTCATGCCGAGGCACATCGAGCAGCCTGCGGCGCGCCACTCGGCGCCGAAGTCGAGGAACACCTTGTCGAGGCCCTCCTCCTCGGCCTGGAGCCGGACGCGGGCGGAGCCGGGGACCACGAGCATGCGCACCCCGTCGGCGACGTGCCGGCCCTCCAGCACGGACGCGGCGAGGCGCAGGTCCTCGATGCGGCCGTTGGTGCAGGATCCGAGGAACACGGTGTCGACGGTGATGTCGCGCATCGGCGTGCCGGGCGTGAGCGCCATGTACTCGAGCGCACGCTTGGCGGTGGCCTGCTCGACCTCCGAGTCGAAGTCCTCCGGCTCGGGGACGACGCCGCCCAGCGGGACGCCGTGGCCGGGGTTGGTGCCCCAGGTGACGAACGGCGTGAGCTGGGTGGCGTCGATGTCCACCTCCAGGTCGAACGTGGCGTCGTCGTCGGTCTTCAGGGACGACCAGTACTCGACGGCCTTGTCCCAGTCCTCGCCCTGCGGGGCGTGCGGGCGGCCCTTGAGGTACGCGAACGTGGTCTCGTCGGGGGCCATCATGCCGGCCTTCGCGCCCCACTCGATCGACATGTTGCAGATCGTCATGCGGCCCTCCATCGAGAGGGACTCCACGGTGCTGCCGCGGTACTCGACGATGTAGCCCGCGCCGCCGCCGGTGCCGACCTTGGCGATCAGCGCCAGCACGACGTCCTTGGCGGTCACGCCGTCAGGCAGTTCGCCGTTGATGTTGACCGCCATCGTCTTCGGCTTCTTCTGCGGCAGGGTCTGGGTGGCCAGGACGTGCTCGACCTCGGAGGTGCCGATGCCGAAGGCCAGTGCTCCGAAGGCGCCGTGCGTGGAAGTGTGGGAGTCGCCGCAGACGATCGTCATTCCGGGCTGTGTGACGCCTAGCTGGGGGCCGATGATGTGCACAACGCCCTGGTCACGGTCGCCCAGCGAGTGGATGCGGACGCCGAAGTCCTTGGCGTTCTGCCGCAGCGTCTCGACCTGCTTGCGCGAGGTGGGGTCGGCGATGGGCTTGAGGATATCGAGGGTCGGCGTGTTGTGGTCCTCGGTGGCCAGCGTCAGATCGGGACGGCGAACGGGGCGGCCGGCGAGCCGCAGCCCCTCGAACGCCTGCGGGCTGGTCACTTCGTGGACCAGGTGCAGGTCGATGTACAGCAGGTCGGGCTCGCCCTCGGCCGACCGGACGACGTGCGCGTCCCATACCTTCTCGCTCAGGGTCTTGCCCATGGCTCCTCTTCCTCGACGGACAGTTTGGGGGTGAAACTGCCGACAAGTATGACCGAGGACACGCGACGCGCTCGGTTGCATGTCCATATAGTGGATTGTTAGTCTCACGATATGGACGATGCAAGTGGCGTTGGCGTACTCGACAAAGCGGCGGCCGTACTGGCTGCCCTGGAACGCAATCCCCTGACCCTCGCGGGCCTTGTCACCGCGACGGGACTGGCCCGCCCGACCGCTCACCGGCTGGCGGTCGCGCTGGAGCACCACCGCCTCGTCGGGCGGGATCTCCAGGGCAGGTTCGTGCTCGGCCCCCGGCTGATCGAACTGGCCGAATCCGCCGGCGAGGACCCGCTGCTGGCCACGGCCGGACCGATCCTGGGGCGGCTGCGTGACATCACGGGTGAGTCCGTCCAGATGTTCCGGCGGCAGGGCGACATCCGCATCTGCGTGGCGTCCGTCGAGCGGCCCTCCGGCCTGCGCGACACGGTGCCCGTCGGCGCCCAGCTCGAGATGACGGCCGGGTCGGCTGCCCAGGTGCTACTGGCGTGGGAGGAGCCCGAGAAGCTCGAGAAGCTGCTCGAGCACGCGTCGTTCACCCTGACCACGCTGCAGACGGTGCGTCGGCGAGGATGGGCGCAGTCGGTGGCCGAGCGCGAGGCGGGCGTCGCGTCGGTGTCGGCACCGGTCCTGGCCCCGTCGGGCAAGCTCATCGCGGCCGTGTCGGTGTCGGGCCCGATCGAGCGGCTCACCCGCTCCCCCGGCAGGCTGCACGCGCCCGCCGTCCTGGCCGCCGCCGAGCGGCTGAGTGAGGTGCTGCGCCGCAGCGGCGGCCCCGAATAGAACCGGAACCGGCGGGGCCCGCGGCGGCGGTGCCCCGCCCGGGGCACGCACTCAGCCCCGGGACGCGCAAGGACCCCCAGCACTTCTGCTGGGGGTCCTTCACTTGTAGCCCCGACGGGATTCGAACCCGCGCTACCGCCTTGAGAGGGCGGCGTGCTAGGCCGCTACACAACGGGGCCCTAGCGAGTGGAAAGCTTAGCAGCTTCCGCAGGGGTACTAGGACTCGAACCTAGACTGACGGAACCAGAATCCGGCGGGCTGCCAATTACCCCATACCCCTGTGCTTCCGGCGAGCCGGGCACGAGAAGGAACAGTACACGATCCCCTCGTCACGCCGCAAACCGGCGCTCCCACGCCCCGGCCGCTCCCGCCGTCGCCGCCCCCTCCTTCTGCGCTCGGTGCAGGAGGGGGCTTGAGCAATTGGATGGGTTCGACGAGAGCCTCCCGCGCGACCCCCGCGTCCGCTCCTCGTCGACCCTTGCCAATTGCTCGTCGCCGGGTTGTCCACAACCCACGAGGCGCATGGAAGATGACGCCCTCTTCCGCCTAGAGCGTCGGGTATGGACCCCGAGATTGCTGCTGCCCTCCGCGACGGCGTGATGACCGCGCGCCTCTCCCCCGCCAAGGCCCGAGCCCTCAACGCCTACGCCTTCCGCGGCCGGGTCGAACGCGTCCTCCCAGGGGTCTACGGGTCCCCCGGGTCCGCGGAGTCACTCGAAGGGCGGCTTCGCGCGGTCCGGGCCTACGGCGACGACATCGTGGTGGTCAGGGCCAGCGCCGCCGCACTGACATTCTGGGAGGATATCCCCCGCGATGAGGACTCGCTCGACCTCGCCTGTCCGCGTCCGATCCGCCCCGGCTACGGCCTCGATCTCGAGCAGCGCCTCATCCGCCCGGAACTGCTCACGAGGAGCTGCGGGGTCTTGTGTACCGTCCCTGCCCTGACCGTCCTGGATCTCATCCCGGAGATGGGCCCAGAGATCATTCAGGAGGCACTGCGACGTCGGGCCTGCTCGATGAAGCAGCTGCGCCGGGCACTGGCGCTCACACCGCGGCGGCGAGGCAACCTCCTCAGGCGGGATCTGCTGTCGCAGGCGCGCGAAGAGCCTTGGTCCCATCTGGAACTCCGAGCCCACGAGGCCCTGCGGGATGCTGGGATGGTGGGCTGGCGTGCCAATCTGCGGGTGAGGGCTGGAGGCAGGTACCACTTCGTCGACGTCGGCTTCCGCGAGGAGAAGGTCGCATTGGAGCTCGACGGCTACCGGTTCCACAGCTCCCCGGATGCGTTCCACCGCGACCGCGCCCGCGATCTCGCGCTGATGCGCGCGGGCTGGATCATCGCACACTTCACCGAGCAGAGTCTGCCGAGCCTGGTGGAGACGACCCGAGCACTGCTCGCTCGTCGACCCGCCTGAGGTCGTCCACTCGTACTGTCCGCGACCCACCCTGGGCGTCGCGTTGAGCAATTGGCTAGGGTCAACGGAACGGCCACGCGTTAGCTCAGCGGGCGGACTCGGTTGAACCTTGCCAATTGCTCAACCCCCACCCCAGCCCCAAGACCCGGGACGGTGCTGGTCAGACGGCGGGGTGGAAGCGGAGGGGCGGCGGGCTCACGCCCACTCGGGATCAGAAGGGGCGGCGGGCTCACGGCCGGGGTCCGGAGGGCGGGCTCCGGGCCGCCCGGGGTCAGGGGGTGCGGGTGGCGACCCGCAGCCTGCGGCCCATCCACCAGGCGACCAGGCCGAAGAGGGCGAAGCCCGCGATGTTCCAGGCCGCCTCAGCCCACGTGATCGACGTGACCGTCCGGAGATCCGCCACCGACGTGGTGAAGACCGCGTACCCGTAGGCGGCCAGATTGTTGACGATGTGCGCCGCGATCCCCGCCTCCAGGCCACCCGTCACGACGACGAGGGCGCCCGCCACCAGACCGAACGCGAACCTGTGGGCGAACAACGCCGGGTTCTGCACGCCGTGCAGCAGGGCGAACACCAGCGCCGATCCCACGACCCCGACCCACGCTCCTCCGGGCGACGACCCGATCACCTGCAGGACGTAGCCACGGAAGAAGATCTCCTCAGCGGCGGCCTGCAGCGGTGACGTGACCACGAGGATCAGCAGGAACGCGAGCCAGGCCTCCTGCCCGCCGTCGAACACGGGCATGTCCCCGGTCAGGAACGACGCCCACAGCACCCCGTTGAGCACCACCGCCGCGACGCCCAGGCACAGGATCAGGTACCGCCAGCGCATCCCCGGCTGGACCGATGCGAGCCACCGGGGCCGCACCCCGTGGACATAACGCACCAGTACGACGGACACGGGGATGAGCGCCGCAAGCGCGAGGTGCCCGGCGGCCGGCCCCTCGGGAAGCTCGTAGGCGGACGCCGCAGCCTGGTAGGCCTCGAAGTCCCCGCCGCCGCGCAGCAGGAACCCGAGGCGCGTGACGAGCGCCGACACCAGTGGAACGACGATCGCGAAGGCGCTGAAGGCCAGCAGGCCGCCGAAGGCCAGCACGATCGCCGGGGAGCCCGGTCTCCGGAGCACCTCGGGGTATCGGAGCCCCGACGGCGGGTCGGCGAGTGCGGGCAGCAGCGACGGCTGGGTCACGCGTCGGCGACCGGGTTGGTCAACGCGCCGAGGCCTTCGATCTCCACGGTCACCTGGTCTCCCGTCTGCATGGCGCCGACGCCCGCTGGTGTGCCCGTGAGGATGACATCGCCGGGCAGCAGCGTGGTGAAGGAGGTGATGAAGCTGATCAGCTCGGCGATGCCGCGCACCATCTGCGAGGTGGAACTGCTCTGACGCACCTCGTCGTTGAGCCTGGTCTCCAGGCCGAGCTTCTCGGCCTCCTCAATGGTCAGATGCGTGTTCATCCACGGGCCCAACGGCAGGAACGTGTCCGCGCCCTTGGCTCGGGTCCACTGGCCGTCGGAGTTCTGCCAGTCGCGGGCGGTGACGTCGTTGGCGATGGTGTAGCCGAAGATCACCTCGTGCGCCCGCTCCGGCGGCACCTGCTTGCAGATCCGCCCGATGACGACGGCGAGCTCGCCCTCGTAGTGCAGGTCGGTGCAGCCTTCCGGGCGCAGGATCGTGTCGTCGGGCCCGATGACCGACGTATTCGGCTTGAAGAACAGCAGCGGGGCGGGCGGGACCTCGCCGCCCATCTCCTCGGCGTGGTCGACGTAGTTCTTGCCGACCGCGACGATCTTGCTGCGAGGGATCACCGGGGCCAGGAACCGCACGTCCTCGAGGTCATGCCGCTCCCCCGTGTAGTTGACGGGGACACCGGCGAGGGGGTCAGCGGTGATGGCCGCGATCGTGTCCGGGTGCTCGCCCCCGTCCACCGCTAGTTCGATGATCCCGTACGCGGGATCCTGGCCGTCCTTGACGAAACGTGCGATGCGCATGGCGCCAGCCTAGTGGAGCCTCAGGCGGGCTCGAGATGCGTGAGGATGCCGTAGGCCAGGGCATCCATCAGCGCCTCCCAGGAAGCCTCGATGACGTTGGTGCCGACCCCGACGGTGGTCCACGTGTCGCCGTTGTAGGCGGTGTCGATGAGGGTGCGCACCGACGCGTCGGTGCCGTGCCCCTCGTCGAGGATGCGGACGCGGTAGTCGGTGAGCTCGAAGTCCGCGACCTGCGGGAACGGCACGGCCAGCGCCTGCCTCAGCGCACCGTCGAGGGCGTTGACGGGGCCATTGCCCTCGCCGACGACCATGTGCCGTTCCCCCTTCGCCGCTAGCTTCACCGTCGCCTCGGAGATGTTGATGCCGTCGCGCTCCTCGGTGAACACGCGCCAGGACTGCACCTGGAACGGCAGATCGAGCACACCCATCTCGTCGCGGAGCAGCATCTCGAACGAGGCGTCGGCGGACTCGTAGGAGTACCCCTCGGCCTCCTTGGCCTTGACGCGCGCGGTGATGTGCGCGGCCTTCTCCCGGTCGCCGAGGTCGAAGCCGAGCTGCTCGCCCTTGATCTGGATGTTGGCACGGCCAGCCATGTCCGAGATCAGCATGCGCATGTCGTTGCCGACGAGCGCCGGATCGATGTGCTGGTAGAGGTTCTCGTCGACCTTGATCGCCGACGCGTGCAGCCCGGCCTTGTGCGCGAAGCTGGACTGCCCGACGTAGGGCTGCCGGCCGATGAGCGGCTGGTGCGCGACCAGCGCGATCGCGTGCGCCACGCGGGTGAGGTCGGCCAGTTGCTCGGGCGGCAGGACGTCCCAGCCGTACTTGACCTGCAGGTTCGGGATGACGGCACTGAGGTCGGCGTTGCCGGTGCGCTCCCCGTAGCCGTTGAACGTCCCCTGGACGTGCATGACGCCGGCCTCCACCGCCGCCAGGGTGTTCGCCACGGCGCAGGCCGTGTCGTTGTGGCAGTGGACGCCCAGGTTCGCGCCCGTGGCGGCCGCCGCCGACACGATCCCCGGCATCCAACTGGGCAGCATGCCGCCGTTGGTGTCGCACAGCACGACGACCTCCGCGCCGGCGTCGTGCGCGGTCTGCACCACCTGGACGGCGTAGTCGGGGTTGGACCGGTAGCCGTCGAAGAAGTGTTCCGCGTCGACGAACACGCGCCTTCCCTGCGAACGCAGGAACTGCACCGTGTCGGTGATCATCGCGAGGTTCTCCTCGAGCGTGGTGCGCAGGGCGCGGCGCACGTGCTCGTCGTGCGATTTGGCGACGATGCAGACGTACTCCGTGCCGGCGTCGACGAGGGCGCGGGTCAGGGCGTCGTCCTCCGCGCGGACGCCGGCCTTGCGGGTGGACCCGAACGCGACCAGCTTGGAGCGCTTGAAGTCGATCTTCTTCGCGGCCTCGAAGAACTCGGTGTCCGCGGGGCTCGCGCCGGGCCAGCCGCCCTCGATGAACGTGACACCGAGTTCGTCGAGATAGCCGGCGATGCGGATCTTGTCCGACACGGACAGGTGGATGCCCTCCTGCTGCGCGCCGTCGCGCAGCGAGGTGTCGAACACGTGGAACTCGGCCGGACGGGTCGGCAGGGTCGGCATTGATCACTCCCAGTGGGTCGCAGGTCAGCGCGAAGGATACCCCGACGAGAGGACCTCGTCGCGTCTCAGCCAGTGGACGGACACTTCACGCACCTACCCGCGCCCGCGAGGCAGGCCGTATGGTCCTGCCCATGACTCAGACCCACAGCATCGCCGTCATCGGCGGCGACGGCATCGGCCCGGAGGTTACGGCCGAGGCACTCAAGGCCCTGACCGCCGTCGCAGGCCAGGACGCCTTCGACTTCGTCCACTACGACCTGGGTGCCGAGCGCTGGCAGCGCACCGGAGAGGTCCTGCCGGACTCCGTTCTCGAGGAACTCAAGGGCGCCGACGCCATCGTCCTCGGCGCCGTGGGTGCTGCCCCGGGGTCGAAGGCGATCCCGAGCGGGCTGCTCGAGCGCGGCCTGCTGCTCAAGCTGCGCTTCGCCTTTGACCACGCAGTCAACCTGCGCCCTTCGAAACTGTACCCGGGGGTCCCCACGCCGCTGGCGCCGAAGGTTGTCGATGGCAAGGACGTGGACTTCGTCGTGGTGCGGGAAGGCACCGAGGGCCTCTACTGCGGCAACGGCGGCGCCGTGCGCGTCGGAACGCCGCACGAACTGGCCACCGAGGTGTCGGTCAACACGGCGTACGGGGTGGAGCGCGTCGTCCGCGACGCCTACCGCCGCGCGCAGGCCCGCCGCGGCCAGATCACCCTCCTCCACAAGCACAACGTGCTCGTCAACGCGGGCAGCCTGTGGAACCGGATCTTCAACGAGGTGGGCACCGAGTACCCCGATGTGGAGCGCCGCTACCTGCACATCGACGCGGCGATGATCGCGATGGTCGTCGATCCGAGCCAGTTCGACGTCATCGTCACCGACAACCTCTTCGGCGACATCGTCACCGACCTGGCGGCGGCGGTCACGGGCGGCATCGGCCTGGCCGCGTCGGCCAACATCAACCCAACGGGCGAGTTCCCGTCGATGTTCGAGCCCGTGCACGGCTCGGCACCCGACATCGCCGGCCAGGGCATCGCGGATCCGACGGCCGCCATCTCGTCCATGGCCCTGCTCCTCGACCACCTGGGCCGGCCGGAGCTGGCCGCGCGCATCGACGAGGCGGTCAGCGCGGACATCGCCGACCGTGGCAACGACAGGTCCAGCACCAGCGAGACCGGCGACCGGATCGCCGCCCGCCTCGCCTGAGGGTCCGTCAGGCGTCGAGGTCCTGTTCGATCAGTCCGACGACCCGGTCCACCGCGGCCGGGTCGTCGGACTCGACCGTCACGAGCGTCCCCTTCTCCGCCCCCAGCGTCATGATCATGAGGCTCGAGGCGGCGTCGACCGCATCGTCGGGATGCGCATCCGCCAGTCGTAGGGTGACTTCCTCGTCGAAGCCGCCCGCGGCCTGGGCGATGAGCGCGGCCGGACGGGCGTGCAGCCCGACGGCGGATCCCACGGTGACGGTCCTGCTCGGCATGTCTTCCCTCCCGGATCAGTGGTGTCCTTCCAGGCACTCTAGGGCAGCGACGTGACGGTCCTGTGACGAAGCAACAGGGCCCGCGACCTCACGGTCGCGGGCCCTGTTCCCGATTCTTCGGTCAGCGGGCGGCCGAGCCCTCCTGGTAGTCGGAGTCGTCGGTCTTGACCCAGCTCATCAGCTTGCGCAGTTCGCGGCCGGTGGCCTCGATCGGGTGCGCCTCACCCTTGGCACGCAGTGCCTTGAACTCCGGGGCGCCCGCGTCCTGGTCGTCGATGAACCGCTTCGCGAACGCGCCGGACTGGATGTCGGCCAGGACGCCCTTCATGTTCTCCTTGACTCGCTCGTCGACGACGCGCGGACCCGACACGTAGTCGCCGTACTCGGCGGTGTCGGAGACACTCCAGCGCTGCTTCGCGATGCCGCCCTCGTACATGAGGTCGACGATGAGCTTGAGCTCGTGGAGGCACTCGAAGTAGGCGACCTCCGGCTGGTAGCCGGCCTCCGTCAGCGTCTCGAAGCCGGCCTGGACGAGCGCCGAGGCGCCGCCGCACAGCACGGCCTGCTCGCCGAACAGATCAGTCTCGGTCTCCTCCGTGAAGGTGGTCTTGATGCCGCCGGCGCGGAGTGCGCCGATGCCCTTCGCGTAGCTGAGGGCCAGCGGCCAGGCGTTGCCGGTCTCGTCCTTCTCCACCGCGATGATGGCGGGGACGCCACGACCGTTGGCGTACTCGCGGCGCACGAGGTGACCCGGACCCTTGGGCGCGACCATGCACACGTCCACGCCCTCCGGCGGGGTGATGTAGCCGAAGCGGATGTTGAAGCCGTGCGCGAAGAACAGCGCGTCGCCCTTGGCGAGGTGCGGTTCGATCTCCTCGGCGTACAGCTTCCGCTGCACCTGGTCGGGCGCGAGGATCATGATGAGGTCGGCCTCTTCGACCGCCTCGGCGACGGGTAGCACCCGCAGGCCCTCGGCCTCGGCCTTGGCTGTGGAGGCCGAGCCCGGGCGGAGACCGACACGGACGTCGACACCCGAGTCGCGCAGGCTCAGCGCGTGGGCGTGGCCCTGCGAGCCGTAGCCGATGACGGCGACGTGGCGACCCTGGATGATCGACAGGTCGGCGTCGTTGTCGTAGAACATTTCTGCCATGGGTTCTCCTTGTTCGGGTTACTACTTTGCCTTGTTCTCGGACATGGACTTGGCTCCACGGCCGAGCGCGACCTGTCCGGACTGCACGAGTTCGACGATGCCGTGCGGGGACAGCATCTCGAGCAGCGCGGCGAGCTTCTCGTCGCTGCCTGTCGCCTCGATGGTGATCGACTCGGCCGACACATCGACGGCCTTGCCGCGGAAGAGCGACACGACGTCGATGATCTGGCTCCGGGTAGACACGTCCGCGCGCACCTTCACCAGCATCATCTCGCGCACCACCGCCGACGAGCCGAGTTCGAGGACCTTGCGCACCTCGATCAGCTTGTTGAGCTGCTTGACGATCTGCTCCAGCGCACCGTCGTCGCCGACCTGCGCCACGACGGTGACGCGGGACCATTCCTCACGCTCCGTCGGGCCGACCGCAAGGGACCGAATGTTGAAGCCGCGACGCGAGAACAGCGCCGCGATGCGGGTCAGCACGCCCGGCCGGTTGGCCACCAGGATGCTCAGCGTGTGGTTCGTCACAGCTCCTCCTCTTCCCACTCCGGCGCCATGTCACGGGCCACCCGGATCTCGTCGTTGCTCACTCCGGCGGGGACCATCGGCCACACCATCGCATCCTTGTGGACCACGAACTCGACGACCACCGGCCTGTCGTTGATCTCGAGCGCCTGCTGGATCGCCGCGTCCATCTCGACCTCGTTGGTGGCGCGCAGCCCGACGCAACCCATCGCCTCGGCGAGCTTCGGGAAGTCGGGAAGCGACTCGGTCTTGAGGTCCGTGTTGGAATAGCGGCCCTCGTAGAACAGCGACTGCCACTGGCGCACCATGCCGAGCACGTTGTTGTTGATGATCGCGATCTTGATCGGGATGTTGTTGATCGCACAGGTGACCAGTTCCTGGTTGGTCATCTGGAAGCAACCGTCGCCGTCGATACCCCACACCGTCGAGTCCGGGTTGGCGACCTTCGCCCCCATCGTCGCCGGCACGCAGAATCCCATCGTGCCCGCACCGCCCGAGTTGAGCCACGAGTTCGGGCGCTCGTGCGGCAGGAAGTGGGCCGCCCACATCTGGTGCTGCCCGACGCCGCTGACGTAGATGCTGTCTTCGGGGCTGAGCTGCCCGATCCGCTGGATGACCTCCTGCGGCGAGAGCCGTCCGTCGGGGGCCTCCTCCCAGCGGGGCTGGTAGCGCGCCTTCATGATGCCGAGCTGGCGGCGCCACGCCTCGGCGTCGGGGGCGTCGAGGTCCTCCATTGCCTTGTTGAGCTGCTTGAGAGTCTCCTTGACGTCGCCGACGATCGGGATGTCGACGGCCTTGTTCTTGCCGATCTCGGCGGGGTCGACGTCGGCGTGGATGACCTTGGCGTGCGGGGCGAAGCTGTCCAGCTTGCCGGTGACCCGGTCGTCGAAGCGGGTGCCCAGCGCGATGAGCAGGTCGGCCTTCTGCAGCGCACCCACCGCGGCCACGGTGCCGTGCATGCCCGGCATTCCCATGTTGAGCTCGTGGCTGTCGGGCAGCTGCCCCCGCGCCATGAGGGTGGTCACGACAGGGATGCGGGTCCGTTCGACCAGCTCGGCGAGTTCCGGGGCCGCCTTCGCCAGCGTCACGCCACCGCCCACGTACAGGACGGGGCGCTTGGACTCGGCGATCATCTTGGCCGCGGCCCTGACCTGCCGTGCGTGCGGCTTGAGGGTGGGACGGTAGCCGGGGAGGTCCATCTCCTCGGGCCAGACGAAGGGCGCTGTCTTGACCAGCGCGTCCTTGGCGATGTCAACGAGGACCGGGCCGGGGCGGCCGGTGGCGGCCAGGTGGAACGCCTCCTTGACCGCCAAGGGGATCCCCTCGACGTCCTTGACCAGATAGCTGTGCTTGGTGATCGGCATCGTGATGCCGCGGATGTCGGCCTCCTGGAACGCGTCAGTTCCGATCGCGTGGCTGTTGACCTGCCCGGTGATCGCGACGAGCGGGGTGGAGTCCATGTAGGCGTTGGCGATCGGCGTGACCAGATTGGTGGCGCCCGGGCCGGAGGTGGCGATACACACGCCCACGCGTCCGGAGCTCATGGCGTACCCCTCGGCGGCGTGGCCGGCGCCCTGTTCGTGACGGACGAGGATGTGCCTGATCGACGAGTCGAAGAGCGGGTCGTAGGCCGGGAGAATCGCGCCGCCTGGGATACCGAACGCTACGTCGACACCCATCCGTTCGAGCGACTCGACGAGCGCCTGAGCCCCCGTCATGACCTGGCCGTCTGTTTGTGCCATCGTCTCTCCCTTCTCACGATCATCGTCTCGTCGTCCGCCATGAAAAAACCCCCGCTGCCCGGATGGGCACACGAGGGAGCGCTTCGGTTCTTCTTTGGCCGAAGCGCTATGGGATGACTACGAGCCTGCTGATGGGCATACGGACACCTTTGCCGGTCGGACCGCACCCTGTCAAGCACCTCGACGAAAGGTCCCGAAATGTAAGACGGCGGGCCGGGGCTGTTCCCCGGCCCGCCGTCTCGTGCGGTGCTGCGTCAGCCTCAGGCGGCCGCTTCGGCCTTGGCCGCTGCGGGCTTGACGGTCATGAGCGCCCAGCCGATGAGGCCGAACAGGACGCCGAGCCCGATCACCAGGGCCGCCACGCCGAAGGCCACCACGGAGGTGAACAGCGACGCGCGCAGGAACGAGGCGGTCATGGCGGTGGAGCGCTGAGCGGTGTAGGCCTCAGCGGCCTCGGTGTCGCCGTCGGCCTCGGCCTCACGGGCGAGCGAGCCGAGCTCGGAGTAGGTCTTGCCTTCCGCGCCGGCGAGGGCGTGGTGGTTGATGATGTCGGCCTGCGCGTACGCGGACAGCGGGCCGGCGACCTGCTGCTCGGCGAACATGCCGCCCATGAACTCGGAGTCACCGGGGACGGTGATGTTCTCGGCCTGGAGCTGGGCCGAGACGGTGCCCCATGTGATGGCACCGGCGATGATCATGATGATCCCGGCGATGATCGACACGATGCCGACGGTCTTGGTGGCCTGCATGGGAGGTCCCTTTCTCGTTTCGTTCGGGACGCGTCCACGTCCCGCTTCATATGAAGAACCTAGACCATCCGTGGGGGACCTGTACGGGGGGGTGGTATTAGGGATCCCCCGGAGGGGTATGACCTAGTCAGAGCCTACGACGCGACGGACCACGTCTTCAAGGGATGATGCCACCCGGCCGCGCATACCGGCGATTCCCGGGTTGTCTTTGTAGCGGGGCAGAACATGCACGTGGGTGTGCATCACTTCCTGCCCGGACACCGGGCCGGCGTTGGACAGGATGTTGCAGGCGTCGGCGCCGAGGCGCTCCTTGAGCAGGCGGCCCACCCGGGCCACCGAGGGCCCGATCTCGGCCAGCACGTCGTCGTCGGCGAGCGCGTCGACGGTGTGCCGCCGCGGCACCACGAGCGTGTGGCCGATCTGCCACGGGTTGATGTCGAGGAAGGCGACGACGGCGTCGTCCTCGTAGATGCGGTGCGACGGGATGTCGCCGGCGATGATGGAGCAGAACAGGCAGTCCATGGTTCCTCCTAGCGGACTTCGAAGCCGGCCTCGCGCAGGCCGGTCTTGACCTCGTCGATGGTGAGGGTCTGGTAGTGGAAGACGCTCGCGGCCAGGATCGCGTCGGCGCCCGTGCGGGCGGCGTCGACGAAGTGCTCGACGGTACCGGCCCCTCCCGACGCGATCAGCGGAACGTCGACGACCGCGCGGACCGCGCGGAGCATCTCGAGATCGAAGCCTCCCGTGGTGCCGTCGGCGTCCATGGAGTTGAGCAGGACCTCCCCGACGCCGCGCGCGCAGGCCTCCTCGGCCCAGGCGATGGCGTCGACGCCGGCCGACGTCCGGCCGCCGTGGGTCGTGACGCCGAACCCGGAGGGCATCCCCTGCTCCCGGCGGGCGTCCAGGGACAGGACGAGAACCTGGTTGCCGAACGTGCGGGTGATCTCGTCGATCACCTCCGGGCGCGCGAGGGCCCCGGTGTTGATGGCGACCTTGTCCGCTCCGCTGCGCAGGAGCCGGTCGACGTCGGAGACCTCGCGCACTCCCCCGCCGACGGTCAGTGGGATGAAGACCGTCTCGGCGCACCGGGCGACCATCTCGCGGGTGGTCGCGCGCCCCTCCGAGGAGGCGGAGATGTCGAGGAAGGTGAGCTCGTCGGCCCCCTCGGCCGAGTAGCGGGAGGCGAGTTCCACCGGATCGCCCGCGTCCCGCAGGTCACGGAAATTGACGCCCTTGACGACCCGTCCCGCGTGGACGTCGAGGCAGGGGATCACACGCAGTGCAACGGCCATGCGCGACAACCTAGTCTTCGGTCAGGTCCGCCGCCACCACTCCGCGCCGCATCTCATCGGCGGCGGCGCGGCAGGTGCGCCTCAGGTCCCCGGGACCGACGGCGGTGGCGAGCTGACCGGCGAGGTCGATGACCTGGCGGACCCAGCGCACGAAGTCACCGGCAGACAGGCCCGTGTGGAGGAGCACCTTGGCGAGGTCCTGCCCGCTGGCCCACCGCCACGCCGCCTCGGCGAAGCCGATGTCGGGCTCGCGTCCGCGGTCGATCCGGTGGCGCCGCTCGATGAGGCCGACGTCGCGCCACACGGCCCGCAGCTCCGACTGGGCCCGCTCCGACGGCCCGTCGGGCATGCGCGGCAGGCCGGCGTCGCGGGAGGGGCGCGACTCGTAGAGCAGGGTCGACAGCACGGCGGCCAGCTGCGGTGGGGTGAGGTCGGCGAACACGTCGCGGCGGACGCACTCGGCGGCCACCAGGTCCAGTTCGTTGTAGATCCGCCGCAGCATGCGGCCGGCGTCGGTGAGGTCGTCGCCGTCGAGGTAGGCGAGTTCCTCGAGGACGGCGGTGACCCGGTCGAACTGGGTGCCGAGCGAGTTGGCGCGGGCGGTGGCGTTGGCCTCGGCGCGCTGAACCTCGCGTTCCAGCCGCAGCGCCCGCGCCGCCTCGACGGCGTGGACCTCCCGGTCCGGGCAGTCGTGGCACGGATGGTTCTTCAGCTCCCTGCGCAGTTCCGTGACCTCGCGGGCGAGGGCCTCGTCGCTGGGCGTGGACGTGTCGGGCACCTCGGGGTCGAGCGACTCGAGCTTGGCGGACATCGCCCCCAGCAGCGACCTGCGGTCCTTGCGTTCCCGCAGTGAGAAGTCCCGCGGGACGCGCACCCGGCCGACGGCCTTGAGCGGGTCGCGCAGGTCGTGCGGCTTGAGCTTGAGGACCGTGTGGTCGCCGGACATCACCTGGGCCCAGGGCTCGGCGTCCCGGTGCGCCTTGCGGCCCGTGCGCAGCACCACGGACCATCCCTGCCGCGGCAGGTGGACGAGGTCGCCGGGCATCAGGGTGGCGAGGCTCTCGGCGAGCGCCTCGCTGTGCTGCGCCTTGCGGGCCCGCGACGCCGACGATTCGGCCTGCGAGATGGCCTCGCGCAGCCGCGCGTACTCCATCACGTCGCCGAGGTGGCACTCGGCGGCCACGGTCGCGGCGTGGATCTCGGCGTCGAGCTTGCGGCCCGTCCGGGCGGCCGTGACGACGGTCTTGTCGGTCTGGAACTGGGCGAACGACTGGTTGAGCAGCTCCCGGGCCCGCTCCCTGCCGAGCGTGGCCATCAGGTTGACTGCCATGTTGTAGGTGGGAG
>JAUHXZ010000141.1 GCA_030426725.1 Actinomycetes bacterium
TGTAGCGCGACCCGGGGAAGGCCTCGGCCGGATCGGTGGTGGCCTTCAGTTTCAGGTCCACCTCAGCGAAGAAGCGCTCGATCTCGGTGTCGGCGATGGGGCTACGGCGCTCGTTGACGCCGGCCACCCGGTCCGGGTTGATGTCGAGTGCGACGACCTCGTGGTGCTGGGCCAGAAGAGTGGCGCTGGCAAGTCCGACATAACCCAGTCCTGCGACGCAGATCCTCACTGAAATCTCCTTCTACGACGGGCGTGCCGCCCGCGCCGCACGCTATCACAGCGCACGTAGGACGATGGGTGGCAGCATACCCGCGGGGGCTCGGTGCGCCGGCCCAGGGTCAGGCGGCCACCTGGTCGCGGCGGATGCCCTCACGGACTTCTGCGGCGACGGCGAGCACCTGTTCGGCCGACGGCCCGGAGCCGGCCTGGGGCAGATCGATGCCGCCCTCCTCCTCGATGCGGCGCAGGTGACGCTTCACCGTGGACACCGAGCAGCCGATCTTCGAGGCGATACTGCTGAGCGGCAGCGCCGGGTTGGCCATCCTCAGCCGGTAGATCTCCCGCCTGTCGAACTGGCGGCCCGACGGCGCGCCGGTGAAGGAGTCGAGATCGTCCTGGGTGACGTCCACCCCGAGGCGCGCGCGGATCTCCTTGCGCTGCTTGCGGGTGGTGCCGGCGACGAAGCCGGCGACGTCGAAGCGGGCGACCGCATCCGTCAGGCAGCGGCCCTGGACCGGGCAGGACGCGCACAAGGCGGTGGCGCGCGTCCGCAGGATCTCCTGGCGGCGCCGCTCCGTTCCCGTCGAGGCCTGGGCGGTGTCGTCCAGCAACGGATGCAGGAACAGATCGGAATGTGCGACGCACGCGGTGATGTCGGCCATAGCTCCCCCTGGCTTTCAGAGCCGTACGGGGGCTTTCCCCGTCGTGCTCCACAGTCGCAGCAATCACGAACCGCGTGGGGTGGCGAGGGTGGGGGCAACTACCTGTTCGAACTGAGTACGCAGCCCAGGCGAAATGAGTACAGCTACTCATCTCTGCGTCGGGCTTGCTCTGACGACCCAGTCGGAATCCGGTTGACTAGGCAGTTCATCTCACGTTCACCTTACTCTACCGGAAGCTCACTTTCGGTCATAGCGGAGCAGCCGCCCCCCGTACTGACGGGGGACGGCTGCTGCGGAGCGCGGTGTGGGTCAGTCGGTGCCGGACTCCATGGACGAGCTCGCGACGGCCTCGTCGACGTCCGAGGGGCCGGCCGCGCCCAGTTCGGCGATGGCGGCGGCGCCGCCCGCCTCGAGGCGTCCGATGAGCTCCTGGTGGCCCGAGAGCAGCGTGCCCTGCGCGGCGTAGAGCTCCAGCTTCTCGCGGGAGTCGGCGATGTCCAGGTTGCGCATGGTCAGCTGGCCGATGCGGTCCGTCGGGCTGAACGCGGCGTCCTCGACCCGCTCCATCGACAGCTTGTGCGGCTGGTACGACAGGTGCGGGCCGCGGGTGTCCAGGATGGTGTAGTCGTCGCCGCGACGCAGCCGCAGGTCCACCTCGCCGGTGACCGCGGAGGAGACCCAGCGCTGGATGGACTCACGCAGCATGAGCGACTGCGGGTCGAGCCAGCGGCCCTCGTACAGCAGACGGCCCAGGCGCAGGCCCTCGGACTGGTAGTTGTGCAGCGTGTCCTCGTTGTGGATGGCGTTGAGCAGCCGCTCGTAGGCGATGAACAGCAGCGCCATGCCCGGCGCCTCGTAGATGCCGCGGGACTTGGCCTCGATGATGCGGTTCTCGATCTGGTCGGTCATGCCGAGCCCGTGCCGGCCGCCGATCGCGTTGGCCTCCATGACCAGCGCGACGGCGTCGTCGAAGCGGGTGCCGTTGATCGCGACGGGGCGGCCGAGTTCGAAGCGGATCGACACGTCCTCGGTGTCGATGTCGACCGACGGATCCCAGAACTTGACGCCCATGATCGGCTCGACCGTCTCGAGCGACACGTTGAGATCCTCGAGGGTCTTCGCCTCGTGCGTGGCGCCCCAGATGTTGGCGTCGGTGGAGTACGCCTTCTCCTTGGAGTCGCGGTAGGGAAGGTTGCGCTCGGTGAGCCACACGCTCATCTCGTCGCGCCCGCCCAGCTCGCGGACGAAGTCCTCGTCGAGCCAGGGCTTGTAGATGCGCAGCTGCGGGTTGGCCATGAGGCCGTAGCGGTAGAACCGCTCGATGTCGTTGCCCTTGTAGGTGGAGCCGTCGCCCCAGACGAACACGTCGTCCTCTGCCATCGCGCGCACGAGCAGCGTGCCGGTGACGGCGCGTCCGATCGGAGTGGTGTTGAAGTACGCCTTGCCGCCGGAGCGGATGTGGAACGCGCCGCAGGCCAGGGCCGAGAGGCCCTCCTCGACGAGTTGCGCCCTGCAGTCCACCAGCCGCGACAGTTCCGCGCCGTACTGCAGCGCACGTCCGGGCACGGACTCGATGTCCGGCTCGTCGTACTGGCCGATGTCGGCCGTGTACGTGCAGGGGACGGCGCCGGCCTCACGCATCCACGCGACGGCGACGGAGGTATCGAGACCGCCGGAGAACGCGATGCCCACGCGCTCGCCGACGGGAAGGGACGTCAGTACTTTTGCCACGGGGCCACTCTAGATGATGCCC
>JAUHXZ010000142.1 GCA_030426725.1 Actinomycetes bacterium
TCGCGCGCTTCCGGCGCAGTGAGCTGATCCTCACCATCGTCACTACCGCCGGCGTGGTGGCGTTCGGCGTGCTGGTGGGGATCGGGATCGCCATCGCCCTCTCCCTGCTCGACCTCATCCGGCGGATGGCGCACGCGCACGACGGCATCCTCGGCTACGTGCCGGGCGTCCCCGGGATGCACGACGTCGACGACTACCCCGCTGCGGGCCAGGTGCCCGGGCTCGTCGTCTACCGCTACGACTCGCCACTGTTCTTCGCCAACGCCGAGGACTTCCTCCGCCGCGCCGAGGCCGCCGTCGACGGCGCCGAGCAGCCCGTGTACTGGTTCCTCCTCAACGCCGAGTCCAACGTCGAGGTCGACCTCACCGCCGTCGACACGCTCGACCTCCTGAGGGAGAAGCTGGAGGCGCGCGGCGTCACGTTCTCGATGGCCAGGGTCAAGCAGGATCTGCTCCGCCAACTCGAGGCGGCCGGGTTCGCCGAGAAGGTTGGTGAGGACCTCATCTTCGAGACCCTTCCCACCGGAGTGCGCGCCTACGCCGCCTGGTACCACGGCGAGCACGGGGAGCCGCCGGACGGGCTGCCGGACGAGATCGCCAGGCGCTGACGGCCTCAGCGGCCGCGGAGCCGGTCGATCTCCCGCCGCTCCCGCTTGGTGGGCCGCCCCGCGCCGCGGTCTCGCACGGCGACGCGGCCCGTCATCTCGGGGATCGGCGCCGGCTTCTCAGGCGTGCGGTCGAGGTAGGCGGCCTGGGCCAGCGGAGCGCCGACGCGCTTGACCAGGTCCGGGTCCACCACCTCGATGAGCTTCTCGTCCTGGTCCCGCCGCAGCCGGATGACCTGCCCGGCAACCACCTGCTGCGCTGCCTTCGCGAGTTTGTCGTCGACCCTCACGTGCCCGCCGCGAACGGCGGCCGTCGCGGCGGAGCGGGTCTTGTACATCCGCACCGACCACAGCCAGGAGTCGAGTCGAGCCATGGACCGATCCTAGCTCCGGGCGGACTTGTCCACAGGCCTGTGCACAGGTGGGGAAAACTACGACTGTGTAATTCTCGTCAGTATCTCGTCGGAGACGGCCTCCGCGTGCCTCTCCGGCAGCCAGTGACCGGCGTCCAGCTCGACGAACCGGTAGTCGGCGGCGCAGAACCGTGCCGTCTCCTCGGCGGCGGTGCGCCCCAGGAAGGGGTCGCGGTTGCCCCACACGTACGTGGTCGGCACCCTTACCGGCCCGGACGGCAGCCGCGCCGCACCCCGGGGGGCCGGGACGAAGAGCCCCCGATAGGGACCGATCATCCCACGCACGGATTCGCGGTCGGACAGGGCCTCCGCGTAGCCCCGGGCGACATCCTCGGGCAACCCGATCGATCCCAGGCCGCGGCGCCGGACTGCCCGGAACAGCAGCAACTCTGGCAGCACGGGAATCTGCATGGCGAGCATGTACCAGCTCCGCAACGCCTGGGTCGAGCGCACCAGCGACCGCGTCATGGCCGCGGGATGGGGCGTCGACAGCACGGTCAGGGACCTGACCCGGTCCGGGACGGCGGCGCCGACGGCCCAGGCGATCCCCCCGCCCCAGTCGTGGCCGACGACGTGCGCGCGGTCCACGCCCGCCGCGTCGAGCAGCGCCACGACGTCGCCGACGAGTCGCTCGATTCGGTAGGCACGGCGCGAACGCGGCCGGGCCGCCGGCGTGTAGCCCCTCAGTGCGGGGGCGAGCGTCCGGACGCCGGCGTCGCGCAGCCTCGGCGCGACCGCGTCCCAGGAGGCCGGCGATTCGGGGAAGCCGTGCAGCAGGACGACAGCGTCGTCGGCGTGGCGTGGCCCGCAGTCGCGGACGTCGAAGGTCAGGCCGTCGTTGGCGAAGCTCTCCATGACCCCACTCTGGCACGCCGGGCCTGTCATGCGACCCAAGTCATGGCCCTAGCATGGGGCGGGTGACCGAGCCCCCGATCTCCTCCCGGACCGCAGCGCGGTGGGGCGTGGTCCTCGCGGCGCTGGCGGCCGCGTTCAGCGCCTACTGGGTCGTCTACGGCCGCACCGGCGGCACGCCCGCCGTCGACCCGTTCCCGCCGTACCGGATCGATCTCGACGTGTACCGCCTCGGCGCGCAGGTGTTCCTCGACGGCGGGGACCTCTACGGGCGCCTCCCCGACACCGAGATCGGGGCCAATCTGCCGTTCACCTATCCGCCGCTGGCCGCGATGCTCTTCACGCCCCTGACGGTCCTGCCACTGCCCTTGGCCAACCTGGCGTTCTCGGCCGTGACCGTGGTGGCCCTCGGGATCGTGACCCTCGTCGTCGTGCGGGAGCTGACCTCGCTGACCGGCCGGGCTCTCGCGGTCGCGACGCTCGTCGCATTCACGGGATCGCTGTGGCTGGGCCCTGTCCGGGAGACGCTCGAGTTCGGCCAGGTCAACGTCGTGCTCATGGGGCTCGTGGTCGTCGACGTCGTTCTCGGGCGTGGCCGGCCCTGGCAGGGTGCGCTGGTGGGGCTGGCGATCGCGATCAAGCTCACGCCGGCCGTGTTCCTCGGGTACTTCCTTGTCCGCCGCGACTGGCGTGCGCTGGCCGTCGCCGCCGGCTCGGCCGTCGGCTTCACCATCATCGGCTTCGCCGTGCGCTGGGCCGACT
>JAUHXZ010000143.1 GCA_030426725.1 Actinomycetes bacterium
CATCGGCTGTTCACGCCAGCGATCCGCGCCGCGTTGGTGGAGCGGGATCAGGGCTGCGCGTTCCCCGGCTGCACTGTCGGGCCTGCGGGGACGCAGGCGCACCACATCATCCCCTGGGTCCAGAACGGCGACACCACCCTTGAGAACGGCGTCTTGCTCTGCCCGTTCCATCACAGGCTGGTGGAGCCGGATCCGCTGCAGTCGCCGGAGTCGCAGTGGCAGGTGCACCTGGACGACGTGACGGGGATGCCGTGGTTCACCCCGCCGCGCCACATCCACCCCGACCGCACACCCCGACAACACGGACGCCACTGTCTACAACAGCTACGCCGCGACGGGATCACGGCACCACCCTGCCCGGAGCTCACTGTTCCGCCATGCCCAGTCGACACGGCACCACCATGCTCATCGGACAGCGGACCGGCGCGGACCTCGATTCCGGAAAGACCCCCGCGTGCCCAACCCTTGGCACCCCGACGAGACCATCCCGGGCCCTTGGGGCCGGGGTGATGGCCTCAGGTCCCCTGTGGCCTAGAATGCGGTGCGCGCCGTGCTCAGGGCCTCGGGAAGGACCTGCGCGAGCCGATCGATGTCGGCGGGCATCGTGGTGCCGCCGAGGGAGAAGCGGATCGACTGGGTGGCCTCATCCGGGGTTCGCCCCATCGCCTTGAGGACCTCGCTCGGCTGATGGACCCCCGCCCGGCAAGCGCTGCCGACGGAGGCGTGCACGCCGAGCTGGTCGAGCAGGACGAGCAGGTCGTCCGCGCGGACGCCGCCGAACGATACGTTGACGATGTGCGGAGCGCCGTCCTCGCGGCTGTTCAGGCGCCCGCCCAGCCCGACGACCAGATCCGCAATCTGGTCGCGGAGCGCTGCGAGGCGCGCCCCCTCCGTCGCCAACTCGGCGACCGCCAGCGACGCCCCCCGTGCGAAGGCGGCAGCGAGGGCCACCGCCTGGGTGCCGGAACGCACCTCGCGTTCCTGCCCCCCGCCCAGCCCGATCGGCCGGAGCTTCGCTTCTCGTCGCGCAAGGAGGGCACCGATGCCCACCGGACCGCCAACCTTGTGCGCCGACAGACTCATCAGGTCAGGGCCGCCGGGCGCGAAGTCCAGCGGCATGTGGCCCAGCGCCTGCACCGCGTCGCTGTGCATCAGGGCGCCGGCCTCGCGCGCCATCCGGGTTGCCTCGCCGACCGGTTGGACGATGCCCGTCTCGTTGTTGGCCGTCATCACGGAGACCATGGCGACGTCATCGCGGATCAGGGCGGCGGCTGCGTCTAGGTCCACCACGCCGTCGCTGGTGACGGGGATCTTCTCCGCGCCGCGGTCAACGGCGCCAAGGACGGCCGGGTGTTCGATGGCCGAGACCAGGCAGCGCCCCCTCCCCTGCGCCTTCCCTGCCTCCCAGGCTCCGAGGACCGCGATGCTATCGGCCTCGGAGCCGCCGGAGGTGAAGATGACCTCGGACGGGTGGGCGTTGAGAGCCTCAGCCAGTTCCTCGCGGGCCTCCTCGAGTCGTCGGCGGGCGCGCTGACCTGGGCGGTGGATGGAGGACGCGTTGCCGACGATGCTCGACGCCTCGACGAATGCCTCGATGGCCTCCTCGCGCATCGGCGTGGTGGCGGCGTGGTCGAGGTAGACGGACTGCACGTTGTGCCTTCGGGGTCGGGCGGTTTCGACGCAGCGGCGCTTCGCGCCGGCTGGCTCAACCCGCGGATTTGGGTCGGCTTCGGTGGGGGTGATGCTACCGGCGGCTATGACGCAGCGGCGCATGGCGCGGGTTGGGCGGGCGGGTGACCGGGGTTTCTACGCGGGGACGACGCAGGCGTCGTCGCCCGGCTCAACCGACGATGGAACGCCAACCTGTCCACGCGACACACCCCGGGTGTTGTTTCGTCGCGAGACTTGGCAGAATAGCCTGACCTTAGTCGCCCACTTACATCGGTTTCCCAGTGCTTCAGTTCCTGAACTCCACCCGAGAGCAGACCATGACCCCTCCGACGGCGCCCGACACCAGCGTGCTCGGCGCTCACGTCATGGACAACGGGGTCCGATTCGGCCTGTGGGCCCCACGCGCAACACGCGTTCAGGTCACTCTCGTCGATGCCCTCAACGAGCAGCACAACATCGACATGCAGCGCGGCGACAATGGTGTCTGGTCGGTGGAGGTCCCGGGCATCGGCGACGAGCAGTACTACGGCTACCGGGTCCACGGCCCCTGGGATCCCGACAAAGGCAGCCGGTTCAACCCCCACCAACTCCTCCTCGACCCGTACTCACGCGCCATCAGCGGGGGCCTCGACTTCCGCGGACCGATCCTCGACCACAGGCCGGGCGATCTGTCGCACCCGTCCGACGTCGATTCCTTCGGCGCGGTCCCCCTCAGCGTCGTCGTCGCCGACACCCCACCCCCGACGCCCATCGCGCGCCGCCGCCCCATGTCGGAGACGGTCATCTACGAGACCCACCTGCGCGGCTACACCAAGCTCCACCCCCTGGTGCCGGACCGCCACCGCGGCTCCTACCTCGGCATGGCGGACCAGTCGGTCATCGAGTACCTCACCC
>JAUHXZ010000069.1 GCA_030426725.1 Actinomycetes bacterium
TGTCCCGCGTCAAGTAGTTGGCAGGATTTCTTCTCTTTCAAAGTTGGGGATGGTCGGGTCGGCTTTGCCGAGGTGGACTTCGAGGGGGCGGTTCCAGGCGATCGCTTCGTGAGGGCGGATCTCGTTGTATTCGACGCGGTAGTCCTCCGCGCGGGCGACGAGCTCAAGTGCGTCCGAGATCTCGTCGAGGAACAGCCGCTCGTATTTCAGCGTCCCGAACCCACGTTCGCGTGACCCGTTCTGGCCGGGGCTTTTCACTCGTGTACGGACGTGACGCAGCTCGGGATGGGTGGTGATGAACAGTTGAAAGTTCAGCGACCGGAACGGGCCGCCGTTATCCGTCACGATCGTGAGGACCGGGACGATCTCCCCGGTCGTCTCATCGATCTGGCACGCGTCGGCCAGCGGGCGTCCGAACATGCGCTCGTAGTCGGCGAGGGCGAGTTCGATCGCCGCAATCGCATCGTGCTGGTTCGCGGTCGGCGACACGTGGAACGGGTGCTCCACCTTCGAGTACCAGTCCCGGCATCCCGCGATCCGCCACGTCCCGCCCTGGGCGGTCTCGAACTCGCTGAAGTCCAGTTGCCAGACCTGGTTCGGGCCCGTCGGAGTCTGCGCGAACGCCGCCTTACGCTCCTCGGCGAGACGACGCCGTTCACGCTGATACTCAGCCGGCAGGATCATCCCGTCGTCGCGGAGCGTGCGCAACACGGTCGCCTGCGACACCCGGTGCCCGTCATGTCGCACCATCGCCCAGACCTTCCGATGCCCCCACGCCGGATGCGCGAGCGCGTGCTTCGTGGCCAGCTCGCGGGCTGCGTCCCTGGCAGGCCGCGGCCACGGCCCCTTCGGCGGCCGATCAACCTTGGCTTTGGCCTGCCAGCGGCGGTACGACCGTTCGGGCACGCCGATCAGCTCCACGAACCTCGACGTCGGCATGCCCGCCTCGACACGGATCACCTCGAGGTCCTCGAAGGGCCCAAGCGGCCCTCAGCGCTCTTCTTCCAGACACGGATCTCGACCGCGGCCTCACCCAGCGCCTGGGTCAGGTCTGCCACCTCGGCTTCGAGCTGCTCTTCCCGCGTCGACGGACCAGACCTCCCCGCCGCCAACGCCGTCTTCCCGGCCTCGAGGAACTCCGCCTTCCAGCGGCCGATGGACTGCTCACTGATCTTCTCCCGCCGCGCGGCCTCCGCGATCGAGACCTCGCCAGCCAGGACGCTGAGCACGATCCTCGTCTTCTTCTCCACCGGGATCACAGGCGGTCTTCCCATGTCAGATTCTCCGTTCAGGACTCAAACAACAGCCCTGCCACTAAGTCTGACGCGCGACAAGTTCACCATCGACGAAACACTTGACGGGAAACTGTGGAGAGCACGCACCGACACCGGCGCCGAACTGGTCTGCCAACGGCTCGACCGCCAAGACGACCCCACACGCACCACCTTCATCACCGTCGCCTCACTCGACACCGGACTGACCTTCACCCTCGAAGGACCACTGGGTGAAGATGCCCAAGTGCGCGGGATCACGACCCTCGCACCACGCGAACCCGACGCCTTCACCCGACTCGACACCGGCTACTTCGACCTGGAGATGTGCACAGGCACAGCACAAGGGGAAGGCTCCTCCAAGTGGGGCATCCGACACTTCTCCTCAACCAGCGAAGGCGTCGACCTCCTCCCATCGGGCAACAACGCCATCGGCGGCTTCTACGGCCCCTTCTTCACACCGGAGAACGGCCTCATCAACCCCCCCGAACACACCACCGTCGCGATCGAGGTCCTCGAATGGGGCCCGATCCTTGTAACGCTGCGGATGACCGGTGTGATCCCCGATGGCCTGCTCGACGAACTGAAGGGGAAGCACTTCTCCATCGAGTGGCGCTTCACCTACGGCACCCCATGGTTCAGCCGCCGCTACCTCGTCGACCCCTTCGAGACCGTCATCAACGGACGATCTGTCGTCAACAAGATCACCGTCGGAGACGAGTTCGAAGGCGGTCAAGGGGAGTTGGTCTTCGACCGCTTCGACACACCCGGCGGCACGCGGTACCGCGATGGCGACCCCTACGCAGCCCAGCTTGCGGAGATGGTCACCCGGACACTCAACGCGCCAGTCGACCGGAACCAGAAGTTCCATGCCTTCCGTGACGCACTCAGGGGCGATATCGAGTCAGCTCACTGGGATCTGTACTGGCGACTCTTCTGCGCCTGGGAACAAGCGATCCCCGACAGCGAGATCCGCGAACGCCTCGGAGACGTCCGCACAGCCTCGCACCGGCTCGCGGACCTCCCCGATCGTCCCTGGATGATCAGCAGCGGCCCCGTCGACATCCAGCACCTCGGCCACGAGACCATCTTTCCCGGAGCTGCGCAGAAGACCGTGGAGTACCACTCCGAACTGGGTCGAGCCATGGTGTGGTGGACATCCCAACCCTCCGGGCAGTTCCAGATCGTTCAGCGCCGCCAGTCAGGCTGGGTCAACTGGGGAACAAACGGCGAGAACGAATGCCCCGAGCTTCCAGTCGGAGTCCTCATCAAAACCGCATACGGTCAATACGCCTCCACCTGGGAGAACATGGCTGACCAACTCGAAACTCCTCCGCAGGTCACAGTCGGATAGGGGCGTCTCGGTGCCTGAGCAACTCGGCAGCGGTTGAAGTTGAGCAACTGCTCGTCGGGGACCGCGACAGGACCTCACCTGAGCAGTAACCAGCCCACCGAGGCCATCGACATCATGGAGCGCCCTACCCGGTTCTCAGCCAGTCCTTGCCTGTGAGGATCTCGGTGGCGCGGTCGGTGAGGTCAAGGTCGACGTGGTCGCCGAGGGCGTCGGCGACGATCTGGCGGGCGGAGGTCGAGTGGCCTTCGTGGATCATGATGCCGGCGAGGTCGAGGCGGGCGGTTTCGGAGGTGGGGTCGGCTTGGAGGCTGATGGTGGCGGCGCGTTTGGCGGCTTCGAGGTCGCCGGCGTGGAGGTGGTGGGTGACGAGGAGGTGGGCGACGTCGGTGACGGCGCAGATCATGTGGTGGTCGTGGCGGTCGCCGTCGATGAGCCAGGTCCAGCCGGCGGGGCGGAGTTGGTCGAAGGGGCGTCCGGTGACGAGTTGGAGGGCGGTTTCGAGGTCGGCGATGCCTGAGGGTCCGCGGGTGATGCCGCGGGCGCGGAGGCGTTTGAACAGGTCGGCGTCGATGAGGAGGTCTTCGATGAAGCGTCCGGGATTCCTGCCGCATCGTTTCCGGTCAGGAAGGATGCAGGTCATGCCGAAGAAGTTCACCGCCGAGGAGAAGTCCCGGGCGGTCAGGATGGTGCACGAGCAGCGGTCGGAGTATCCGACGTTGCGTGCCACGTGTGAGATGGTCGGTTCCCGGTTGGGGATCGGTCGGGAGACGCTACGGGGGTGGGTGGGCCAGGCGAAGGTCGACGCCGGGGAGGCCGAGGGGCCGACCACTGCGGAGCGTGAGGAGCTCCGCCAGTTGTAGGCCGAGGTCCGCAGGTTGCGGGAGGACAACGCGATCCTGAAGGCCGCGGCGACTTTCTTCGCGGGGGAACTCGACCCCCGAAGGCGAAGCTGATGGGGTTCGTCGATGCCCAGCGCGAGCTGGGGTATGCGGTCGAGTCGATCTGTCGGGTCCTGACGATGCAGGGCTGCCGGATCGCCGCACGAACCTACCGGGCATGGAAGAGGGATCCGGCGCCCACGCGCGCCGAGCTGGAGTTGGCCTACGTGGTCAATACGATCCTCGACGTCATCTTCACCCTCGACGCCGAGGGCAGTCGCCGGCTCACCCCGGAGGGCTTGTACGGGCGACGCAAGCTGACCGCGCTGCTGCGCCGCCAAGGCCATGACGTGAACGGATACGTCGTGGACAAGGCGATGCGTCTGCTCGGTCATGCCGGGATCCGGCGCGGCCGACAGGTCCGCACGACCATCCCCGGCAAGGACGGCCGCCGGGCCGGGGACCTGTTGAACCGGGACTTCACCGCCCCGGCCCCCAACCAGGTGTGGGTTGCCGACTTCACCTACTGCCGGACCTGGGCCGGCTTCTGCTACACGGCATTCGTCGTCGACGTGTTCGCCGACCGGATCGTGTCCTGGCACGTCCAGACCACCAAGCACACCGAGCTGGTGACGATCCCGCTTCGGATGGCCCTGTGGTCGCGTGACCGCGAGGCCCATCCAGTCACCCAGGGGCTGATCGCGCACTCCGATGCGGGGTCGCAATACACCTCGGTGCGCTACACCGACCACCTGATGCTGGAGGGCCTGTCGGCCTCGATCGGCAGCGTCGGGGACGCCTACGACAACGCCCTCATGGAGTCGATCATCGGCCTCTACAAGACCGAGTGCATCCGCACAACGGTCTTCCACGACGGGCCCTACAAGACGGTCACCGACGTCGAGTACGCGACCGCCGGCTGGGTCGACTGGTACAACCACCGTCGCCTTCACTCCCGACTCGGCTACACCACCCCGGTAGAGTTCGAGCACGCCCACTACACGGCCCCCCTCACCGAGGGCCAGCCCAGATAAGCAGCGGCATGAATCCCAGACGCTTCACGGTGGTCGAGTCGTGGCGGTCGATGCGGTGGTCGGCCAGCAGGTTGCCGGTGACGTCGACCAGGTCATCGGCCGGCGCCGGTGCAGGGTTGTTGTCGGTGTTGGCGGCGGCGAGGAGGTCGGCGCAGCCGGCGGCTTCGTCTTCGGTGAGGCCGACGGCGGTGAGTTCGTGGCCGAGGCCGCGGATGCGGCCGGAGGATGTGAGGGTGAGGGTGCCGGGGTCGGTGGTGTGCAGGATGAGCGCAGTCCCGGTTCGGCCGGGGTGGGCGGTGATGGCGGCCGCGAGCTCGGCGATCCCTTCGTCGTCCTGGTCGGTGATCAGGGCGGCCGCGGCCCAGGTTTCGTCGCCGACCTGACCCGCGCGGCCGACAGTGGCGGTGACGTGCGAGTCGGTGGTGCGGGTGGTGTTAGTGGTGGCGATCCACCGGATCTCGGTGGGGGTGGCGTCGAGGCGGTTGGGGGCCATGGGGATGACCTGGGCGGCGGGGCCGTGGCAGGGGATCCGCACCTGGTCGGACCAGGGGTTCACGGCCAGTTCGGCGGCGAGGTAGCGGGCGAAGTCCGCGCTCATGAGGGGGTCGCCGGCGAGGGTGAGGACGCCTTCGTGTTCGAGGTTGAGCAGCACGACCCGGTTGCGGGCGTCGGCGCCGATGGTGACCAGCAGCGGGAACGGACACGGCGAATCCGCGTCGTCCTGCTCTCCGAACGCATCGACGGGGACCGTGGTGGGCAGCAGCCACCCGTCGCCGTCACGGACCCAGGGCGCGGGGAGGGTGCGGGTGGTGCGGAGCCAGATGGTGCCGTCACGGGCCACGACCGCGGCCTGGAGGCCGGTGGTGGGGTCGAGGCGTCGGAGGACCTGATCAAGGCGGGTGACGAGGCGGGCGGAGAGTCCGGTGGCGAGCTGGGCGGTCATCTCGATCGGCGCGACGACGGGGTCGGGGGTGGCGATCAGGTGGCCGGGGCGGCGGGTGCGGAACTGGTCCCGCCGCCGGGCCGCGAGCGCTGCGGCGACGCCGACGCCGAGGAAGGACCCGGACCCCAGCAGGCCGGCGACCTGCCACGGGAACCCTGCCACCGCATCCAGTTCCTCCTCCGAAACCTGGGCATCTGGGATGATCTCGGCCCGCCGAGGCGACGGCGTCGGCGACGACGTCGCAGTCTCGGCCGTCGGAGATGTGTCGGTGGCGCGGGCCGGCACGGCTGGCACCGCGACCGCGGGCGCCGTCGCGGACGGCGACGGGACCGTCGACGGCGCGACGGTGGTGTCGAGGGTGGTGTCGTCGGCGGGGAGGAGGGTGGTCGCGGCGTTGTCGCCGTCACTCTTCCCCACCGAGGTGTCGACCACGGCATCCGGTCCTGGTACTGACGGCGCGGGGGGCGGGGCGGCCTGGCCGTCGGGGGGGAGGGTGAGGGTCCAGCCGATGTCGATCTGGTCCGGGTCGGTCAGGGCGTGGCCGGTGGGCTGGAGGATGCCTTCGTTGAGGTCAAAGACCTCGGGCCACCGCTGCGGGTTGTCGAGGTGCTCGTCGGCGATCCCCCACAGCGTGTCCCCCGCCTCAACCGTCACCGTCTCGGCCTCGACCGTGGTGGGGGCGGCGTCGGGTCGCGGCGCCTGCACTACGGCCTGCGACGGCGCGGCGACGGCGTGAGGTGCAGCTTCGGGGGCGCTGGCCTGGGGGTGGCGCCGGCGGTGAGGGGTGCGGCGACGAATGCGGCCGCGGCGGTCACCACGAGGGCTCGGGCGAGGCCCTGGGGCAGGGACGCGGCGGGCATGCGGGGGGCTTTGACCCCGCGGAGCAGGGCGACGAGCTCGATGAGGATGAGTGTGGTGAGCCATGCCCACAGCACCCAGGCGGCGGCCCAGATGAGGAGCAGGAGGAAGCGGCCAGAGTCTGGGGCCAGCAGCATCCCGGGGAGGCGGTCGAGGGCGGGGAGGAAGCCTGGCCAGCGGCCGAGCTGGAGGAGCAGCCAGGGGGCGCCGATCAGGATGCCGGCGAGGGCGGCGATCGCGGCGAGGCTGTGGAGGAGTCGGGTCATTGCTCTGTTCCTCCGAGGACGGATTTCACGGTGGCGGTCCCGGTGCCGGTCACCCGCAGCGAGCTGATGCCGATGATCGAGATGAACTTCGTCTCGTACCGGCCGGTGGTGGTGACGGTGATCGAGTCTCCTCCGGTGACCTTGGCGGAGCTTGTCCACGGCGAGGCCGCGGCGTAGGTGTTGGCGGCGGTGATCGCGGCGTGGACGTCGGGGCGGGCGTGGCCGGAGTCGAGGGTCAGGTGTTGGCCGCCGGCGCGTGCTGCTTCGGCGGCGACGGCGCGGGCGTCCTGGGCGGCGGCGGCGTGGCCGGCGAAGTCGACCCCGATGCCGATCACCATGATGAACGCCACCAGGGAGACCGACACCCACACCGCGACCATGCCCCGCTCATCGCGCCGTCGTGTCCCATACAACCAAGAACCCCGACGAGACGGGCTTGGCGCGTGACGGGGGGTCATCGTCTGCTCCGGTAGGTGTCGACCGGCGAGGTCTTGGTCGCCGACAGTGTCCTGGTGTCGGGGAATCCGGGGAGGCCGACGCCGAAGTGGACGGTGCAGGTCACGGTGACCGACACACTCGCCACCGCACCCAGCGGCGCGTTCAGCCCGCCGGCGTTGACAGCCACCGTGTGGGAGCGGCACTCGATCCCCGATTCGGTGAGGGTTGATGTTGCGATGGTGCGGGCCGCGGTGACCGCGGCCGGCGCGTCGCGTTCGAGGGAGGCGGCGCGGGCGGCCTGGGACGCGGCGGAGGCGACGGCCATCGACGCCTGCGCGCTGGACGCCAGGACGATGAGCAGGCCGACCATGCCCAGCAGGATGGGGAGGATGAGGGCGGTTTCGACCGCTACCATCGCCCCCCGCTCACCACGGTGCATCCTGATCATCACGTCGCTCACTCTGTTAGTTGTTGGTGGTGACGTTGACGACCTGGACTTCGGCGATCCGCAGCGTGGCATCGTCGGAGATCTGGAGGGTGATGGTGCCGGTTTGGCCGATGCCTGACCAGTTCACCGTCCAGTAGGAGGTGGCGGTGATGGTGTATTCGGCGTCCTTGGTGTACATGTGGCCGCAGTCTGGGGAGGCCTCGTTGTGGACCCAGATGGAGCGCCACGGTTTCCCTTGTCCGCAGGTGACCTGGGTGCCGTCGCCCATGTCCCACACCACCTTCTCGACCTGGCCGGTGGCGGTGACGGTGTAGCCGGCCTCCGACACCGATCGGGTGATCGGCCCCCACGTCGACGGACTTGCTGGTGTCGTGACGGCTGATGTGACACGACAAGATGCAGAGGGGGCCCGGCCGCGTCGCGGCCGGGCCCCCTCAAGGCCGTTCAGTTCAGGGCGTCAACCGCCGCCCGCTCGATTGCGAGCCCCGCCCGGTACCGCTCCATGAACGTGTCGAAGCCCTCGACGTCGGCCGCCTTGGGCTCGACGGTGTCGATCTCGGCGTCGCCGAAGACCTCGGAGGCCAGCCAGTCCGCGAGCACCGCGTCGGCGCCCAGGAACGACGCCAGCAGTGCCATGCCCCAGGCGCCGCCCTCACCGGCGACCTCACCCACCGACACGGGCGTGTTCATCGCCGCGGCCAGGAAGCCCTGCGCGACGCCCTTGGTCTTGAACAGGCCGCCGTGGGCGAACATGGAGTCGAGCTCGACGCCCTCGTCCTTGAGCAGGATGTCCATCCCGACGCGAAGGGCGCCGAGCGACGCGAACAGATGGGTGCGCATGAAGTTCGCGAGGGTGAACGAACTGTGCGGGGTCCGCACGAACATCGGCCGCCCGGCCTCCATCCCGACGACGTGCTCGCCGGCCAGGTAGTTGAAGGCCAGCATGCCGCCGCCGTCGGCGTCGGCCTCCAGCGCCGCTGTGTAGAGCGTCTGGAAGAGAGCGTTGGTGTCGAACTGCGCGCCCATCGCCGCGGCGGCCTCGCCGAACAGACCGACCCAGGCCTGGAGGTCCACCGCGCCGTTGTTGCAGTGGGCCATGGCGACCAGGTCTCCGGCCGGGGTGGTGACGAGGTCGATCTCCTCATGGAGTGCCTTGAGCGGCCCCTCGAGCACGACCATCGCGAAGACGCTGGTGCCGGCGGACACGTTGGCGGTGCGGCGGGCGACGGAGTTGGTGGCGACCATGCCGGTGCCCGCGTCACCCTCGGCGGGTGCGAACGGGATACCGGCGCTCAGCCGACCCGACGGATCGAGCAGCTTGGCGCCCGCCTCGGTGAGCGTACCGGCCTGACGTCCGGCGGGCAGGACAGCGGGGAGGATGTCCCCGAGCTTCCAGCCGTAGCCCTTGTCGGCGATCAGGTCGTCATACTGGGCGAGCCGGGAGGTGTCGAACTGGCCGGTGACGGTGTCCACGGGGAACATGCCGCTGGCGTCGCCGACACCCAGCACCCGCTCACCGGTGAGCTTCCAGCTGACATAGCCGGCGAGAGTCGTCAGGTAATCGATAGAACCGACATGCTCCTCCGCACCCAGAACGGCCTGATGCAGGTGGGCGATGCTCCACCGCTGCGGGATGTTGTGCTGGAACAGCTGGGTGAGTTCATGGGCGGCCTCGCCCGTGATGGTGTTCTGCCAGGTGCGGAACGGCACCAGCAGTTCGCCGTCGGAGCCGAAAGCCATGTAGCCGTGCATCATTGCCGAGAAGCCCATGGCCCCGACGGTCTCGATCTGCACGCCGTACTGGCTCTCGACCGCCGCCGCGAGGTCCTCGTAGGCCGCCTGGAGACCCGACCAGACAGCGTCGATGTCGTAGGTCCAGACCCCGTTCTCCAGCTTCGACTTCCACTCGAAGCCGCCGGTGGCCAGCGGCTGGTGGTCGGGCCCGATGAGAACCGCCTTGATCCGCGTCGATCCGAACTCGATGCCGAGCGACGTCTTGCCGGCGACGATGCTGTCGCGCGCGCTCGCGTTGTCCACGATGTACCTCCTGTTGTACACGAAAATCTGGGAATTCGGCCCCGGCACCGTCGCCGGAGCGGGGCGGCCGCCGAGGGCGGCCACCCCGGTCGGTCAGCCCTTCGAGGGCTGGCCGTAGACGTTCTGGTAGCGATCGAACAGCGAGTCGATCTTCTCCTGCGGGATCGGGATGACCTCGCCCAGCTGGCGCGAGATGTGGACCGTCCGGGCCACCTCCTCGACCATCACCGCCGCCTTGACGGCGTCCTTGGCGTCGTTGCCGATGGTGAAGGGGCCGTGGTTCTGCATGAGCACCGCACGGCTGCGCGAGTCCTTGAGGGTATCCACGATGCCCCGGCCGATCGAGTCGTCGCCGATCAGCGCGAAGGGGCCGATGGGGATATCGCCACCGAACTCGTCGGCCATCATCGTCAGCACGCACGGCACCGGCTCGGCGCGGGCGGCCCACGCCGTCGCGTAGGTGGAATGGGTGTGCACCACACCGCCGACCCGGTCCATGTTGCTGTACACGTAGGCGTGCGCGGCCGTGTCGCTGGACGGCTGCAGCTTGGCGGGGGTGCCGTCGTTGATCTTGACGCCGTCGAGGGTGCAAACCACCATCTTCTCCGGCGCCAGCTCGTCGTAGGACACGCCCGACGGCTTGATGACAAGCAGGTCCTGGCCGATCACGTCCGCGCAGCGGATCCGCTGGCTTACGTTGCCGGCGGTCCACACCACGAGCTCCCAGCGGGGCAGCTCGGCGTGCAGCTTCGCCACGACCTCGCGGGTACGGGCGACGACCTCTTGCAGGTCTTCGGGAAATTCGGAGAGGGTCAGGGTCACGGATTCCTCCATCGTTGTAAACCTGACCCCCATCCTAAGTCACAGGAGCGCCCCGCGGGAGGGCGCCCCCGAGGTCACTTCCGGTTCTCGAGGTACCAGCTCACCAGCGACTGGGTCGACGGATCCTGCTTGGCCAGCGCGTCGGCGTCACCGAAGACGGCGGGCGCGATCTCCAGTGCGAGCTTCTTGCCGAGCTCGACGCCCCACTGGTCGAAGGAGTCGATGCCCCACACGATGCCCTGAACGAAGGTGATGTGCTCGTAGAGGGCGATGAGCTGGCCGACGACCGACGGGGTGAGCGCGGGGGCCATGATCGACGTCGTCGGCTTGTTGCCCGCGAAGACTCGGGCCGGGACGATCGCATCGGGCGTACCTTCGGCGCGCACCTCGTCGGCGGTCTTGCCGAACGCCAGGGCCGCGGTCTGCGCGAAGAAGTTCGCGAGGAACAGGCCGTGGACGTCGGTGTCGCCGTCCTTGGTGGGGTGGGCAGGGTTCGCCACGGCGATGAAGTCCGCCGGAATGAGGCGCGTGCCCTGGTGGATGAGCTGGTAGAAGGCGTGCTGGCCGTTGGTGCCCGGCTCGCCCCAGAAGATCTCACCGGTGTCGGAGGTGACGGGCGTGCCGTCCCAGCGCACGGACTTGCCGTTGGATTCCATCGTCAGCTGCTGCAGGTAGGCGGCGAACCGGTGGAGGTACTGCGCGTACGGCAGCACGGCGTGGCTGTGGGCGCCGAAGAAGTTGACGTACCAGACGTTGAGCAATCCCATGAGGAGCGGGACGTTGCGCTCGGGCGACTCGGTGCGGAAGTGCGTGTCGACCGCGTGGAAGCCCCCGAGGAAGTCACGGAACCCGTCGGGGCCGATTGCGATGGCGACCGGCAAACCGACGGCGGAGTCCACGGAGTAGCGGCCGCCCACCCAGTCCCAGAACCCGAAGGCATTGGCCGGGTCGATCCCGAAGGCCTCGACCTTGTCCAGCGCCGTGGACACGGCCACGAAGTGCTTCGCGATGGCTCCGCGGCGGGCCTCGTCGGTGTCCTCGATGGCGCCGGCCTCGACGAGCTTGCCGAGCAGCCAGTCGCGGCCCATGCGGGCGTTGGTGAGGGTCTCCAGCGTGGTGAACGTCTTCGAGGCGACGATGAACAGCGTCGTCGTCGGATCCAGGTCCGCGACCTTCTCGGCGCAGTCCGCCGGGTCGATATTGGAGATGAACCGGCACTCGATGCCGTCCTGCTTGTAGGGCAGCAGTGCCTCGTAGACCATGACGGGGCCCAGGTCGGAGCCGCCGATGCCGATATTGACCACGGTCTCGATGCGCTTGCCGGTGACGCCCGTCCACTCGCCGGAGCGGACCTTGTCGGCGAACGCGTACATGCGGCCCAGGACCTCGTGCACGTCGGAGACGACGTCCTGCCCGTCGACGGTCAGCGCCTCGTCGGCGGGCAGCCGGAGCGCGGTGTGTAGGACGGAGCGGTTCTCCGTGACGTTGATCCGCTCGCCCGCGAACATCGCGTCGCGACGCTCGGCGAAGTCCACCTGTTCGGCCAGGCGCAGCAGCGTGTCGACGACGTCGTCGGTGATGAGGTTCTTCGAGAGGTCGACGCGGAGGTCGGCCAGGTCGAAGGTGAACTCGTCGGCGCGATGAGGGTCCGCTTCGAACCAGTCGCGGAGGTCGGGGACGATGGCGTCCTTGAGTACGCGGAGCTCCGCCCAGGCTTCGGTGGTGGTGGCGTCAACCGGAGTGATCATGCCACCAGCCTAGGGCGCGCACCCGCGCAGCGCGACGCATCCCCTCCGTTCCCCTCGCCCCGGAGGGGGTTGAGCAATTGGCTGGGGTCGTCGCCGGACTCCCGCGGGAGCCCGGCGTGACGCTTCGGACGAACCCAGCCAATTGCTCAACGCCGGGCCCCGCCCCACCCGGAGGGGGGCGCCGGGCAGGGCGGGAGTCAGCGGACGCTGATGTGCACGTGGTCGTAATGGTTGGCGCTGGCGCTGCCGCGGTCCGACATCCACCGCCAGCCGTCGCCGGCACGCTGCGCGGTCCAGATCTGCTGCGAGTAGAGGACCTCGATGACCCCGAGTTCCGACGCGTGGGACCGGGCCCAGCGGGCGATCTCCCAGCCGGCCTCGCCGGAGATCATCACGTCGATCGCCTGGCCGCTGCCGTGGTAGGACCCCGAGTCGGCCCGGTAGCCGCCGTAGCTGGTGACCGATGGGAACGCGTTGCAGACGGCACGCAGGACGTTGACCGTACGGGTGGTGAGCCCGGCCTCGGCCCCCGACGCCGCGGCGCAGGGCGCCATCGACAGGCCGGAGCCGTTCGACGACGAGTCCTCCGTGACCGCCGGGGCGGGCTTCTCGTCGGTGAGGAAAGTACCCTTGATCCAGCCTGCCCGGTCTGCGAGGACGACCTGGCGCCAGCCGTCGTCGGTCCACGAGGTGACGCTGATCTTGTCGCCCTCGGCGAGCGTGGTGCGCACGTCGTACCCGGTGCCGGGCCCGGTGCGGACATTGAC
>JAUHXZ010000070.1 GCA_030426725.1 Actinomycetes bacterium
GAACTCGAGGTCGCCCACCGGGTGCTGGAGTACAAGTCGGCGCGCTACTCGATCCGCCGCCCCACTGAGATCGGCGCGGCCCTCGGCGGCGCCGACGACCGGCTCCTCGCCGCGCTCGGCGAGTTCGGCTCCCTCGTCGGACGCGCGTTCCAGCTGCGCGACGACGTGCTCGGCGTCTACGGCGACGAGGCCGTCACCGGCAAATCCGCCGGCGGCGACATCCGGGAGGGCAAGCGCACCGTCCTGGTCCTCACCGCGCTCCAGTCGCTCACCCCGCACGCCGCCGGCGAGCTCGAGGGCATGCTCGGCGCACCGGACCTCGGCGACGACGGCGTCGCCCGTGCCGCCGCGCTCATCGAGTCGTCCGGGGCCCGCGACGAGGTCGAGGCCTTCATCGGCAACCTCACCGGCCGGGCCCTCGACGTGCTCGACGCCACCGACATGACCGCCGACGGCCGCACCGCGCTGCGTGAACTGGCCGCCCGGAGCGTGCGGCGTGCCCACTGACTTCGTACTCAGGGGCCTCACGGCCGCTGAAGTCGCCGAACGCGTGGCCGACGGCCGGGTCAACACCCTGCCGGCCCGGTCCGGGCGCACGACGCTGGGCATCATCCGCGCCAACGTGTTCACCCGTGTCAACGGCATCCTGTCGGTGCTGTTCGCGATCGTGCTGGCCACGGGCAACCCGACGCAGGGCGCGTTCGGCCTGCTCATCATCCTCAACTCGATCATCGGCATCGTGCAGGAGGTCCGCGCCAAGCGCACCCTGGACAACCTGGCCGTCGTCGGCGAAGCGCACCCGGTCGTCCTCCGCGACGGCGGGCGCGTCCCCCTCTCCCGCGACCTCGTCGTCCTCGACGACCTCATCGCGGTGGGCCCGGGCGACCAGATCGTCGTCGACGGCTCCGTCGTCGCGGCCGACTACCTGGAGGTCGACGAGTCGCTGCTGACCGGCGAGGCGGACCCCGTCGGCAAGGCCCCCGGCGACGAGGTGCTCTCGGGCGCGTTCGTCGTCTCCGGCGCCGGCGTCTACCGCGCGGAGAAGGTCGGCGCCGACGCCTACGCCGCGCAGCTCACCGCGCAGGCGGCCAAGTTCACGCTGGCGCACTCGGAGCTCAGGCAGGGCATCAACCAGATCCTCAAGTACGTGTCGTACCTGCTGGTGCCGGTGGGGCTGCTGACGATCTTCGTGCAGTTCAGCCAGCCGGACTCGACGTGGCAGGAGTCGGCGCTGCGGATGGTCGGCGCGCTGGTGCCGATGGTCCCCGAGGGCCTCGTGCTGCTGACGTCGATGGCGTTCACGCTGGGCGTCATCCGGCTGGGCCGCCGCCAGTGCCTCGTGCAGGAACTGCCGGCCATCGAGGTGCTGGCCCGCGTCAACGTGGTGTGCGCTGACAAGACCGGCACCCTCACCCAGAACGCGATGACCGTCGGCGACATCATTGCCCTCGACGGCGACGACACCACCCGCGCCCGCGAGATCCTGGCCCAGCTCGTCGCCGCGGATCCGGCGCCCAACGCCTCCCTCATGGCGATCTCGGAGGCCGTGGAGCGGCCCGCGCAGCCGTGGCGGGTGACGGCCCGTGCCCCGTTCACGTCGGCCCGCAAGTGGTCCGGCGCCACGTTCGACGGCGAGGGCAGCTGGGTGCTCGGCGCTCCCGACGTGCTGGCCGGGTCCACCGTCGCGGCGCAGGCCGACTACATCGGCGCCTCCGGCCGCCGCGTTCTCCTCCTCGGCTCCGCGGAGGCCCCCGTCGACGACCCCGACTCCCCCGGCGCCGTCGCCCCGCTGGCGCTCGTGGTGCTGGACCAGCTCACCCGCCCCGACGCCGCCGACACGCTGGCCTATTTCCAGGATCAGGGCGTCGAGGTCAAGGTGATCTCCGGCGACAACGCGGCCAGCGTCGGCGCCGTCACCCGGTCGCTGGGCGTCGACATCGGCGACCCGATCGACGCCCGCCGCCTCCCCCCGGGCGGCACCGACGAGATGGCCGACGCCGTCGACTCCAACAACGTCTTCGGCCGCGTCACCCCCGAGCAGAAGCGGCAGATGGTCGAGGCACTGCAGAAGCGCGGCCGGAACGTCGCGATGACCGGCGACGGCGTCAACGACGTCCTCGCCGTCAAGGACGCCGACCTGGGCGTCGCGATGGGCTCCGGCGCGCCCGCCACCCGCGCGGTGGCGCAGATCGTGCTGCTCGACGACCGGTTCGAGACGCTCCCGCACGTCGTCGCGGAGGGGCGCCGCGTCATCGGCAACATCGAGCGCGTCGCGAAGCTGTTCATCACCAAGACCATCTACGCCATCGGGCTGGCGCTGATCGTGGGGATCATGGGGCTTCCGAACCCGTTCCTGCCGTTGCAGATGACGGTGGTCAACTGGTTCACCATCGGCATCCCCGCGTTCCTGCTCAGCCTGGCGCCGAACCGGGAGCGCGCCCGGCCGGGGTTCGTGCGACGCACGCTCGCCGTGGCCGTCCCCAGCGGCGTGACGGTCACGGTCGTCGCGGTCATCACCTACGCCCTGACCCGCGGCTTCGACGACGTGTCCGACGTGGTGCAGAACCAGGCGTCCACCGCGACGCTCGTGGCGCTCATCATGACCGCGACGTGGGTGCTGGCCGTCGTCGCCCGCCCGTACAGCTGGTGGCGGGTGGGTCTCGTGCTGTTCGCCTACGGGTTCTACTTCGCGATGTTCGCGGTGCCCGTGTGGCACGACGCGCTGGTCATCGACACCAACAACCTCGGCACCCTGCTGGTGGGCGTCATCGCCGGCGCGGCGGGCATGGCCGTGGTGGAGGCGACGTGGTGGATCACCGCCCACATCCGCGGCGAACGCCAGCGGTTGTGGGCCCGTCGCCGCTGACTTGGCCTTTCACCCGTCAGCACGCGGCGGGAGTGGCCGGGCGGCGACGCGCCGCGCGGCCGGGTGGTCGGGACCTTTCCCCGGCCGGTCTACAATCGGACTCTGAACGGGCTCGTGCGGCCTCTTCCCCGACCGTACTTGGAGTGGTATGAACAGCACTTTCGACCCGTTGGTCGGTCACGTGCTCGACGACCGCTACGAGATCGTGGCGAAGATCGCGCGCGGTGGCATGGCCACGGTCTATCGCGCGCGCGATCTGCGCCTGTCGCGCGCGGTCGCAGTCAAGGTGATGCGAAGCGACCTCGGTGAGGACGATGAGTTCGCGGCGAAGTTCGACCGGGAGGCCCGCTCGGCCGCGGTGCTGAGCCACCCGTCGGTGGTGAGCGTGTTCGACCAGGGCAGCTCACAGGGCCAGCCGTACATCGTCATGGAGTTCATCGACGGTGAGACGCTGCGCCGCGTCATCTCGCGGGAGGCGCCGCTGGATCCGGAGCGGGCGCTGGAGATGTTCGAGCCGGTGGCCGCAGCGCTGGCCGCCGCCCACGAGGCCGGCGTCGTGCACCGCGACATCAAGCCTGAGAACGTCATGATCACGTCGCGGGGGCAGGTCAAGGTGGCCGACTTCGGCCTGGCCCGCCAGGAGGGATCGCCGCAGATGACCGCCACCGGCGTGCTCGTCGGGACGGCGAGCTACCTGCCGCCCGAGCTGGTCACCCACGCGCGCCCCAATGGGCGCAGCGACGTGTACTCCGCCGGTGTGGTGCTGTTCGAGATGCTCACCGGCCGCAAGCCGCACACCGGCGAGAACAACTACCAGATCGCCTACCGGCACGTGAACGTCGACATCGAGAAGCCGTCCGAGCGGCTGTCCGAGATCGGGCACAACGCGGACTGGCAGATCCCCGACTACGTCGACACGCTCGTGTTGGCCTGCGTGGCGCGCGATCCGCGGGCACGGATCCCCGACGGCCGCGAACTGCTCACGGCGGTGCGCCGGGTCCGGCACGAGCTGGCCCGCACCGGGGGTTCGGACAATCCGGCGCTCGCGGCGGCCATCCTGCCCGCGAGCCCGCCTGAGGACGACACGGAGATCGTCCATCCACGCACCGCGGAGCGTCCCCGGCCGACCGCGTCGCCCAGTTCGGCGCAGACCGCGGTGGTCAACCGCGGCGGATGGTCCTCGAGCGCCGCCGGAGTGGCCGCAGGAGCCGCAGTGGGTGCGGCTGGAGGAACATTTGCCGCGGGTGAGGCAGCGGCCGCGTCGGTGGGGGCCCCCGCGAACGGCGCCTGGGCGGCGTCCGGCGGCTCGGCACCGCGCCAGAACGGCTCCGCCTCGCGGCCCGGCACCTGGACGCACAGCGGTGGGGGCTCGGCGTCGGCGACGCGGGTGTCGTCGCCGGTGTCGCCGCGGCCGCCGTCGAACAACGGGCCGCGCAGCCAGCGGACGCCGGTGTTCCCCAATCTGCACATCTCGCACGACCCGGTGCACCGTCGCCGGCGCGCGATCATCATCATCGTCATGGTGCTGCTGCTCACCACGCTGTCGGGTGGCGGCTCCTGGTGGTGGATGGAGGGCCGGTTCACCACCGTCCCGTCGATGGCCGACCTCAACGAGACCAAGGCCCGGGAGGCCGCGGCCGCGAACGACCTGGAGGTCACCACCACCGAGGAGTACTCGGAGACGGTGGAGCGCGGGCTGGTGATCAGCACGGACCCGGAGGCCGGCGAGCGCCTGCTCCGGGGCCGCACGGTGGCCGTCGTCATGTCGAGGGGTCCGGAGCGCTACCCGATGCCGGAGGTCGTCGGCTCGTCCCGTGAGGACGCGGAGGCTGCGATCGAGCAGGCCAACATGACCGTCGGCGAGGTCACCGGGCAGTGGTCCGAGACCGTGCCGGCGGACGAGGTGATGAGCGCCTCGCAGGAGCCGGGCACGCAACTGAAGCCCGGCACCGAGATCGCCATGACGGTGTCGAAGGGCCCCGAGCCCATCACCATCCCGGACTTCACCGGCGATAGGGCCGACAAGGCCCAGGAGGAGCTGGAGAAGCTGGGCTTCAAGGTGACCGTCGAGGAGGAGAACGACGACGAGGTGAAGGCCGACCGGGTCATCCGTCAGTCGCCCAGCTCGGGGACGGGCCGGCGCGGTGACACGATCACGATCACCAAGTCGCTGGGCCCGGTGCTGGTGACCATCCCGAACGTGCGGTTGAAGAGCACCGACGCCGCCACCAAGATGCTCGAAGACCTCGGCCTCGAGGTGGAGGTCAAGCGGGAGTCGAACTTCCCGATCCCCCTCGACATCGCGTCGGGCACGGACCCCCGCGAGGGCACCGAGGTTCCGGTCGGCAGCAAGGTGACCCTCTTCGTCGCCTGACCTTCTGCCGCGGCCAGACCGTGAGCACTTTTCCGGCCTCGATCCGGATCGGGTCGGTTTGACCGGTTCATTGCCAGTCGAGTCCGGGAAAGTGCTCACGCCCCTCCCGGGCGGGCCAATCCCCCGGGCTGCCAGAATCTCCCCATGGACGTCATGCTCATCCTGGCCGTGCTGGCGGTTGTCGCGACCGTCGTCGGCTGGGGCATCCACCGCCACCTGTACGTCAAGAAGCTCACCGAACGCGGCTGGACGTTCATCACGTCGCCGTCGATCGCGATCGTGTTCGGGCTCAACGTGCCGCCGTTCGGCGTGGGCTTCGGGCGTTCGGTCGACGACCAGATCACCGGCGCCGCCTCCGACGGCACCCCGTTCTCGGCGTTCGAGTACGCCTACGACGGCTGGCGGTCACCTGGCTACATGGTGACCGTGCCGCTGCCGCGCCCGCTGCCCGAGGGCGAGGTGTACCGCGACGACGCCCCGCAGCTGCCGCTCGGCCCCGCCGTCTCCCGTGCCGGGGTCAGCGCCGCCTCCCCCGACGCCCGCCTCGCCGACGCGCTCCTCGACGCCGCCGCCGGGCTGCAGGGCCCCTGGCGGATCACCGTCGACGGCGAGACGCTCGTGCTCGTGGGCGCCGGTAAGCAGCCCGACGAGTTGGCCGCCGCCGTCGAAGCGCTGGCCTCGGTGCGGACGCGGCTGCTCGCCTCCCCCGCCGCGACGCTCGAGGCCCCGTCGCCGCCGGAGATGCTGAGCTTCCACCGTCGACCGAGTTGGTCGTACGCCCCGCGCGACGACACGGCGCTGGCCCAGGTCCGGCACACCCGCGACGGCCACAGCCACCAGGCGGTCGACGTGATCCGCAGCGCCAACGACGGCCTCCCGTTCGTGCGCCTGCGGCACGAGTGGAAGACGACGCACACCCACCGCGACGCCAACGGCCACACCCGCACCGAGACCCGCCGCCACAGCGAGGAGCTGTGCGAGTTCCGCACGACGTTCCCGTTCCAGGACCTGTCGGTGAACTGGGGGCTGTTCGGCGACGTGCAGCGCTTCGAGTGGGAGGACTTCAACCGCCGCTTCAAGGTGCGCGCCGCCAGCGCGCGGTTCGCGTCGGACGTGATGCATCAGCGGCAGATGGAGTGGCTGATGGCGTGCGACCCGCGGGGCTTCGAGATCGAGCGGGGCCGCATCAGCGTCGACGGCGGGGGCTCGGGCGCGCTCGACTTCCTGGGCGTCGGTGGCACCTGGGCCCCGGCCGACGTGGCGCGGGTGTCGGACTTCCTGCACGGCTTCTTCGCCCGGGTGCCGGACTTCGTGTGGCAGAACCTGGGTGCCTGGCCGCGCCCCATCCCGGAGCTCCCCGCCCCTTCGGAGCCCAGCCGCTAGCCTCCCTCCCGGTCGCCGCCCCCGTCGTGGCTGGGTGGGGCTTGAGCAATTGGCAAGGTTCGCTGAAAGTCCCGCGCTCAGGTCAGGCGTGGGGGTTCCGTCGACCCCATCCAATTGCTCAAACCCCACCCCCCCCGGACCGCCGGGGAACCCGAAGGGGCGGCAGGGTCAGGCGGACGCGGCGGCGAGTTCGGCGCCGATGACCTGCCCGGCCGCGACGCACTCCCCCTCGGTCACGTCGAGGTGCGTCACCGCCCGCAGGGCATCCGGGCCGAGGACGCTGATCCGCAGGCCCTTCTCCGCCAGCCGACGCGCGACCGCCGGGGCCCCCGGAACCGGAATGAGCACGATGTTGGTCTCGACGGCGGACTCGTCGACGGCCCCCGGGCACGCCTCGTTGATCGACGCGGCGAGCGCGGCGGCGGCGCGGTGGTCGTCGGCGATGCGCGTCATGTTCTCCCGCACCGCGACGAGCCCGGCGGCGGCGAGCACGCCGGCCTGGCGCCAGCCGGCGCCGAGCCGCTTGCGCTGCACGCGGGCGCGGGCCATCTCGTCGGCGCTCCCGACGAGCACCGTCCCGACGGGGGCGCCGAGACCCTTGGACAGACAGAACGACACGGTGTCGAACAGCGCCCCGTAGTCACTGAGCGGCCGGCCCGTCACCGCGACCGCATTAGCGAGCCGCGCCCCGTCGAGGTGCGTCGCCAGCCCGAGCTCACGCGCCCCCGAGGACAGCTTCTGCAGCTCGTCGTAGTCCTGGACGGTGCCGCCGCCGAAGTTGTGGGTGTCCTCCACCTCGATGCAGGCGGTCTCGACGAGGTAGGGCCGGCAGTCGACGGCCGCCATGGCCAGGGCGTCGTGGGCGACGAGCCGCCCCGCGTCGGATCCCCAGGTGCGCATCGTGACGCCGCTCAGCGCGCCGTGGGCGCCCATCTCGGCGCGGGCGATGTGCGCGTACGAGTCGCACAGCACCTCGTAGCCGGGCTGCGTGTGAAGCCAGACGCCGAGCAGGTTGCTGAGCGACCCCGTCGCGCAGAACAGGCCCGCCTCCTTGCCGAACAGCCCGGCGACCTCGGCCTCGAGTTCCGCGACCGTCGGGTCCTCCCCGTACACGTCGTCGCCCACCTCGGCCGCCGCCATCGCCTCCCGCATGGCGTCGGAGGGGCGGGTGACGGTGTCGCTGCGCAGGTCGATCACGAGTGTCTCCGGGGGTCGGTCACAGCTCCTTGGCCATGAACTGCTGGACGGGATTGACGCGGCCGATGTTGCCGGAGCGCAGCCGCTTGGCGACGGTGAACGCCAGCTCGAGCGACTGGTTGCGGTTGAGCCGCGGGTCGCACACCGTCTCGTAGCGGTCGGCGAGGTCGTCCTCGCCGAGGTTGTACACGCCGCCGACGCACTCGGTGACGTCGTCGCCGGTCAGCTCGACGTGCAGGCCGCCGGGCCAGGTGCCGAGCTGCTCGTGGACGTCGAAGAAACCGTTGACCTCGTCGACGACGTCGGTGAAGGACCGCGTCTTGAAGCCGTTGGCGGCTTCGAAGGTGTTGCCGTGCATGGGGTCGCACACCCAGGCGACCTTGCGGCCGGTGGCCTCGACGCCGGCGATGACGCCGGGCAGCACGTCGCGGACCTTCTTGGCGCCCATGCGGGTGATGAAGGTGATGCGGCCGGGGATGCGATCGGGGTCGAGGCGGTCGGCCAGCGCGATGGCCTGCTCGGCCGTCGTCGTGGGTCCGAGCTTGATGCCCAGCGGGTTCCGCACGCGGCGCAGCAGTTCGACGTGCGCGCCGTCGAGCTGACGGGTGCGCTCCCCGATCCACAGCAGGTGCCCCGACGTGGTGTAGAGGTTCTGCGAGCGGGAGTCGACGCGGGTGAGCGCCCGCTCGTACTCGAGCAGGAGGGCCTCGTGGGAGGCGTAGAAGTCGACGGTGCTGAGGGCCTCGTCCTGGATGCCGCAGGCCACCATGAACGCCAGCGCGCGGTCGATCTCGGAGGCAAGCTCCTCGTACTCGGCCTCGACGGCGGAGTCGCGGACGAACTGCGCGTTCCAGGTGTGGACGCCCCGCAGGTCGGCGAACCCGCCCTTGACAAAGGCGCGCACCAGATTGAGGGTGGCGGCCGACGCGTTGTAGACGCGCATGAGCCGCTCGGGGTCGTGGGCGCGGTCCTCGGCGGTGAACCCGAAGCCGTTGATGGCGTCGCCGCGGTAGGCGGGCAGGCTGACGTCGCCGCGGGTCTCGTCGTCCTTGGAGCGCGGCTTGGCGTACTGGCCGGCGATGCGGCCCACCTTCACGACCGGCACCTGTGCGGCGTAGGTCATGACGACGGCCATCGACAGCTGCACGAGCAGCTTGGACTTGATGTTGGTGGCGGTCACGGCGTCGAAGGTCTCCGCGCAGTCGCCGCCCTGGAGCAGGAAGGCGCGCCCCTCGGCGACCTCGGCGATCTTGTGGCGGAGGTCGTCGCACTCGCCCGCGAACACGAGCGGCGGCAGGGCCTCGAGCGCGTCGATGGTCCTGTCAAGTGCGTCCTGGTCCGGGTAGGACGGCTGCTGCACCATCGGCAGAGCGCGCAATTCTTCCCGGGAAATGATGCTCGACATGCCGTGTAGGTTACTGCACCACCCGAGGCGCGCCCGAACGGCGGAGTCGCGGTGGACGCCCCTGGGCGGTCAGGCGGTGGCGCGGCGCCGGGCCACGAGCTGGACGGTGACGCGCCAGCCGATGAGGAAGATGAGGAGCGTGATCGCGGCAACCACGATGAACGCGGTGGCGGTGCCCTGACCGGAGACGGCACGCAGCATCATCCCGCCGGCGACGGCGCCCACCCAGATGCCGAGGCCGGGGCGCCCCGGGAGCAAGGGGTCGCGCCAGGCGCGGCTGATCAGCCAGCCGAGGGCCAGGCCGCCGAGGAACGGCCAGGCGGTGGTCCACAGGCCGGGGAGCACGGCCTCGCCGTGGCTGGCACGGCCGATGGCGGCGAACACGACGACGAGGACGGCGTCGACGGCGAGGGCGGCTAGCGATGTCTTGGTCTTGGGTCCCACGGCCCCAGGCTATTCGGTCCACGGGGCGCCACGTCGCACACCGTCGTGCGCCTCGCATAGGGTGCGGCGCGCCCCCGCCCCACGTCGCACCCCGTCGTGCTCTTCGCATATCGCATGCGCTGTGCGGAGAGCGCTCAGCTATGCGACGTCGCCCCCCGGGCCCGACAACCGCCGCACCCTATGCGACGACGGCGTCAGGCGGACGGGTCGTGGAGCCCCTGGTCGATGGCGTACAGCGTCAGCTCCACCCGGTTGTGCAGCTGCAGCTTCTTCAGCACGTTCTGCACGTGGTTCTGGATCGTGCGGTGCGACACGAACAGCTCGTCGGCGATCTCCCGGTACGCCATGCCCTTCGCGACGCGCCTAAGCACCTCGATCTCCCGCGACGTCAGCGCGTGCTCCGCCTCGTCGTGGCTGTTGGCCTCGTTGACCATCCGCCGGAACTCCCCCAGCACCAGCCCCGCCAGCCCGGGCGTGAACACCGCGTCCCCGGCGGCGGTCCGGCGGACGCCGTCGATCAGCTCCGACTTCGACGCCGACTTCACCAGATAGCCCTTCGCGCCGGCCTTCATGGCCCGCAGCACGTCGACGCGCTCCCCCGACGCCGACATCACCAGCACGTGCAGCGCCGGGAACTCGTTGACGAGGATCTCGGTGCACGTCGCGCCGTCGGGATCGGGAATCTGAAGGTCCATGACGACGACGTCGGGCCGGGTGGCGCGCGCCCGCGCCAAGCACTCGCTGCCGTTCTTGGCGACAGCGACGATGTCGAACCCTTCGTCGGCCAGGTCCTCGCTCAGCGCGTCGATCCACATGGGATGGTCGTCGACGAGCATGATCCGGCTGCTGCGCTCGGCTGCGGCTGCGTGTCCGGTCATCTCCCTGCGCTCCCCTGCTTGATCTGGATCGGGATCCTCAGTTCCCATTCGGCGCCCACCCCCGGCGTGGACTTGAGCACCGCGCTACCACCGAGGGCGGCGATGCGCCCGACGATGGAGTCCTTGATGCCCATCCGGCCAGATTCGGCCGCCTGCGCGACCTGCTCCTGGCTGACGCCTCTCCCATTGTCGCGGACCCACAGGATCACTTCGCCCTCGTTCTCCTGGTCGAGGAGGATCCATGCCTGCGCGTCGGGTCCGGCGTGCAGTTCGACGTTCTTGAGGATCTCCGTGACGGCGGCCTCCACCTCGTCGACGACGGAGCGCGGCGCCAGCGCGAGGCTGGCCATCGTCGAGACGGTGACGGAGGCGGACTGGTAGCGGTCGAGGACGGCGGCCATGTCGACGACGTCGCCGGTCTCGTCGGCGACGTGCTCCCGGTCCTGCAGCAGCGCCCGCAACTGGGCCTCGGATTCTCGTGCGAGCGCCGCCAGCCGAAGGCCCCGCTCCCCGCACAGGGGCCCTTCACGTTCGACGAGCGCCAGCACCTGCAGGGCACCGTCGTGCACGATGCGCGACAGCCGTGCCCGCTCCGCCACCGCGGCGGACTTGGCGCGTTCGCGTTCCTGCTCGATGATCGTGACGCGGAACTGCTGGATCAGCACGCCGAGGCTGGCGATGAGCACGATGGTGACGAACGCGGCGCCGAGGCGTTCCAGTTCGAAGTGCGACGGCTCCCCCAGCAGCGCGATGCTCGTGACGAGCGCGAACCACACGCCCCACGATGTTCCGCGCAGGATGGCGGCGTAGGCGGCGCAGCCGGCCGCCCAGTAGCCGGCCATCGACAGCGGCGCCCCGCCCGGCGGCACCAGGACCAGCGTGCTGAGGATGAGGCCGACGGTGACCGCGAGGTCGGCGAGGTGCGCCAGGCCTGTGCGGCGGTCGGGGTCGAGCATCCACGTCGAGATGAATGCGTGCCACAGCACGAGCACGACGCTGGCGAGGATGACCCCGAACGACCCGTAGGAGTAGGGGATGACGAAGTAGATGTTGACGAAGACGGTGTGCGCCGCGAGCAGCGAGCGCGCCACGACGGCGACGAGGTAGACGCGTCCGAGGAGGTCGGAGCGGTCGCGGAGCACCACGCCGCGCCCGAAGAGGCGCGCCAGGGCCGGTCGGGCCGACGCCCTGGCGCGGGCGACCGGGGAGGTCTCAGGCACTCGTGTCCTTGGGTACGACGACCGGCTTGTCACCGCCGCCGGGGCGCGGCAGGACGAAGTCGTCGCCGCCCTTGTCCTTGAGGTCGCCGGTCTTGACGCGCGTGCCGTACACGTCGACGTACTCCTGGCCGGTGAGCTGCTGGATGGCGGCCATCACCTCGTCGGTGACCCAGCGCAGCACCTTGGTGTTGCCGGGCGTGTGGGCGAACTCGGGGAACTCGAGCGGCTTGCCGATGACGACTACGGGGCGCTTCGCCCACGGGATACCGAAGGGGCCCTTGTGGGACTTGGTGCCGACTACCCCGACGGGGATGATCGGCACCTCGTTGTTGAGCGCGATGCGGGCCATGCCGGTCTTGCCCTTGTAGAGCCTGCCGTCGATCGACCGGGTGCCCTCGGGGTAGATGGCGACGACGTTGCCGGAGGCGAGCATGTCGGAGATGGCGGCGAGCGCGTCGGCGCTGGCACGGCCGCCGGAACGGTCCATGGGCACCATGCGGATGACCTTGAGGAACCAGGCGACGATCTTGGCGCCCGCGCCGCCGGCGCCGACGAACAGTTCGGCCTTGGCGGGGAACGTCAGCGGCCGGGGCATCATGGCGGGGACGACGAGGGAGTCGAGGGCACCGATGTGGTTGCTGGCAAGGATGGCGCCGCCCTTGCGGGGGAAGTTCTCGGCTCCGTAGACGCGGGTGCGGTACCCGTACTTCACGAGCGGCCGGAAGATCGTGTACTTGAAGACCTGGTACCACAGCATGGGCGGCAGTCTAT
>JAUHXZ010000071.1 GCA_030426725.1 Actinomycetes bacterium
CCAGACACTGTGTCTCGACGTGGCGGGGCTTGTCGAGGTAGCGCTCGACGAAGCACTCGCCGCGGCCGAACGCCGTCACGGCCTCCCGGGTGGCCGACTCGAAGAGTTCCGGCACCTCCTCGATGGTGCGGGCGACCTTGAGGCCTCGTCCGCCTCCGCCGAAGGCGGCCTTGATGGCGATCGGGAGCCCGTGCTGCTCGGCGAACGCCACGACCTCTTCGGCGTCGGCGACCGGGTCCGCGGTGCCGGGTACCAGGGGTGCTCCGACGGCCTGCGCGATGTGGCGGGCCCTGACCTTGTCCCCCAGCGCCTCGATTGCCGACGGCGGGGGACCGATCCAGATGAGCCCGGCATCAATGACCGCCTGCGCGAACTCGGCGTTCTCCGCGAGGAAGCCGTATCCCGGGTGGACCGCGTCGGCGCCCGAGCGGGCGGCCACGTCCAGCAACTTGGCGATGTTCAGGTACGTGTCGGCCGGGGTGGCGCCATTGAGCGCGAAGGCTTCGTCGGCCAGCGTGACGAACAGCGACTCCGAGTCCGAGTCCGCGTACACCGCGACCGAGCCGATACCTGCGTCACGCGCGGCCCGGATCACGCGCACGGCGATCTCGCCGCGATTGGCGATCAGAACCTTGGAGATGGCGTCGTTGCCCACGTGGGTCCTCCTGTATTCGGATATGGCCGCAGTTTAGCCAGACGGTGGGTTCGGTCGGCGGCGTCGTCCACCACCTGCAAGACTGGTTCACATGCCGATTCCGCCCTTCATCAGGGACCTGCGCCAGTACATCGGGCACGCGCCCCTGTGGCTCATGGGGGCCAACGCGCTGGTGCTGCGCGACGGTGAGGTGCTCCTCGCTCGCCGGGCCGACACGGGGGAGTGGTCGGCGATCAGTGGCATCGTCGATCCCGGGGAGAACCCCGCGGAGACAGCGCGTCGTGAGGCCCTCGAGGAGGCCGGCGTCACCATCGAGGTCGAGCGCATGCTGTGGCTCGTTGTGACCGACACGGTGGTGTACCCCAACGGAGACGTGTGCCAGTACGTCGACCATGGCTTCCGGGCGAGGTGGATCAGTGGCGACGCGCGGGTGGCGGACGACGAGTCCACCGAGGTGGGATGGTTCCCGGTCGACGCCCTGCCCGAGCCGCGCCAGGACCGGCTCGACGCGATGGTCCGGATTGCGCTCGAGGACCCCCGCGACGTCACGCTCGAGCTCTAGGCCTCCGCTCTTTCGTCCAACTGTTCCCAAGCACGGTTGCCGAGGGGTGGGGCCGATCACCTGCGGACGCCAGCATTCCTGTCCGGCGCCAGCGCACTAGCGCAGGCGTCGAGCAGTAGGGCTGGCGTCTGCGTTTCCCCTGCTGATGAGCCGGCCACAACGTCGTTGATTGAGCCTGGTGACGGTGCCTGCGCCGTCTCCGCGTCGAAATCCACCGCCGCCCGAAAACTTGCCGCGCCCCACCATGCTTCGCACCAAGAACTGTCAGATCCCCCTGTCAGAATAGTTCACATGAGCGATTCGATGCGGGAGATGGGGCAGCGGTACATCGCCGCGCTCTGGGACACCGCCCACTCGCTCGACGCTGACAGCGCTGCTGCCGCGGAGCGGCTCGGGGGTCTGGTCGACTCGATCGCCGAGGCCGAGGCGCAGCTCGCCGGTCTACGCATGCACCTGCTGCACGAGGCGAGGCTCTCCGCGGCCGACGGGGTGATCGATGCCGTGAAGCAGTCCGTGCGCACCACCCCCGCCCAGGCCGCCGGCGCGCTGAAACTCTCCCTCGATCTGGGCGAGCGGTTCCCACTCATCGCCACGGCGCTGCAGGAGGGCCGGATCTCCGTGCCGCAGGCCGACGCGATCGTCACCGTTCTCCGCAAACTCCCCACTCGGTTCACCCGGGACGAGGTGAGGCGCTGTGAGGAGTCGATCCTCGACCAGGCCGACACCCTCGGCCCCGGCGAACTCAGAACCCTCACCCAGTTCCTCCTCGAACTGGTGGACCCCGACCAGGCCGAAGCCGACGAGGCCAAGCGATTGGCACGCGAGGAACGGAGCGCCCACCGGGCCCGCTACCTCTCCTTGGCGCCGGATCATCACGGCTCGACGAGAATCTCCGGGCAGCTCCCCGTCGCGGACGCCGCGCTGCTCGAAGCCCAATTGGATGCCCTCATGCCCTCGGCGGAGTCCTACAAGAAGTACGGCGAGACGCCGTCGACGGGCGCGCGCCGCGCCGACGCCCTTGTCCTCCTCACCCAGACCGCAGCGAGCACCGGGACCCTGCCCGCCCATGGCGGGGACCGGCCCACCATCCACATCACCCTCGACTACGACACGTTGACCACCGGCCTCGGCGAGATCGGCCTCCTCGGCAGCTCGGAGGTCACGGGCCTGTCGGCCGGGGCGGCGCGCCGCCTGGCGTGTGACGCGAACCTCATCCCCGTCGTGCTCGGCGGCGAGTCGCAGCCCCTCGACGTCGGCCGCGACCAGCGCCTCGTCACCGCACCGATTCGGGTCGCGCTCGAACAGCGCGACGGGGGCTGTGTGTTCCCTGGCTGTACGGCTCCGCATGCGGTGTGTGCGGCGCATCACATCATCCCGTGGTGGGCCGGCGGTGTCACTGCCCTGTCGAACCTCGTCTTGTTGTGTCCGTTCCACCACCAGTTGGTCGAACCCGACCCGCTCCAGTCCGAGGAGTCGCAGTGGATGGTGCACCTGGATGAGGCCACCGGGTTGCCGTGGGTCACCCCACCCAGACACATCGACCCGGCCCGCAGACCGAGGCGGCACACCCGCCTCAAACTCCGCCGACTCCGCGCCACCGGCCCCGGGGCACCACCCTGCCCACACCCCGCCAGTGGACACGTCGCCGACCCGGATCCGGGCCCTCCCGGGGCCGTCGAAGTCGAGTTTCCTGAGACAGACCCGGCCGAGCTCGATTCACCCGGGCGGGGGTCGCGACTGGAGGAGTTGATCCGCCGCAGTGACGCCATCTGGCACCCCGACGACTGAACCACACCCTTCCGTTGGCTGACAGCATGAGGGTGTTGAGGGGTGGGGCCGGGGCAGGTTGGGTGGGCGTCGCGACCGGACCGGCGCGGAGCGCCCGTCCCGGGAGCGTGGGCGGCCCGGCCCCACCCCTCGACACCCGGACTTGGGGACAGTTCCGCTGTCGGGCGACGGGGGTTTCGACGCGGGGACGTCGCAGAGCGACGTCGCCCGGCTCAACCCACGGGGCGTCAGCTCAACCCACGGCGACGCGGGGACGTCGCAGAGCGACGTCGCCCGGCTCAACCAGCGTCGGAGGACAAGGGATGTCGATGCGCACGGCCGTCAGGCGGCTGTGACCGTCCGGACGTGATAGCCCGTCGCGCCGTCGGGGAGCACGTCGCGCACCTGCTCGTCCTGCACGACGCCGGCGCCGTCGTAGGCGCGGGCGGCGATCTCGTGGCGGCCGGACTCCAGCGTCGTGGTGAGGTACCACTGCCGCCAGTAGTCCAGGCCCACATTCGTGCCGAGGGTGGCCTCCTGCCAGGCGCCGCCGTCGACCCGCACCTCCACCTTGCTGATGCCGCGGTGCGTGGCCCACGCCACACCGGCGATGGTGACCTCACCGGCATCGGCCTGCCGTGCGGGCACATCGATCCGCGCCGCCGTCTTGACCGGTCCGCGCTCCGACCAGCCGCGCTCAGTCCAGTACGCCTGCGCCTCCGCGAAGGTGGTGACCTCGAGCCTGGTGAGCCACTTCGTCGCTCCGACGTACCCGTAGAGCCCCGGCGTCACCAGCCGTGCGGGGTAGCCGTGTTCAGCAGTCAACGGCTCGCCGTCCATCGCGATCGCGATCATCGCGTCGCGGCCGTCGCGCAGGATGTCCAGGGGCGTGCTGGCGGAGAAGCCGTCGTTGCCCATGCTGAGCACCTGGTCGGCCCCGGCTTCGGGGTCGGCGCGGGCGATGAGGTCGGCGACGAGTACGCCCTGCCAGCGGGTGCTGCCGCAGTAACGTCCGCCGATGGGGTTGCTGACACAGGTGAGGGTGATGTCGCGTTCGACCGTGGGCATGGCCAGCAGCTCGTCGAAGGTGATCGTGTAGGGGTTGCGCACCATGCCGTCGATCCGCAGCGTCCAGTCGGCCGGTTCGAGGCGCGGCGGGGACAGCGCGATGTCGATGCGGTAGAAGTCCTCGATCGGGGTGCGCAGCGGGGTCAGCCCGTCAATGCGGGTCTCGAGGCCGGGCCCGATGGTGGGCGGGCTCGACGGTGTGGGCAGCGCGACGGGCGCCCGGCTCGTGGCGCCCGGGCGCACCAGCGACTCGCTGGCGAGCAGCCCGATCCCGCCCACGGCGACGCCGGCGCCGCCGATGAGCACCGCCCTGCGCTCCGGTCCGGCGCTCGGCTCCTCCGGGATCATCCGCGCCATGGCGAACCGCAGGATCGCGACGGCGACCGCCGCGGCCACCAGACCCGGAACGACGCCGACCAGCCCCACCGAGGGACGCAGGGCGGCGATCACGCCGGACGTGACGCCCAGCAGGGCGAGGAGGGAGGCACCGGCCCAGGCCCTCCGCCGTTCCAGGATCCCCGCGGCGAAGCCGAGCGCGGCCACGGCCAGGGAGATGACGACGAGCAGGAACGCCTTGTCGCCCGTGCCGAAGGTGGCCACCGCCCATTCCTTGACGGGAGTGGGGGTCGCGTCGATGACGGTGCTGCCCACCGCGTCGAGAGGGCTGGCGGCGGGGCCGACCAGCAGCGAGGTGAGCTGGCCCGTGAGCACCCCGAGGAGGGCTGCCGCCAGGCCCCACACTCCCGCCGCGACGGAACTGCGTTTCGGTGCCATGCTCACGACTCTAGTTTCGGCACGCCCACCGCGACAGGGGTACCGATCTTACGGTCTCCTTACATCCCCGTCAGCGGCCCTTCGTGCGCTTTCGTGCCCGCTTCTCGCGCTGGGCCATGTCGGCCTCCGAAGGGCCCGCGAACTGGCGGCTGCGTTCCTCGGCCTCGGGAGATCCGGAGAACAGGCGCGCGTCGGCGATCGTGAGGTTGGGGTCCGTGTCCTCCGGAGGGAGGGCCGGCCGCGTGACTCCGGCGGACGCGGTCTTCTGGTCCCTGAGCGCACGGAACCAGGAGCGCTGCATCATCACAGGGCTCCCCGGCAGGGGTGGCAGGAGCGCGGTCTCCTGTGCGGACTGCGCCTCGGCCTGCTGCCGCTCCCACTCCTCGAGGGCCTGCGCGGTGAAAGCCTCGCGTTCCTCCTGCGAGGGGGCGGTCGTGGTCTCGGGCTCCAGCCGGGTACGGGGGAGGGAATAGATGGCGTGGGCCTGCACCCAGTCGATGAGTTCCTCGCGAACGTGGCATCTGAGATCCCACAGGTCCGCGTAGCTGGCGGCCGACACGACGGCGCGTACCGTGACGTGCCCGCCGGTGGCGTCGGTCACCTGGAGGCTCGAGGATCGCCTGTCCCACAGCTCGGACCTCTGCAGGATGTTCGACAGGTGAATGCGCATCGCCTGGACCGGGATCAGCCAGTCGACGTCGAGTTCGACCGTGCCGAGCAGCTTTGCCTCACGCTTGGTCCAGTTCTCGAACGCCTTGGTGGTGAAGACGCTGCTCGGGACGATCCAGCGCCGGTCGTCCCAGGTGTTGACCACGACGTAGGTGAGGGTGATCTCCTCGACGTGGCCCATCTCGCCCTCGACGACGACGAGGTCTCCGACGCGCAGCGAGTCGCTGAACGCGATCTGCATGCCTGCGAACATGTTCGACAGGGACGACTGAGCCGCGAGGCCGGCGACGATGGACAGCACGCCCGCTGAGGCGAACATCGACGCGCCGATGGCCCGGAACTCCGGGAAGGTGAGCAGGGCACCGGCTATGGCGCACATCCACACGACCGCGATCATGACGCGGGTGACGACCTGGGACTGGGTACGAAGCCTGCGGGCGTGCGGTGTCTCCCGGGCGCTCTCGTCCCTGGCGATGAGGATGTCCTCGACGGCGCGGAGGGCGCCGGTGACGAGATAGGCCCCGGCGAAGATCATCACGATGAGGAACGCCTGGCTGAACACCGGCCGCCACGCGGGGGCAGCCGACGCCGTGCCCACCAACAGCCCGGTGCCGGTGCCCAGCAGGAGCAGGAACAGCCGCTTCGGGGCTCTCAGCCGGTTCGACACGTACTCCAGGCTGGGGCGCTTGCGCATAAGGAAGCGCACCACCAGCGACACGATGATCGAGACCACCAGGCCGATCGCGAACCCGACGGCGCCGTGAATCGCGACACTCAGGATGTCGAGCGCAACTTCTTCGGTCTCCATGGCCCCCCAGACTAACCGGGGACCGGGCTAGCGGCGCTGATCGGTACGCAGACTGAGCGCTGACAGACCGTCCGTCGTCGTGAACGCCCCCGAATGGGTGGGCGACTCGAACAGCAGGGACCCGCCGCCGTCGGCGGTGACCTCGAAGCCCATGTCCTCCAGGTTCGCCCGCAGGTAGTCGGCGAGCGTCCCGCCGTCGGGGGAGGTCAGGATGAGCGTGACGTTGTTGGCCGCGTCGATCGTGTCCTCGATCACCGAATCGGCCGGAATCGAGAAGCCGGCGGGGGCGTTGACGATGCCGAGGCTGCTGAGCAGTACGCCGCCGTCAGGTGCGGCCGTTGCCGCTGTCGACGCCGCTGGGGCCACGGGGGGTTCGGACGACGCGGCACTGGCGCAGCCGCCAAGGGCGAGGGCTGCGGCGAGAACGGCGACGACTCGGAGCACGCCGTAACTTTAGCCGCCGCGGCCTAATGCCAGAGACTGTGCCAGGCAATGCCGGCGTCGATCACCATCTGGCGGACCATCGGCAGCGAGACGCCCACGACGTTGTAGGGGTCGCCCTCGATGGACGTGACGAAGGCGCCGCCCCGGCCGTCGATGGTGAAGCCTCCGGCGACCTTCTGCGGCTCGCCCGTGGCGGCGTAGGCGTCGATCTCCTCGTCGGACAGGTCTGCGAACCGCACCGTCGTCGTCCCGACGCGGGTCTGCCGGTGGACCTCGTCGCCGCGGCGCACCACGACGAAGTGCCCCGTGTGAAGCAGGCCCTCGCGGCCCCGCATCCGCCGCCACCGCTCGATGGCCGCCTCCACGGTGCCCGGCTTGCCGTGCGCCCGGCCCTCGAACTCCAGCGCGGAGTCGGCCGCGATGAGTATCACGTCGCCCTCGAGCTGGGGCAGGACGGTCTCGCCCTTGAACTCGGCCAGCCGGGCGACAAGCCGCGTCGGTACGGCGTCACGCACGCTCGACTCGTCGAAGCCTGACACGATCACCTCGGGACGGAGACCGGCGCGCCTCAGCACGGCGTACCGCGCGGGCGACTTGGACGCCAGCACCACCCGCATGGTCACAGCCGGTTGTAGGTGCGCCACGCATCGCGCCCCGTCGCGAGGATGGGTGAGCGGACGGTGCGGTAGTAGGACTTCCAGCCCCCGGCGAGGGGGCGGTCGTCACCGGCGCGGAGCCCCTCCCGACGGGTCACGGCGCCGATGACGGCCATCAGCGCGCCGAGTTCCTCCTCGGTGAGCTGGGCGCCGCGGACGATGATCGGCTCCCCGGTCACAGCGGAATGTTCCCGTGCTTCTTGGGAGGCAGCACCTCGCGCTTGGTGCGCAGGAGCCGCAGCGCCCGGATGACCTGGGCCCTGGTCTCGTGCGGGTAGATCACCTGGTCGATGTAGCCGCGGTCCGCCGCCACGTACGGGTTGGTGAGTTCGTCGTCGTACTCCTGCACGAGGCGCGTGCGCTCCGCGTCCGGATCCTCCGAGTTGGCGAGCTGCTTGCGGTAGAGAATGTTGACCGCACCCTGCGCACCCATCACGGCGATCTGGGCGGTGGGCCAGGCGAAATTGATGTCGGCACCGAGATGCTTGGACCCCATGACGACGTAGGCGCCGCCGTAGGCCTTGCGGGTGATGACCGTCAACAGCGGGACCGTCGCCTCCGCGTAGGCGTAGATGAGTTTCGCGCCGCGGCGGATGATGCCCTGATGCTCCTGGTCGACGCCGGGCAGGAAGCCCGGCACGTCCACGAACGTGAGCACCGGGATGTTGAACGCGTCGCAGGTGCGCACAAAGCGGGCCGCCTTCTCGGCGGAGTCGATGTCCAGACAGCCGGCGAAGACGGTGGGCTGGTTGGCGACGATGCCGATCGACCGGCCCTCGATGCGGCCGAAGCCGCAGATGATCGATCCGGCGAACAGCTCCATCACCTCGAGGAACTCCTCGTCGTCGAGGACGTTGCGGATCACCTCGCGCATGTCGTAGGGCTGGTTGGCCGAGTCCGGGATGAGCGCGTCGAGCTCCCGATCGTGGTCCGTGATGGTGAGGTCGGTCTCCTCGTCGTCGAAGACCGGCGGGTCCTCGAGGTTGTTCTGCGGCAGGTAGCTGAGCAGGTCGCGGACGTACTCGATGGCATCGTTCTCGTCGGCCGCCAGGTAGTGCGCGTTGCCCGACTTGGTGTTGTGGGTGCGGCCGCCGCCGAGCTCCTCCATGGAGACGTCTTCGCCAGTGACCGTCTTGATCACCTCGGGGCCGGTGATGAACATCTGCGACGTCTGGTCCACCATCACGACGAAGTCCGTCAGCGCCGGGCCGTAGACGTGGCCCCCGGCGGCGGCGCCCATGATCAGCGAGATCTGTGGGATGACGCCCGAGGCGCGGGTGTTGCGCTTGAACAGCTCGCCGTAGAGCGCGAGCGAGACGACGCCCTCCTGGATGCGCGCCCCGCCGCCCTCGTTGATGCCGATGAGCGGGACGCCGGTCTTCAGCGCGAAGTCCTGGATCTTGACGATCTTCTCGCCGTAGACCTGGCCGAGCGCCCCGCCGAAGATTGTCACGTCCTGGCTGAACACGCAGACCGGTCGGCCGTGGATGGAGCCGGTGCCGGTGATGACGCCGTCGCCGAACGGGCGCCTTGCGCCCATCCCGAAAGCGGTCGCGCGGTGGCGCGAGAACTGGTCGAACTCGGCGAAGCTTCCTTCGTCGAGGAGGGCCATGACGCGCTCCCTCGCGGTCATCTTCCCCTTGGCATGCTGCTTCTCCACAGCGGCGGTCGAACCGGCGTGCACAGCTTCATCGATGCGCACTCCGAGATTCGCGATCCGACCGGCAGTGGTGTGGATGTCGATCTCCATGGGCCACACCATAGCCATCGGGCGGTCCGGGTGAGGCGGTGACCACGTTCGCCCGGCCTAGGATTGGGCGAGTGACCTCACCCGACGCCGACCGCATCGCCCGCCTGCTCCCGCCCGGCACCATCTGGCGCCGCCCGGACGTCGTGTGGTCGACCGGATCGACCAACGCGGACCTGTCCGCGAGGGCCCGCGCGGGGGAGGGTGAAGGCGCCGTGCTCGTCGCGTCGGAGCAGACCGCCGGCCGCGGGCGCCTCGACCGGACGTGGGCGTCGCCGCCGGGCACGTCGCTGTCGATGTCGCTGCTGCTCGTGCCGCGCCCCCCGTTCCCCCGGTGGGGATGGCTGTCGTTGCTGACCGGCATGGCCGTGTCCTCGGCGGTCGCCGGGCTTGCGCGGGAAGCCGGCGTCAAGGCCGACGTGTCACTCAAGTGGCCCAACGACGTGCTCATCGGCGGCGACAAGCTGTGCGGCATCCTGTCCGAGCGGATCGAGCACCCGGGCGGGGCGCGCGCCGTCGTCGGGATCGGCGTCAACGTCGCGCAGGGTAAGGGGGAGTTCCCCGTGCCGACGGCCACCTCGCTGGCGCTCGCGTCGCTGCCCACGGACCGGGACCGAGTCGTCGCCGGCATCCTCACCGAGTTCGACCGCTACTACCGCACCTGGCAGCTCACCGGCACGCTGCGTGCCGAGTACGAGGCGCGGTGCGCCTCCGTCGGGGCGGACCTCACCGTCGTGCTCGACGATCGGCGCGTCGCCGGGACGGGACGCGGGGTCGACGACACCGGGAGGCTGCAGGTCGCCACGGCCACCGGGGTGGAGACGTTCGCCGTCGGCGACGTCGTGCATGCGCGGCTGGCCGGGCGGACCGGCGGCACGGCACACTGAACACCATGGCACTGAGCAAGGACGAACTCGGCCGCGGCGAGATCATCATCGCGAGCATGCGCACGCACGCCAAGGCGTTGATCGTGCCGGTGATCACCCTCATCGCGGCCGCCGCCGTCATCGGGGCGGCCATCGCGCTGATGCCCACGGACTGGCAGCCGTGGGGCGGCTATGGGCTCGCGGCGGTCGCGGCCATCGCGGTGATCGCCTGGGTGGTCGTCCCGCTGCTCAAGTGGATGACCTCCAGCTACACCATCACCGACCGCCGCATCATCACCCGCAGGGGGATCCTCACGCGGATCGGGCACGACCTGCCGCTCAAGCGGATCAACAACGTCAACTACGAGAAGTCCCTCTCCGACCGGATCCTCGGCTGCGGCACCCTCGTGCTGGAGACGGCGGCCGGCCAGCCGCTGCGGCTGCCGGACGTCCCCAACGTGGAACGCGTCCACGTCACCATCACGGAGCTTCTCTTCGCGGACGACAACGACGACGACAGGGCGGAATGAGCGGCCTCGGTTATGCTTCCCCGGTGACTCGACGCTATGCCGTGGCCATCGCCGGAGGCGGGCAGTTGGCCCGCATGATGCACCAGGCCGCCATCCCGCTCGGCATCGACGTCAAGCTCCTGGCCGAAGGGCCCGACGTCTCCGCCGCCCAGGTCATCCCCGATTCGACAGTGGGGGACTACCGCGATCTCGACACGCTCAAGGCCCTCGTCGACGGCACGGACGTGCTCACCTTCGACCATGAGCACGTGCCCACCCGCCACCTCGACGAGCTGGCGAAGACCGTCGCCGTCCGCCCAGGGGCCGCCGCGCTGGTGTTCGCGCAGGACAAGGCGCTCATGCGGGAGAGGATGGCCGGTCTCGGTGTCGCCTGCCCGGCGTTCGCGGTGTGTGAGACCGAAGCCGAGCTCGTGGCGTTCGGTGAGTCGCAGGGCTGGCCGATCATCGCGAAGACTTCGCGCGGGGGCTACGACGGCAAGGGTGTGTGGAAGCTCGACGGCCCCGGCGAGGCGGACATCCCGTTCGACGGGCTCAAGCACGAGTCGGCCGGCGAGCGGGTCCGCATCGTCGCCGAGGAGTTCATCGACTTCGCCCGCGAGCTTTCCGCCATCGTCGTGCGGTCCCCCTCCGGGCAGGTGGTGGCCTATCCGATCAGCGAGACGGTCCAGACCGACGGCATCTGCGTCGAGACCACCACGCCCGCCCCCGGGCTCGACCCGGATCGCGCGGCCGGGTTGCAGGAGATGGCTATCCGCATCGCCGGCGAGCTCGGCGTGGTGGGGGTGCTCGCCGTGGAGCTGATGGAGGCCCGTGACGGGCGCATCGTCGTCAACGAGCTCGCCATGCGTCCGCACAACACGGGCCACTGGACCATCGACGGGGCCCGCACCAGCCAGTTCGAGAACCACATCCGCGCCGTCCTCGACCTGCCGCTCGGGTCCCCCGAGCTGCGCGACCCGGTCGTCGTCATGACCAATGTGCTCGGCGGTGCCGAGGAGGACCTGACCGAGGCCCTTCGTCACGTGTTCGCCCGGGACCGCGCGATCCGCGTCCACCTCTACGGCAAGGAGGTCAAGCCGGGCCGCAAGGTGGGGCACGTCACCGCCCTCGGCACCGATCTCGACGACGTCCGCCGCCGCGCGCACCACGCCGCCCGCTACCTGATGGGAGATCACGATGCCTGATCCGCTCGTGTCGATCGTGATGGGCTCCGATTCCGACTGGCCGACCATGAAGGCCGCCGCGGACGCCCTCGACGAGTTCGGCGTCGCCTACGAGGCCGACGTCGTCTCCGCGCACCGCATGCCCGAGGACATGGTGGCCTTCGGCCGCGAGGCCCACACCCGAGGCGTCCGCGTGATCATCGCGGGTGCCGGCGGCGCCGCGCACCTGCCCGGCATGCTCGCGGCCCTCACCCCGCTGCCGGTGATCGGCGTTCCCGTGGCGCTCAAGTACCTCGACGGGATGGACTCGCTGCTGTCGATCGTGCAGATGCCCGCCGGCGTACCCGTGGCGACCGTCGCGATCGGGAACGCCCGCAACGCCGGCCTGCTCGCGGTCCGGATGCTCGGCGTCGGCGACCCTGCCCTGCTGGACCGGATGGTCGACTTCCAGTCCGGCCTGCGCGACGCCGCCCACGCCAAGGGCGCGGTGGTGCGGGAAGCCTCCGGACGGTGAGGTTGTCGGCCTAGCTGTGCGCAGCGGCGCGGGCCGCGAACGCGAAGGCATGCCGGCGTCCGCCCGCCGACGAAACGCTGTCGAGCGCCGGGGCGGCGTCCTCCCGGTGATGCGCGAACGACTCCTGCAGCGCGTCGACCGTGATGGTGCGCTCCCT
>JAUHXZ010000072.1 GCA_030426725.1 Actinomycetes bacterium
CCGACCGTGCCGAGGACCTGCCCCGCGATAATTCGCCGGAGGCCCTCAAGGCCGCGCTGGTGACGCTCCTGGGCCACGGCAACATCGCGGACAAGACGTGGGTCACCAACCAGTACGACCGCTACGTCCGCGGCAACTCCGTCCTTGCGCAACCGGAGGACTCCGGCATGCTGCGCATCGACGAGGAGACCGGACTCGGTATCGCCCTGGCGTTGGACGCGAACTCGCGGTTCTCGTACCTCAACCCTTACCTCGGCGCCCAGCTGTCGCTGGCCGAGGCCTACCGCAACGTCGCCGTCACGGGTGCCGAGCCGGTGGCGATCACGGACTGCCTCAACTTCGGCTCGCCCGAGGACCCGGAGGTCATGTGGCAGTTCGCGGAGGCCGTCATGGGCCTCGTCGACGGCTGCCGCGAGCTCGGGGTCCCGGTGACCGGCGGCAACGTGTCGCTGTACAACCAGACCGCGACCACCCCGATCCTGCCGACGCCAACCGTCGGCGTGCTCGGCGTGATCGACGACGTGGCCACGCGCATCCGGTCGGGCTTCGCTCACGCCGGCGACGCCATCCTGCTGCTCGGTGAGACCAACGAGGAGCTGTCCGGTTCGGTCTGGGCATCGGCTCTGCACGACGGTCACATCGGCGGCCTGCCGCCCAAGGTGGTCCTGGAGGCGGAGAAGGCCCTCGCCGTCGTCATGGGCGAGGCGTCGAAGCGCGGGTTGCTGTCGTCGGCGCACGATCTCAGCGAGGGCGGCCTCGGCGTCGCGCTGGCCGAGTCGGCGTTCCGCAACGGCCTGGGGTTCGCCGTGACCCTGCCGAAGGGCGACCCGACCGTCGCGCTGTTCTCTGAGTCCGGGGCTCGCGCGGTGGTGTCGCTCCCGGGCGCCGACGTCGCGGAGTTCCAGGCGCTGTGCGCCGAGCACGGGGTTCCCGTGGCGCGCATCGGCGAGGTGACCGGCGCCAAGGAGCTCGAGTTCGTCGGCCAGTTCGAGCTGTCCATGGACGAGGCGCTGGAGGCCTGGCGGACCCCGGTCCCTGCCGCGATGGCTCACTAGGCGTCGGGGCGGGCCGCGGTCCCTGTTCCGCAAGGCGTCCACTCGCTTCGCCTGGGGACGAAGTGACCCGGTTGGACGAACACCCGCCGCGAGGCGCGTTGTCCACATGCCCGGATCGGATGGAAGATCCGTGCTCGTCACAGCTATCACGTGTTCGTGCGACACGACCTGTGGGAGATCCTCGACGCCCAACCGGTCCTCCGGCGTGTGGACCGGCCCGACCTGGGGGACGTGATAGATCGCGCCCACGGCCGCGGTCGCCTCGCCCGCGTCCTCCCGGGGATCTTCACCTTGCCCGAGCGTTCAGGCGACTTCACCATTCGCGTGGCGGCCGCCGCGGCGGCTGATCCCAACCTCACGTTCGTCCGACGCACGGCGGCTCGCCTGACCTGGTGGCCGGAGCTGCCGGTCGATGAAGTCCAGGCGGCGGGTAGGAAGCGACGCCCCGCGACGGGTTTCCGTTTCGAGGCACGCTCCGTGCCAACGGAGTTGAGACATCCGGCCAGCGGAGCGTACGTCAGTTGTGCGGAACTGAGCACGCTCGAGCTGAGCGACGAACTGGGCGGTAGCGCGATCGATGAAGCCCTCAGGCGGCGGGTGGTCAGTCTCGGCTCTCTCACCGACGCCCTGGAACTCATGCCGTGCCGCGCCGGGAACGTGGAGAGGGCACGACTGCTCCGGGAGTCGAGGCACGAGCCCTGGTCGGAGCTGGAGCGTGACGCGCACGTCCGGCTGCGCCGCGCCCGGATCACCGGTTGGCGCGCCAATCTGGCGGTCGTCATCGCGGGTGAGAGGTTCTTCCTCGACGCGGCGTTCCCCGGCTTGCGACTGGCGCTCGAGTTCGACGGCTGGCAGTTTCACCGAAGCTACGAGAGCTTCGTCAACGATCGCCGCAGGGACGTGCTCCTCGCACTGGCCGGGTGGACCGTGCTGCGCTTCACCGCCGCCACGATCGGAGAGATGGCGGACCAGGTCCGCGAGTCGCTCCGGATGCTGTCGCGCGGCTAGCGTTCCTCGAAACGTGTGCTCGGTCCTGTCTGGGGCTTGAAGGTCGGCCTGGTGGAACACCCGCCGCGACCGCGTCAGTAGTCTGGGGCCATGAGCCTCAATGATCGCGTCTCCGAAGTCCTGCCGTCCGTCTTCACCGATCTCGAAAGGCTGATCGCGATCCCATCGGTGTCGTCGCTCGACGACCACCACGAGCACGTCCTGTCCGCGGCCCACGACATCCAGGGACTCCTCACCGACCTCGGCTGCCCCGACGTGCGGCTCCTCGAGGCCGGCGGCAAGCCGGCCGTCTACGGACACTTCCCGGCACCCGAGGGCGCCCCCACCGTCCTGCTGTACGCGCACTACGACGTCCAACCCACCGGAGACCTCGCCGCCTGGTCCTCCAAGCCCTTCTCGGCGATTGAGCGCGAGGGGCGCCTCTACGCCCGCGGCTCCGCGGACGACAAGGGCGGCATCGGCGTCCACCTCGCCACGCTGCGCGCCTTCGACGGCAAGCCACCCGTCGGCGTCAAGATCTTCATCGAGGGCGAGGAGGAGATCGGCTCGCCCAGCATGTCGGCGCTCCTCGACACGTTCGGCGACGACCTCGCCGCGGACGTCTTCGTCATCGCCGATTCGGTCAACTGGAACGTCGGCGAGCCGGCCTTCACCACGACGCTGCGCGGCATGGTCGATGCCACCGTCACCGTCTCGACGCTGCGGACGGGGCTGCATTCCGGCCAGTTCGGTGGCGTCGTCCCCGACGCCCTCACCGCGCTGTGCCGCCTCATGGCCACTCTGCACGATGACCGCGGCAACGTCGCCATCGAGGGCCTCACCACCTACCCCGACCCCACCGTCGACTACGACGAGTCCCGGATGCGGGAGGAGACCGGCATCCTCGACGGCGTGCAGTGGATCGGCGACGGCCCCGCCACGGCCCGTATGTGGACCAAGCCGGCGGCCTCGGTACTCGCCATCGACGCCACCCCGGTCCGGGACGCCTCCAACACACTCGTCCCCAGTGCCCGCGCGAAGGTCAGCGTGCGCCTGGCTCCCGGCCAGGACCCCGACGCGGCGGAGACCGCGCTCCGCGAGCACCTCATCGCCCACGCCCCGTGGGGCGCCCAGGTGGAGGTCGAGCCCGGTCAGAACGGCGCCGGCAGCGCCATCTCCCTCGACGACGACCGCGCCCGCGCCGCCCTCGACGCCTTCACCGAGGCCTTCGGTGTGGCTCCCGTGGAGATCGGCGTCGGTGGCTCCATCCCGATCGTCGCCGAGTTCTCTGAGCGCAACCCCGGTGCCCTGGTCCTCGTCACCGCGGTCACAGACCCCACCTCGCGGATGCACGGCATCGACGAGTCCCTCGACCTCGGTGACCTGGCGAAGGCGTCGCTCGCCGAGACGCTCTTCCTGGAGCGGCTGGCGCGCTGATCACGACCCGGCACGGAACGCGACTCGGGGCCGCCCCCGAAGAGGGCGACCCCGAGCCTGCAGATACGGGCCTTGGACGTTCCGGGGGAAGCCGAGGCGCGCAGCGTCGAGTCAGTTGCTCTTCTCGGCCTGATCGGCCACCCAGTCCTTGGCGATGTCCTGGGCCTGGTCGACATTGTCGGAGTACTTGCCTCCGGTCTTGTCGTCGACCACGTCGGCAACCGTGTCGATGCCGTCCTCAACCTTGTCAGAGTGCTCTCCGAGCGCCCCCTTGGCGTCATCAAGAATGCCCACGGTGCCACCCCCTTTCTCTCCGGTCGACCGGTGGAGTTGACCCGGTCGCAGTCCACGGTAGCCGCTGCGGCGGGCATCGGGAACCCCTCGACGAGACTCACATGAAGTTCCCGCGTAGTCAGGGCCGTGCCTCACATAGTTCCCCCCGGGAAGCGGAGGCTGACCACGATGGGGTGTGAGTGCGAAGGATCTGTCGTTGTCTGCTCGGTACGAGGTCACGAAGAAGTACGCCACCGCGTACGCGCTGGCGGGGAAGAAGGACAAGGGCCGGATCCTGGACCAGGTCGTCGAGGTCACGGGCTGGAACCGTGACCACGCCCGGCAACAGCTACGTGGCCGCTTGGAGCAGCCGAACGGCCGGGCCACCGCGACCATCGCGGTGATCGACCGGCGCCGCACCAAGGCACGCAAGTACTCCTAGGACGCGATCAAGGTGTTGCAGACCGTGTGGGCCACCGCGGGCGGGTCCTGCGGGAAGTACCTGGCCGCATCGATGGGCGATTGGCTGGACGCGATGGAAGCCGAAGGGTCCCTGGTGCCGGGTCGGGACCGCTACAGCCACGAGGTCCGTGATGAGCTGGAGGCCATGTTGGCGGCCACGATCGACCGGTACCTGGCACCGGCACGGGCGAAGGACCCGATCAGGGGCAAGTCGACCACCAAACCCGGCAGCCTGCTGCGGAACTCGATCACCATCCGCAAGGCCGGCGACGAGGTCGAGGCCGAGCCGGGGTTCTTCGAGGTCGACACGGTCGCGCACTGCGGGCCCACCCTGGTCGGGGAGTTCGCCCGGAGCGTGAACTTCACCGACGTTTTCACAGGCTGGGTGTTCACCCGGGCGATCCGCAACAACGCTCACGCCCACATCCGGTCGGCGTTCGACCAGTTCGTCGAACAGCTCCCGTTCGGAGTCACCGGTATCGACTGCGACAACGGGTCGGAGTTCATCAACCATGACCTGATCGGGTGGGCCGGCGACCGGGACATCTTCTTCACCCGGTCCCGGCCCTACAAGAAGAACGACCAGGCCACGATCGAGTCCAAGAACAACCACCTCGTCCGCCGGTACGGGTTCTACCACCGCTACGACAGCCCTCTGGAACTGGAGTTGCTCAACCGGCTGTGGCCCCTGGTCAACGACCGGCTCAACTTCTTCACCCCGACCAAGAAACCCACCGGCTACGCCACCGACGCGGTCGGGCGCCGCAAACGCGTCTACGACACCCCATCCACGCCCTACCACCGACTCCTGGCCGCCGGGGTCCTCAGCCCCGCCCAGGAAGCCGAACTCGCCGCCTACAAGGCCAGCCTCCGCCCAACAGCGATCGCGACCACGATCACCAACATCCAGCAGCAACTCACCCGACACGCCGGCCTCAAAACCCGACGACTCACCGAACAAGCCCTGCCGAAGCTACCCGACCCCTCCGGGATCCGGGTCCACGCCAGCTAGCCTTCGCGGGGGAAACTACGTGAGGCACGGCCTCATTTCGCGGGGACTTGACAGTGAGGCACCACGCCCCTCGCGCGGCCCCGGTGAGACGACCGGTCAGCCCACCGACTCCACCCAGAACCGGCGCTCGACGAGGTGCGCGGCCACGGCCGCCGGAAGCCACGGCAGCACATCCGGTGGCAGGGCATCGGGGCTGAACCACCCGAGCTCCGAAGTGGCCTCGCCCGGCGCCAGCACGCCCTGCCACACGTCGGTCTCGAAGAAGAAGTTGAAGCCGCGGACCCGCCCGGTGGGATAGGGGAGGTCGAAGCGCTGCACGCCGACGTGCCGCAGCGCGGCGGGATCCAGGACGGCACCCACCTCCTCGCCGGCCTCCCGCGCCGCCGCGACCGCGATCGCTTCGCCGTCCTCGACGTGGCCACCCGGCAGGTTCCACAGCCCGTCGCCGCGACCCGTGCCGTCGCGGCGGGCCAGCAGTAACCTCCCGGCCGGATCACGCAGCGCCACCCAGGCGATCAGCTCGAATCCCATGCCCCCATCTAACCGCGACGGTAGCGTGACCAACGACGGAGGGAGCATCGGTGCGCATCGAGCGTGACTCGCTGGGGGAGCTGGGGATCCCCGACGACGCCTACTGGGGGATCAACACCGCGCGGGCCGTGGAGAACTTCCGCATCAGTCGCCGCGAGATCAGCGTCTACTCCGACCTCATCGTCGCCTACGCGCAGGTGAAGCAGGCGGCGGCGCGCGCCAACCTGGAGATCGGCGTCCTGGACCACGAGCGAGCCGACCTCATCGACCGGGCCTCGCAGGACATCATCGAGGGGCGGCTGCACGACCAGTTCGTCGTCGGCGTCATCCAGGGCGGGGCGGGCACGTCGACGAACATGAACGTCAACGAGGTGATCGCCAACCGCGCCCTCGAACTGGCGGGGCGCCCGTTCGGCGACTACAGCTTCATCTCGCCCAACGACCACGTCAACCGGTCCCAGTCCACCAACGACACCTACCCCAGCGCCGTCAAGCTGAGCCTCATCGCGGCCGTGACGAAGATGACCGACGAGCTGCGCCTTCTGCGGCACGCGTTCGCCGAGAAAGGCCGCGAGTTCCGCGATGTGCTCAAGGTCGGGCGCACCCAGCTGCAGGACGCGGTGCCGATGACGCTGGGGCAGGAGTTCCGGGGCTTCGCCACGACCCTCGCGGAGGACATCGACCGCCTCGAGGACGTCCTGCCCCTGCTCATGGAACTCAACCTCGGCGCGACGGCCATCGGCACCGGGATCGCCGCCGCGCCGGAGTACGGGCCCGCGGTCATCCGGCATCTGCGCGGCATCAGCGGATTCGACGGCCTCAGCCTCGCGAGCGACCTGATCGAGGCGACCAGCGATACTGGCGTCTTCATGTCGATGTCGTCGGTGATGAAACGCGCGGCGATGAAGCTGTCGAAGATCTGCAACGACCTGCGCCTGCTCAGCTCCGGGCCGCAGGCGGGCTTCGCGGAGATCGTGCTGCCTCCCGTGCAGGCCGGCAGCTCCATCATGCCCGGCAAGGTCAATCCGGTGATCCCGGAGGCCGTCAACCAGGTGGCGTTCGTCATCGCGGGCGCAGACGTGACCGTGTCCATGGCATCGGAGGCCGGCCAGTTGCAGCTCAACGCCTTCGAACCCGTCATGGCGCACGTCCTGCTGCAGAACTCCACCTGGCTGCGGCGCGCGTCGCGGACCCTGCGGACGAACTGCGTTGAGGGGATCACCGCGAACGAGGAGAAGATGCGCGCCGACGTCGACCGGTCCGTCGGGGTCGTGACCGCCCTGCTGCCCGTGCTCGGCTACTCCGCGGCGACGCGCATCGCGAAGGAGGCGCTGCGCACCGGCCGGTCGGTGCGCGACCTCATCCTCGAGGACGGCCGCGTGACACCGGAGGCCCTGGACGAACTGCTGTCACCCGTGGCGCTCTCCGGTATCCAGGGCACCGGGCCGCTGCCTCCGCTGACGCCGGAGCTCATCGCGCGGATGGAGGAGGAACTCGACGCGGCCGACCTCCGCGACGACTCCTGACCGTGGGCGTCACTCGTCGAAGACGTGCCCGAAACCTCCGGGGGCGGGCTGCGTGAACCGCGGCTCGCGCTTGCCGAGGAACGCCAGGGCCCCCTCGCGGCCGTCGCCGTGCGCGGCGTGGCGCAGGGCGAGGGACTCGGCCAGGTGCGCGTCGAGGACGTCGGCACCGGCGAGGTGGCGGAACACCAGTTGCCGGGTGAGCGCGACGGCGTGCGCGGACCGCCCGAGTGTCATGCGGTCCGCCACGGCGCGGGCCGCGGACAGCAGGTCATCGGGCTCGTGCACCGAGTCGACCAGCCGGATCTCCGCCGCACGGTCCGCGGGGATGATCTCCCCGCTGTAGAGCAGGTCCAGCGCCCGCGACTGTCCGACGATTCGGGGCAGGAACCACGTCGAGCACGCCTCCGGGGTGATGCCCAGCTTCGCGAAGACGAATCCCAAGCGGGCGTCGGTGGACGCGAGTCGCGCGTCCATCGGCAGCGTCATCGTCGACCCGATCCCGACGCCCGGCCCGTTGATCGCCGCAATGACCGGCTTGCGGCACTCCATGATGGCAAGCGTCAGCTTCCCGCCGGGTTCGCGCGCCCCCTCGGCGACCTCGGGCTCCTGCCACCGCCTCCTGAGCTCGGTCGGGGTGAGGTCCATCCGCGGGTCGAATCCGAAGACGTTGTCGCCGTCGGTCAGCTCCATCCCGGCGCAGAACGCACGGCCCGACCCCGTGACGATGATGGCCCGCACGTCATCGTCGGCGTCCGCCTCCCTCAGCGCTTCGACGAACTGACGGCCCATCTCGAGCGTGAAGGCGTTGAGCCGATCGGGGCGGTTGAGGGTGAGCGTCGCGACGCCGTCGTCGCGGGTCAGCAGGACGGTGTTCACGGTTGTCCTCCTCACCGACGGGCCGTCGCCTCGGCCAGTCTGCCAGAGCCGAGCCGTCTACGCTGTTGCCATGCGTGCGCGCTCCGATCCTCGGCGAGCGAGTGCGCTTGTTGGAACCCCTCGCGGCAACCGGCCGCCTTGCCCTGACGGCCTACGCGCTGCAGCTCATCATCCTCCGCGGCCTCACCGACGCGTTCCTGCAGGGCGGACGCGACGACCACTGGTGGGTGCTCGTACTGACGTTGGCGCTCATCGTCACGTCGTGCACCCTTTGGGACCGGTGGCTGGGACAGGGACCGCTGGAACGGCTGCTGAGGGTGCACATTCCCTTGTTCCGGCGCACCCGGCCCGCGGCAGCGAGCCCACGCCGCTGAGTCGTCAGCCGTTTCGGGCCCGACGTCGCGGTGGGAGTCTCCACAGGGGAATGGGGCCTACGCGTCCAGGTCCTGCTCGATCATCCCGGCGATCTTCTCGACCGCCTCGGCGTTGTCCGACTCCACCGTGACGACGGCGCCCTTCTCGGCCCCGAGGGTCATGATCAGCAGGGACGACGCGGCATCGACCTCGTTACCGTTCATCGAGATGCTGATGTCGTCGTCGTACTCGCCGGCTGCCGCCGCGATCAGTGCGGCGGGGCGGGCGTGCAGCCCGACCACGGACCCGACGGTCACAGTCTTGCTGGGCAACGTCTACTCCTTTCACGCGGTCCGGCGCGTCGTCGCGGCGGGACCTGCCGACAAGCATAGCCGGGGCTCAGGTCCTTCCCAGAGGCAGGTCCACATGGCTAGGTTGGCTTGATGAGGGGCATTCAGAAGGAGGCGGCGACGTGGTCGACGTGGTGAACGGAACGGGTGTGGTCGGTGGCGTGGTGCATGCCCCCGTCGTGTGGTTCAGGGCCTCCGTGCCTCTGCCTCCGCTGGAAGGCGATCTGCCCGAGGACCACCGGGAGGCCGAGGGGGCACGGCTCAAGGAGGCCGTGGAGGCGGTGGCCCTGGGCTACGAGGCCCGCGCCGCCCGCGCCTCGGGTGCGGTGTCCGAGGTGCTCGTCGCCACCGCGACGCTGGCCCGGGACCGTGGCTGGACGAGGCCCGCGGGCAAGTACGTGCGCGGCGGTACCCCGGCGCCGCATGCCGCGTCGCGGGCGCTGGACGAGTTCATCGCAATGCTCAGCCAGCTCGGCGGGCTCATGGCGGAGCGCGCGACGGACCTGCGGGACATCCGCGACCGGGTCACGGCCCAACTTCTCGGGATGCCGGAGCCCGGCCTGCCCAGACCCGACCGGCCGATGATCCTCCTTGCCGACGACCTCGCCCCGGCCGACACGGCCGACCTCGACTCCGAACGGATCGTCGCGCTCGCCACGCGGCTCGGAGGGCCCACCAGCCACACGGCGATCATCGCCCGCCAGCGGTCGCTGCCCTGCGTCGTGGCGGTGGCCGGGCTGGCCGAGGTCGCCGAAGGCGAGGAGATCCTGCTCGACGGCGAAGCCGGCACCCTCCACCGCGGGGTCGACACGGAGTCCGCCCGTGAGCTGGTGGCGGCCGACCGCCAACGCCGGCGCATCCTGGCCGGATGGACCGGGCCCGGGCGAACCGCCGACGGCGTCCCCGTCCAGCTCCTCGCCAACGTGGCCGACGGCGAGGCGGCGCGCGCCGCGGCCGCCGGGCAGGCGGAGGGGGTCGGGCTGTTCCGCACCGAGTTGAGCTTCCTCACCGCACGCGAGGAGCCGTCGGTTGAGGAGCAGGCGGCCACCTATCGCGAGGTGCTCGACGCTTTCGACGGCCACAAGGTGGTGGTGCGGACCCTTGACGCCGGCACCGACAAGCCCGTCCCGTTCGCCACCATGGCCGACGAGCCGAACCCGGCGCTCGGGGTGCGGGGCAACCGGCTGCGCCTCACACACCCGGGGCTCATCGACCGTCAGCTCGACGCGATCGCCCTCGCGGGGGAGGGCCGGGAGCCGGGGCCGTGGGTGATGGCCCCCATGGTCGCCACGATCGACGAGGCCCGGGACTTCGCATCGGCCTGCCGCAGCCGGGGTCTGAAGGTCGGCGTCATGATCGAGGTCCCCGCGGTCGCGCTCATGGCCGACGCCGTCCTGTCGGAGGTGGACTTCGTGTCCATCGGCACCAACGACCTCACGCAGTACGTGATGGCGGCCGACCGCCTCGCCCCGGAACTCGCCGAACTCACCGACCCGTGGCAGCCGGCCGTCCTGCGCCTCATCCACCACACTGCCCAGGCGGGACAGCGCGCCGGCAAGCCGGTGGGGGTGTGCGGCGAGGCCGCCGCCGACCCCCGGCTGGCGTGCGTCCTTGTGGGACTGGGCGTCACGTCGCTGTCCATGGCGGCGGCAGCGGTGCCCGAGGTGGGATCGATGCTGGGCCGGGTGTCGTCCGCGCAGTGTGCGGCGGTCGCGGCCGCCGCGCTCAAGGCGACGTCCGCAGCCGATACCCGCGAGGCGGTCGCGGAGGCGCTGGCCGCTACGCCCGGCTGAGCCAGACCGCGGTGTCCATCGGCAGTGTGCCGCCGGCCAACGGGCCGCTGGACAGCAGGACCCGGTAGCCGTCCGGCAGTGGCACGGGGGCGCCGAGGATGTTCGCCATCACGCGCACCGGGCCGTTGTCGAAGGCCACCACCGGCTCGCCGGCGTCGACCCAGGTGAGCTCGGCCCCACCGAGGCCGAGGTCGCGCCGCGCCCCAAGTGCGTCGCGGTACATCGTCCACGTCGACGCCGGGTCGTCGGCCTGCCGGTCCAGGGCCAGGTCGGCATAGCCGTCGGGCTGGGGAAGCCAGGTCGCGCCGTTGGGCGAGAACCCCAGTCCGGGACGGTCGGCCGCCCAGGGGAGGGGGATACGGCAGCCGTCGCGGCCCACCCGGGTGTGGCCTGACCGGAACCATGTGGGGTCCTGCCGGACGGTGTCGGGCAGCGTCGTGTGGTCCGGCAGCCCGAACTCCTCGCCCTGGTACAGGTACGCCGAGCCGGGAAGCCCGAGCATCATCAGGGTGGCGGCCCGCGCCCTCTGAAGTCCGACGACGTGGTCGGGCTGCTCGTCGCGCATCCCGAGGCCCTCGTGGCTGGAGCCGGGGTCGGCCATTCCCAGCCGGCTGACGTGCCTGAGCACGTCGTGGTTGCTCAGCACCCACGTGGTCGGCGCCCCGACCGCCCCGTTCGAGGCCATGGTCGCGGTGATCACCTCGCGGTAGGCGGACGCGTCCCAGTGACAGTCGAGGAACTGGAAGTTGAAGGCGGTGTGCATCTCGTCGGGGCGAAGGTACAGCGCCAGCCTGGAGGGATCGGCGACCCACGCCTCGGCCACCAGCGAGCGGTCGCCGTCGTAAGTGTCGAGGACGCCGCGCCAGCGGCGGTAGATCTCGTGGACGCCGTCCTGGTCCCACATGGGGCCGGACTGGCCGCCGAGCATGGCGGCCTGCTCCACGTCCCAGTCCGGGAGCCCCTCTGCCTTGACCAGGCCATGGGCGACGTCGACGCGGAACCCGTCGACCCCGCGGTCGAGCCAGAAGCGCAGCACGCCGTCGAAGGCCTCCCGTACGCGCTCGGTCGACCAGTCGAGGTCGGGCTGCTTGACGTCGAACAGGTGGAGGTACCACTGCTCCGGGGTGCCGTCGGGCCGGTGCAGCCTGGTCCAGCCGGCGCCGCCGAAGACGGACTTCCAGTTGTTGGGCGGCAGTTCGCCGTTCTCTCCGCGGCCATCGTGGAAGACGTACATGTCGCGCTCCGGCGCGCGCGGGCCGGCGGCGACGGCGTCGCGGAACCAGCGGTGCTCGTCGGAGGTGTGGTTGGGCACCAGGTCGACTACGACCCGCAGGCCGGCGGCGTGGGCCGCCTCGATGAGCCGGTCGGCGTCGTCGAGGTTCCCGAAGAGCGGATCGACCTGCTCGTAGTCGGCGACGTCGTAGCCCGCGTCGGCCATGGGCGACAGGTAGAAGGGGGACAGCCAGATCGCGTCGACGCCCAGCGAGGCGAGGTAGTCGACCTTGGAGATGATGCCCGGGAGGTCTCCGTATCCGTCACCGTCGGAGTCGGCGAACGAGCGGGGGTAGATCTGGTAGATGACGGCGTCCCGCCACCATTCAGCGGGCATGCACGGGTCCTGTCGACTGGCGGATGATGAGGTCGGGGTGGAAGAGCATCTCGG
>JAUHXZ010000073.1 GCA_030426725.1 Actinomycetes bacterium
AGCGACTTGAGGTGCTGGATGGCCAGGAGCCGTTCCATGTCCGCCGGTGCGTAGAGCCGGTAGTCACCGGGCGACCGCTCGCTCGGTGTGAGCAGCCCCAAGGTGTCGTAGTGGCGAAGCGTCCGCTGGGAGAGGCCCGTGCGCGCCGCCACCTCCCCGATGCGCAGCCACTCCGGCCCGGTCACCGGGCTTCCCGGCGCAGGTCGAGGGTGCCGAGCGCGTCGGCGAGGGTGGGCACCTCCACGACGCGCAGCCCGCCCAGCCGCGGCACCTTCACCGTCACGTCGCGCGAGCCGGTGGGCACGAGCGCCAGTTCGAAGCCGAGCCGCGCGGCCTCGGACAGCCGCCGCTCCACCCCGGGCACCCGGCGGAGGTCCCCCGCCAGCCCGACCTCGCCGAGGGCCAGTACACGCTTGGGATGGTGCCGGTCCAGCGCCGCCGACGCGATGGCCACGGCCGCTGCCAGGTCCACCGACGGGTCCGTGACGCGGGCGCCGCCGACGGTTGAGGCGTACACGTCGTGCGGCGACAGTTGTAGGCCCGCCCTGCGTTCCAGCACCGCCAGCACCATCGCGATCCGGGAACCGTCGAGGCCGTGGGTGGTGCGGCGGGGCGAGGACTGGGTCGGCGACGGCGCCACGAGGGCCTGGATCTCCGCCAGGAGGGGGCGCCGCCCCTCGAGGGTGACGGTGACGCAGGTGCCCGGCGTGGGCTCGGCGTGCTCCGTGGTGAACAGCCCGGACGGGTCCGGCACCTCCACGATGCCCGACTCGCTCATCTCGAAGCAGCCCACCTCGTCCGCGGGGCCGAACCGGTTCTTCGTGGCGCGCACCATCCGGAAGCCCGAGTGACGGTCCCCATCGAACGTGAGGACCACGTCGACTAGATGCTCAAGCGTCCGCGGGCCCGCGATGGAGCCGTCCTTCGTGACGTGCCCGACGATGATCACCGCCATGGCCTGACGCTTCGCGACGCGGGCGAGCGCCCCGGTGACCTCCCGCACCTGGGCCGGGCCGCCCGGGGCGCCGTCGGCCTCCGCGGTGGCGATGGTCTGCACCGAGTCCAGCACCAGCAACGAGGGGCGCACCTGCTCGATGTGGCCCAGCACCGTGCCGAGGTCCGTCTCAGAGGCGAGGTAGAGCCGGTCGTCGACCGCGCTGGTTCGCTCCGCGCGCAGGCGCACCTGCGAAGCGGACTCCTCGCCCGAGATGTACAGGGTGGTCTGGCCGGAGCGGGCCCATTTGGCCGCGACGTCGAGAAGAAGCGTGGACTTGCCGACGCCCGGCTCGCCCGCGAGGAGAACGACTGCACCGGGAACCAACCCGGCGCCCAGGACGCGGTCCAGTTCGGCGATCGTGGTGAGCCGGCGGGCGGCGGTGTCCGTGCTCACCTGGCTGATCGGGACGGCCGAGTCCGCCGGGACCGAGCTGGACACCTGGCGCAGCTTCGGGGCGCCTCGCTCGACGACGGTGCCCCACGCCTGGCACTCGGCGCAGCGCCCGACCCATCTGACGGTGGTCCATCCGCACTCGGTGCAGTGGTAGGTGTCCTGCTTCTTAGCCACGGTGCGAGCTTAGGCGCCGCCGGCGACAATTCCGGCCCGCGGGGACGCGGGGCGCGTCAGATGACGACGGTGCCCTTCCCCGGGGACTTGAACGTCACGTTCGCGATGCCCGGGGTGCCGCGCAGCGCCACCATGTTGAGGCGGACGCCGTCGAGTTCGTCGGAGACCGGCGCGCCCAGCCACTCGGAGAGCCGGTCGGCGGAGCCGGAGATCTGCATGCTCGACAGGTGGACGTCGCTCTTCAGCGCCGACGGCCGCAGCGTCTCGTCGCTCTTCCACTCCAGGAAGTAGGGCAGCTGGGGGTCGGCGAGGAGTCCCTTGATGCCGATCTGCACCCATTCCAGGCGCCGCCCGTCCGGGAAGTGGCGCAGGCCGGGCACGGCCGAGCGGTCGAGCCGCTCCTCGAAGGGCGCGATGTCCGGGACGCTCACGACCCAGCCCATCCAGCCGCCGCCCATCTCGGAGCGGGCGCGCACGGCCTGCCCGAAGGCCGCTTTGTCCGCGGCGGGGTGGTCGAGGACTTCGACGACCTCGATGTAGCGGGAGTCCGCCAGCGGGATGATGTGGTTGCGTGTGCCGAACCGGGGGTGGAAGCCGCCGTCCTTGTAGTCGGTGCCCAGAGCGGCAGCCAGCCGCTCCGCCTCAGCCTTGAGGCCGTCGGGGCCGGTCGCGAAGATCAGGTGGTCGACGTGCATGCTCCCATTCTTGCCCGCCGAGGTCCCAAACAACTAATCGGGGGATGGCAGCCGATCCCGAGTTCGCCCGACGGCGGGTAGGGTGGCGGTGTGACCACGTCGAAGGTAACCCTGTCGACCACCTCGCTCTTCCCCGAGGCATCGGCCAGCGCATTCGAACTCGCATCTCAGCTCGGCTATGACGGCATCGAACTCATGGTGGGCGTCGACGGGCTGTCGGTCGACATCGACGCCATCGAGAAGCTCTCCCAGTACCACGACGTGCCCGTGCTGTCGGTGCATGCACCCACGCTTCTCCTCACGCAGACAACCTGGGGCACCGACGCGTGGGAGAAGGTCCGCCGGTCCGGGGAGGCGGCCCGCCGCCTCGGCGGTAGCACGGTGGTGGTGCATCCCCCGTTCCGCTGGCAGCGGGAATACGGCGCCTATTTCGTCGAGGGCATCAAGCGACTGAACGCGGAGTTCGACGACGTGACGTTCGCCGTGGAGAACATGTACCCGTGGCGCACGCCGGCCGGCCACTTCCAGGCCTACCTTCCCGGGTGGGACCCCACCCCGTACGACTACGACCACCTGACGCTGGACTTCAGCCACTCCTCCACGGCGCAGCGCCACGCGCTCGACTTCGTCCACGCCTGGGGAGCCCGCCTCGCCCATGTCCACCTGACCGACGGGGTGGGCTCGGTCAAGGACGACCACCTCATGCCCGGCGAGGGGGATCAGGGCGCCTGGCAGGCGCTTGAGGAGATCGCCGCGTCGAGCTACCAGGGCGACATCTGCCTCGAGGTGTCGACCCGGCGGGCGCGCTCCCGGCACGAGCGCGAGGAGATGCTGGCGGACTCGCTCGCGACCATCCGCACGGTGATGGCCAAGGGCGCGGCCCGGAGGGTCGATGTCGCGACTTAACTCGGCGGTCCGCGGAATCATCAGGTCCCCGCGCGTCCGCGCCGCGGCACTGCGCTCCGGAGCCGCTGAGGAGTTCGCCGGCGCCTACGTGGCCGGAGAGGCGATCGCCGACGTCGTCGCGGTTTCCCGCAGGCTCCACCGTCAGGGCCTGGACGTGTCATTGACCTACCTGTCCCGGTCCGACGAGGAGGCCGAGACCCCGGACCGGTTGATCGGCGCGCTGGAGGCCATGGGCGATGCGGCCGCGGGAGCCGAGCTGTCGGTGAAACCGTCGTCGCTCGGCCTGAGGACCGACGCGGCATCGGTGCGGGACAGGCTGGGGGAGTTGTGCGCGGCGGCGGACGCGCTGGGCGCGACCGTGACCCTCGAGATGCAGGGAACCGAGCACTACGAGGAGACGCTCGCGCTCTGGTGGGCGGCCCGTGAGGACTGGGCGAGCCTCGGCCTGACCCTTCCGGCCGACATCCGGCGCTCGGAGCGTGAGGCGCGGATCGCGGCCGCCGAAGGCGCCCGGGTGCGGGTGTGCGTCGGGTCCTACCCCGTGCCGGCGAGCGCGGGCCACCGCGACGAGCAGGCGAAGTCGCGTGCGCTTGTGCGCTGCCTGCGGGCGGTCATGGAGTCGGGCGGCTACGCGATGGTCGCCTCGCACGACCCCACGATCATCGCGATCGCCCAGGAGTTGGCCCGCCGCAACGCGATCGGCCCTCGGGGCTTCGAGTTCCAGATGTTCCACGGCGTCCGCCCCTTGGAGCAGCGGCGCCTGGTCGACATCGGCTACCGGGCCCGCACCTATGTTCCCTTCGGGCCGGCCTGGTTCGAGTACCTCACCACCCGCATCGCCGCGCGCCCGCGGACGCTGTTCAGCTATCTTCGGGCGATATCCGACAAGCGGTGATGGAAGGGGTAACTGTGACGGCACGCGGCAGGCTCTGGCTCGAGATGACGATCGTGCTGCTGTTGTCGCTGGGGAAGTCGGCCGTCTACGCGGTGCTGTCCATCGTGGAGAAGCTGACGCGCGAGGTCCCGCTCAACCAGCAGACCACGGCGATCAACACGAGCACCACCCCGGACAGGCCGTGGCTCGACCTCGCCTACCAGGTGGCGGGACTCGTGTTCCCGCTGATCCCCGTCGTGCTCGCCCTGTACCTGCTCGACGTGTACCGCCGGCCGGAGGAGGGACCCTTCCGGGCTATGGGCTTCGATCTGCGGCGCCCCGGGCACGACAGCCGCTGGGGCTTCGGGGTCTTCGCCGCCATCGGCGCCGCCGGACTGGTGTTCTACCTGGTCGCCGTGCAGATCGGCATCAACACCCAGGTCAGCCCCGCCAACCTCGCGGCTGCGTGGTGGACGGTTCCGGTGCTCGTGCTGCGGGCGATCATGAACGGCATCCTGGAGGAGGTGCTGATGGTCGGCTACCTCTTCACGCGCTGGGCCCAGACGGGCGGACGGATGTGGGTCATCCTCGTCGTGAGTGCCTTCATCCGGGGCGGCTACCACCTGTATCAGGGCTTCGGGGGCTTCATCGGCAACCTGGTCATGGGGCTCGCCTTCGGGCTCATCTACCTGCGCACCCGGCGCGTGATGCCGCTGGTGATCACCCACTCGTTGCTGGACATCGTCGCCTTCCTCGGGGCGCCCCTTCTGCCGTTCCTCATGGCCTGGATCGGCGGCTGATCCTCAGCCCGGGCTCCCTGCCGCGACGGTGGCGACGGCCGCGATCACGAGGCCCAGCAGTGCGGCCAGAAGGCTCAGCACCAGCATGGCGGTGCCGAGCGCCACGGCCGCGAGGGGCCGCTCGGCCCTCACGGTGCGGACCAGCTCCACGCTCGCGGTGCTGAAGGTGGTGAAGCCGCCGAGGAACCCGGTGCCCAGCACGGCACGGACGTCAGGGGAGCCGCCCGCCATCGCCCACCCGGTGACCACGCCCAGCAGCAGCGATCCGGTCACGTTGATGGCGAGCGTCGCCACGGGAAGCCCGGGGCGCAGGCGGCCGCTCAGTTCGCCGTCGGTGACGAAGCGGGCCGCGGCGCCCGTGCCGCCGGCCAGCGCGATCCACAGCGCGATCACGATGCACCCCGGCCGCGGGCGAGCCGCCACCCGGCCGCCGCGGCGGCGAAGCCCGCCACAACCGTCCCGGCCGCGTAGCCGGCGGCAAGCCAGGGCGCGTCGTCCAGGAGGGTCACGGTCTCGACGGCGAACGAACTGTAGGTGGTGTATCCGCCCAGGAGCCCCGTGCCGAAGGTGAGCTGCAGGGCGTGCCGCCTGCCTTCGTCGCGCACCCGGCGCAGCAGGAACTCGCTCAACAGCCCCAGCATGAACGCGCCGGTCACGTTGGCGGTGAACGTCGCCCAGGGGAAGCCCGCGGTGGACGGGGGGAGGGACGCCCCGAGCCATGCCCTGAGGGAGGCCCCGACCGCACCCCCCGCGAACACCAATGCGATGCGACGGGGATCGCGGTGCGCCGGGCGCGACGTCACCGCCACTCCAGGGGCGTCTTCCAGTCGACCACCGAGGTGGGCACCACGATGACCGGCCGGTGCTGATGGTGGGCCAGGTGGGTGCCGACCGATCCCTCAAGCGCCTCGTGGAGGCGGCCCCCGGTGCCCGGGCGCCCCGAGCCGACGACGATGGCCGAGGCGTCGACCGCCCTGGCCAGATGGGTGAGCGCCCGGTCCGGTCGACCGGCGAGATAGCGGAACTCCCACGTCGCGCCGCTGCCGGCGAGAAGCCGCCCGAGGGCAGCCGTCAGCGCGTCGGCTCTCGCGTGCCACGCGCCGTAGTCCGGCAGGTCCGGGTCGAGCCCGCTGTGCTCGACGGTGCCGTCGGGGAACTCTCGGTCCGTCACCCGCCCGGGATCGACGTAGGCGCAGTAGAGCGTCGCGCGCTGGCCTTTGGCGAGCGAGGCGGCGGTCAGGGCGACCACTTCCGGCTGCTCCGGCGTCACGCCGACGACGACCGGGTGGCCGGCGAACGGCGTGATGCGCGACGGGTGCGGCTGCGGAACCTGGCGCATGGCGGCCTCACTCTCACCTCGGAATCCCCTCCGCACACTACCGTCGCGGGGGGGCGCCGCCGTCCCGAGGCGGCGCGAGCGTCGGGGAGGACCTCCCGCTTCAGCGTAGACTTCCGCTCATGCGTGTTGGAGTCTTTGGCGCGACCGGGCAGGTCGGTGGCGTGATGCGCCGCCTGCTGGCGGAGCGCAACTACCCTGTCGATCAGATCCGCTACTTCGCCTCGGCGCGTTCCGCCGGGAAGGTGCTGCCGTGGGGCGAGGAGGAGGTCGTCGTCGAGGACATCGCGACGGCGGACTTCGGCGGTCTCGACGTCGCCCTGTTCTCCGCGGGCGGATCGACGTCGAAGGAATGGGCGCCGCGCGTCGCCGAGGCCGGGGCAACTGTCGTCGACAACTCGTCGGCCTGGCGCATGGACGACCGGGTGCCGCTCATCGTCTCCGAGGTCAACCCCGGCGACGTCGACGCCGCCGAACTCGGTATCATCGCGAACCCGAACTGCACCACGATGGCGGCGATGCCCGTCATCAAGGCCCTGCACGACGTCGCGGGCCTCGAGTCCCTGCAGGTGACGACGTTCCAGGCCGTGTCCGGCTCCGGGGTCAAGGGCGTCGAGGCCCTCGCCGGGCAACTCGGCCAGATCGACGACCCCCGCGTGCTGGCCCTCGACGGCGCCGCCTTCCAGCCCGCCGACGTGGCTCCGTACGTGGCACCCATCGCCTACAACGTGGTGGCCCTGGCCGGGAGCATCGTCGACGACGGCGAGGGTGAGACCGACGAGGAGAAGAAGCTGCGCAACGAGTCGCGCAAGATCCTCCACCTGCCCGACCTGCCGGTCGCCGGCACCTGCGTGCGCGTCCCGGTGTTCTCCGGCCACTCCCTGTCCGTGCACGCACGGTTCGCGCAGGACATCACGCCCGACCGGGCCCGGGAGGCGCTCTCCGGCGCGGCCGGCGTGCAGCTCGCGGACGTCCCCACCCCGCTCATGGCGGCCGGGCAGGACCCGTCGTTCGTCGGCCGGATCCGGCAGGACCGCAGCGTCGAGGGGGAGCGCGGGCTCGTGCTGTTCATCAGCAACGACAACCTGCGCAAGGGCGCCGCGCTCAACGCCATCCAGATCGCGGAGCTGCTGGTCCGATGAGCATCGCGCTGATCGGGGCCGGTGCCATGGGGGAGGCGCTGCTCACCGGCTGGCTCGCCGCCGGCCACGGCACCGACGACCTGATCGTCGTCGAGCCGTCCGCCGGGCGCGCCGCGGCGATCCGGGACAGGCACGGCGTCCGGACGGTTGACCTGGCCACGGCCGGCGGGGCCGACGTGGTCGTCCTGGCGGTCAAGCCGCACATGATCGACGGGGTGCTCGCCGATCTCGGCGGGGTCCTCGGCGAGCACCGTCCGCTGGTGGTGTCCATCGCCGCCGGCACCCCGCTGGCCCAGCTCGAGGGCGGGCTCCCGGAGGGCACGCCGGTGGTTCGGGTCATGCCCAACACCCCGGCCCTGGTCGGCAAGGGTATGGCCGGCGTCGTTCCCGGCACTGCGGCCTCCGACGAGCACGTCGCGCGTGCCAAGGGTCTCATGGACGCGGTCGGCAGGTCCGTGATCATCCCCGAACGGCAGATCGACGCCCTCACCGCGTTGTCCGGCTCCGGGCCCGCCTACCTCTTCTACGTCGCCGACGCCATGATCGAGGGTGGGGTCCATCAGGGCCTCACCAGGGCCGAGGCCACCGAGCTGGTCGTCCAGACCTTCCTCGGGTCGGCCGAGCTGCTCGCGGGCGGCCGGTCCGCGTCCGAGCTGCGGGAGCAGGTGACCTCGCCGGCGGGCACGACGGCCGCCGCCCTCCGGGAACTCGACGAGCGGGCCGTGCGGGCCGCCTTCATCGCCGCGATCGAGGCGTGCGCCGACCGCGGCCGGGAGATGGCCGACTAGGGAATTGGTCGATCTCCGCACCGAACAGTTAAGATTCAGAGTCTGGCCACCTCACGGCCGGACTCAATGATCATCCGGGATCACCCGGGAACGAAAGGCGAACAGTGGGCTCTGTCATCAAGAAGCGCCGCAAGCGTATGGCCAAGAAGAAGCACCGCAAGCTGCTCAAGCGCACCCGCATCCAGCGTCGTCGCGCCGGCAAGTAGTGATCGGGCCCTCGAGGGTTCTGCTGCTGACCCGCGCCGGCTGCCACCTGTGTGTGGACGCCGAGGCGGTCGTGCGCAGCACCTGCGAGGAGCAGGGGGTGGGCTGGCGGTCCGTCGACGTCGACAGCGATGACGAACTCCGCGCCCGCTACACCGATCACGTGCCGGTGACGTTCGTGGACCAGCGGCTGCTCGGCTACTGGTTCGTCGACGCGTCGGCGCTGCGCGGGGCACTGGCCGAGCCGGCCCCGCCGAATCTGCCAGACGAGTGGCTGCCACCGCTCGACGACCAGCACTGAACGGAAACCACCGAAGTGACCGAGTCCATGGAACCCAGCTCCCCGGCGACACCGGCCGAGTTCGAGCCGTCGGGCGGCTCGGTGACGTTCGTCGGCTCCGGCCCGGGTGACCTGGGGCTGCTCACGCTGTCCGGGTCGAGGGCCATGCGCTACGCGGACCTCATCATCGTCGACCCCGACGCCGACATCGAACAGGTGCGTGCCCTCGCACCGGCCCACGTCGAGACGCAGCAGGCCGGCAGCGACGACGAGGTGAGCGACATCCTCGCGGCCGTGGCCCGTGGCCGGAAGGTCGTACGGCTGCACTCCGGCGACTACTTCACCGACGCGGACGCCGGAGGCGTGCTGCCGGAGGTGCTGGCCGCGGCGGGCATCCGTGCGAACGTGGTGCCCGGCGTCAACCGGTGGAGCGCGGCGCTGTCCTACGGCGGCGTGACCGCGACGACCGCCTTCGCGGCGCTCGACGCCACCCGTGGCGTCCCCGACATCGGCGCCTGGCCCACCGGCGAGACGCTGCTGGTGAGGACCACCGGCGTGCTGGCCGGGAGGGTGGCCGAGGAGGCCACGCGACGCTTCGGGGCCGACGGCACCTGTCTCAGCCTCGCCGCGGTGGGCACCACGTCGCAGACCAGCGAGGTCCTGACCTGGGGCGAGGTCGAGGGCTCGGACGCCGCCGAGCGCTACTTCGTCGTCGGACCGGGCATCGAGGACTCGCGCCGCCAGCGGCTCGACTGGTTCGAGGGCAAGCCGCTGTTCGACTGGCGCGTCATCGTCCCGCGCACCAAGGACGACCTCTCGTCCCTCATCGAAGAACTGGCCCACTACGGCGCGTCAACCGAGGTCGTCGCCACGATGTCCATCGAGCCGCCCAGGACCGAGCAGGCCATGGAGAAGGCGGTCCGTGGGCTCGTCGACGGCCGCTACCTGTGGCTGGTGTTCACGTCGCCGCACGCGGTGTCGGCCATCGCGGAGCGCCTCACCGAATACGGCCTGGACTCGCGGGCCCTGTCGGGCATCAGTCTCGCCGCCGTCGGCAGGGGCACCATCGAGGCCCTCGCCCGGCTGGGGCTCGTCGCGGACCTCACCCCGGTCGTCGAGAACACCACCGGCGCGCTGGCCAACGAGTTCCCGGCCTACGACGACCTCATCGACCCGCTCGACCGGGTCCTCGTCCCGTCCGCCGACGTGTCCGTCGAGCCGCTGCTCGTCGGCCTCGGCCGCCTGGGCTGGGAGGTCGAGGAGGTCACCGCCTACCGCACCGTCCGCGCGGCGCCCCCGCCGGCCGAGATGCGCGACGACATCAAGACGGGCATGTTCGACGCCGTCGTCTTCACGTCGGCCACCGCGGTGCGCAACATGATCGGAATCGCGGGCAAGCCCCATGCCGCGACCGTCGTGGCCGCCATCGGCCCCGCGACGGCGGCCGCGTGCGAGATGCACGGCCTCCGCGTGGACGTCGTCGCCGACGCGCCGACCTTCGAGTCGGTGGCGGAGGGCCTGGCGCGGTTCGCCGACCGCCGGAGGGCGGACCAGACCGAGGCCGGGATACCGGTCACGAAGCCGTCCCAGCGGAAGCGGCGGAAGCGCCGCAAGCCCGTTTCGCAGACCGGTTAGGCTGAACAGCGTGGCAGACGCGACGATCGTCCATGTGATGCGGCACGGCCAGGTGCACAACCCGGGCGGCGTGCTCTACGGCCGCCTCGCCGGCTTCGGGCTCTCCGAGCTCGGCCGGTCGATGGCGGAACGCATGTCGGCGCACTGGAGGGACGTGCCGCTCACGCACCTTCGCTGCTCCCCGTTGCAGCGCGCCCAGGAGACGCTCGCACCCACCGCGGCCCTGTTCCCGCAGCTCGAGGTGACCACCGATGAGCGCGTGATCGAGGCGGACAACAAGTTCGAAGGCATGGTGTTCGGCGGCTCGAACAGGGCGTTGCGGGACCCCCGGATGTTCTGGCACATGCGCAACCCGCTGCGGCCCAGCTGGGGCGAGCCCTACAAGGAGATCGCCACGCGCATGCGTGCGGCCATCCTCGACGCCGCCGTGTCCGCCGGCGAAGGCGGCCAGGCGCTCGTGGTCAGCCACCAGCTCCCCATCTGGATCGCACGCAGCTCGGTCGAGGGTCGCCCGCTCGTGCACGACCCGCGCCGCCGGATGTGCACGCTCTGCTCCGTGACCAGCTTCACCGTCCGCGACGGCGTCATCACGGCCGTCGACTACACGGAACCCGTGGCCGACCTGCTCCCCGCGGTGAAGGGCCGGCGGTTCAAGGTCGGCACGTGAGGGTCCGCGCGGCGCTGGCGGGGGTTGCACTGCTCCTCGCCGGCTGCGGCGCACCGGCCTCTTCGGATCAGGTCGGATTCGAGGGCGGCGACGGCACGGTGACCATCATCCCCGCCGAGGACCGCACCCACGCCCCGGTCCTGGCGGGCGAAACCCTCGACGGGGACACCGTCTCGACCGGGGACTTCGCCGGCCGCCCCATCGTCGTCAACGTGTGGGGATCCTGGTGCGCGCCCTGCCGGGCCGAGGCGCCCGAGCTCGTCGAGGCCTCCGAGAACCTCGGGGACTCCGTCGCCTTCCTCGGCGTCAACACCCGGGATCTCGACGTCGCGCCGGCGCAGGCGTTCGAGCGCGCGTTCGGCGTTCCGTACCCCAGCATCTACGACCCCGACGGCGAACTGCTGCTCGGCTTCGGGCAGTTGCCGCCGAAGGCCATCCCCAGCACCGTCGTCATCGATGAGGACGGACTGGTGGCCGCGCGCGTCCTCGGCGCCCTGGACGCCACCACCCTCGAGGGCATCATCTCCGACGTCGGGGCCGGCGCATGATCCTCCTCGAGTCCTGGGTGGGGGAGGCGCTCACCTCCTCGATGCTCATCGCGATCCCCGTCGCGATGCTCGCCGGGGTCGTGTCGTTCCTGTCTCCGTGCGTCCTGCCATTGCTGCCCGGATACCTGTCGTACGCGTCCGGGCTCGGTGCCGCGGAGATCACCGAGGGCGCCGGATCCAGGCGCCTACTCATCGGGGGCACCCTCGGCTTCATCCTCGGATTCTCCGTCATCTTCGTGCTCACCGGAGCTCTCCTCGGCGGCATCGGCGCCGCGCTGCTCGGCGGGGCCCGCGCCATCACCGTCGTCCTCGGGATCGTCATCGTCGTGCTCGGCGCCGGGTTCGCGGGCTGGTTGCCGGTCCCCTCCGGCGGCAGACTCGCCGTCGCCCCCCGGATGGGGGTGTGGGCGTCCCCGTTGCTGGGCATGGTGTTCGGCCTCGGATGGACCCCGTGCATCGGGCCCGCCCTGTCCGTGGTGCTCACCCTGGCGCTGAACGAGGGCTCGGCGGTGCGCGGAGGCGTCCTTGCGTTCGCCTATGCCCTCGGCCTCGGGCTCCCCTTCCTGGCGTTCGCGGCGGCCTTCACCACCCTCGCGCCCAGGCTCGACTGGCTGCGCCGCCACGGCCAGATGCTGCAGCGTGTCGGCGGGATCTCGATGATCCTCGTCGGCGTCGCCATGATCGTCGGCTGGTGGGACGCGCTCGTCGGGGCGTTGCGGCAGTGGGCTGCCGATTTCGGCACCATCCTGTGAGCCGCCCGGCGCTCGGCGTCCGCGAGTTCCTGCGCTGGATCTGGGGTCAGTTGACCTCCATGCGCACCGCCCTCATCCTGCTGTTCCTGCTCGCGTTGGCCGCCATCCCGGGCTC
>JAUHXZ010000074.1 GCA_030426725.1 Actinomycetes bacterium
GTCGACCGCCGCCCGGTAGGTTCGCGGTGGTCCTCGACCTCCGAATGGCCGAGGCCCCGCCCACCGGTGCCGCGCGCTAGAGCGACCAGTTCGCCAGTTCGATGAAGTCGAACCAGCCGAGCTCGGGGCGGACGGTGACCGAGAGCAGGTGGGCCGTGTCGATGCGCACCGTGCCCACTGCGGGGGCGTCGGCGAGCCTGGCGACCACCTCCGCGTCGGAGACCGGTCCCGTCGCGTAGGCGAGCGAGATGTGCGGGGCGTGCGGCGCGTCGGGCTGGGCCGTGCCGAAGGTGCTGGACGCCGCGCGCCGGACCGCCGCCACCAGCGCGTCCCACTGCGCCGACGGCGCGGCCGTGCACTCCACGGCCGTGCCGCGCACCTCGGGGGCCCCGAACTCAAGGTCGAACGCCGGCACCGTCGCCAGCTCGGCGGTGAGCGCGTCGGCGAGACGGGTCAGCTCCTTCATCGTCAGGTCGTCGAACTCGGCCAGCCGCTGCACGGTTGAGTGCAGCCACGCCTCGGGCACCGTCGGCAGACCCTCGATGCCGGCCAGGCGGGCCTGCAGCGAGGTCAGGCGTTCGGCGACCTCCTCGTCGGGCAACGCGTACACGTGGAGGGAACCATCCTCCCGGTCCCAGGGCGGCATCGCCGCGAAGAAGCTCTGCATGGGCCCACCCTAGGCGAGAGCCACGCGGCGCCGTCGGGGTGCCCGGTACGCTGGTCGCCATCATGACTACCACGGACATCGCCCGCAGGCAGCGCCGGCTCAACGCGCTGCCGGTGCCGGTCGTCGGCCCGTGGTACCGACGCACGGTGGCCAGCCCGGTGTTCTGGCTGGCGGTAGTGCTCGTGCCGGCCAGCGTCTACTTCCTCTTCGCCCAGTACTGGATGCTGCATCCGCCGCAGACCTTCCCCGACGGCACACAGACGCTCGGCATTACGAACGAGGCGTTCCGGAAGGCCGCGTTCTGGGCCATGTGGACGGCGATGGCCTACTCGGCCCTGTTCATCTGGCTGGACCGGTTCCGGGCCTCGCAACCGGTGGTGTGGCTGCTGTGCTTCCTCTGGGGAGCCGCCGGATCCACCTGGATCTCCCTCCACGTCAACTCGTGGGCCGCCGAGATGATGGCGACCACCGACGCCAACTCAGACACCGGATCCCGCGCGGCCGTCTTCTCCGCGCCGTTCATCGAGGAACTGTCCAAGGCCACCATTCTGGTGCTGCTCATCCTGTTGATGCGGGGCAGGATCGTGTCGCGGCTCAGCATGGTCGCTCTGGCGGGGCTGTCGGCCATCGGCTTCGCGTTCACCGAGAACATCATCTACTTCTCGCGCGTGTGGATGCAGGCCACCCACGACATCTCCATCGCCGACCCTGAGGCCACGCTCCACGAGTTGGTCCTGCTGCGCGGCGTCTACACCTCCTTCGGGCACCCACTGTTCACGATCATGACCGCGTCCGGTCTGGTGATCGGGCTCGGGGCCAGGAGCCGGATAGTGCGGGTGCTGGCGCCTCTCACCGGATTCATGGTGGCCGCGGCCGGGCACATGCTGTTCAACGGTCTCGCCTCCACCAACCCCATTAGCCAGCTGCGCGGCGCCTGGTTCCTGGCGCTCGGCGTCGTCTTTGTGCTCATCGTCTCCCTCGTCGTGAGCGTCGTCGGCAACGCCCAGGTCATCCGTGCGCGGCTCGGCGACTACGTCCAGGCCGGCTGGCTGACCGCCGACGACATCGACGTGTTCGGCAGGCCGCTGCGCCGCGTGAAGCTGCTGTGGTTCGCCATGTTCCGCGGCCCATGGATGTGGTGGCGTACCGCCACCCTGGTGCGCCGGGTCACCGAACTCGCCTATCTGCGCGACGCCATGGCCCGTGGCACCGTCGACTCCGCCGGCGACGGGCGGGCCCTCGAACTGATCGCCGACATCCACCGCCGCTGGCCCCACGCCCTCACCAGCACCGCCGGCGAACGCCTCATCCAGCGGCGCCGCCGGCACACCCGAACGCCGCTGCCCGACGCCGACGACCGCGGTCCGCTCACCTCCTCCTACCCGCCCCCTCAGGCGCCCGGCCCTGCCGGCGTCGGGGGAAACTGGCCGCGATGAGCGGCGCCGAGAGCCTGCAGCACGCGTTCACCCAGCTGGACGACGTGCTGGCGTCCGTGCAGTTCCCGCTCCCGCTGTACGGCGCCGAGCGCCTCCGCAGGCTGAGCGTGTCGGTGGGGCACCAGTTGCGCGACCACCTCATGCCGCGCGCCGAGCGGCTCGACGCGCCGCTGCTCGCCGTCGTCGGCGGATCCACCGGCGCCGGCAAGTCCACGCTGGTCAACTCGATCCTGCGGTCGACCGTGTCCCGGCCCGGCGTGCTGCGGCCCACCACCAAGTCGCCGGTGCTCGTGTGCCACCCCGACGATGAGGCCTGGTTCCGCAGCGACAACGTCCTGCCCGGCCTGGTGCGCACCGACACCCAGCTGCACGACTCGCGCGCACTGCACATCGTCGCATTCCCCGATCTGCCGCCCGGCCTCGCGCTGCTCGACGCGCCCGACATCGACTCCGTGGACGACGCCAACCGCACCCTCGCCCGGCAACTGCTTCTGGCGGCGGACCTGTGGCTGTTCGTCACCTCCGCCGCGCGTTACGCCGACGCCGTCCCGTGGGATTACCTCGCCACGGCGTCGGCCCGCGACACCGTTGTCAGCGTCGTGGTGAACCGCTGCCCGCCCGGCGCCGTTGACGAGGTGGCCGGACATCTCGCGCAGATGCTCGCCGAACGCGGACTGGCGTCGGCCAAGCTGTTCTCCCTCGTGGAACGGTCGCTGACCAGCGACGGACTGCTCCCGATGGGCGACGTCTCCGGCATCCGGCAGTGGCTGCTCCGCCTCGCCTCTCAGGCCGACGCCCGCTCCCAGGTGGCCATGCAGACCCTCGCCGGCACCGTGCGGAGCCTCGACACCGACCTGCGTGACCTGACCGAGGGCATGGCCCGCCAGCAGGAGGCCCTCGCCGAACTCCGCGACCAGGCGTCCCGCGCCCACCGGGACGCGGCCGCCGGCGTCGACCGCGCCACCGGCGACGGGACACTCCTGCGCGGGGAGATCCTGGCCCGCTGGCAGGACCTCGTCGGCACCGGGGACTTCATGCGGTCGGTCGAGCAGCGCATCAGCGCCGTGCGGGACCGGATCACCGGCTGGTTCAGCGGCGACCAGCGCGTCGAGGCCGTCGAGGTCGCCATCTCCGACAGCCTCGCCGCGGTCCTGCGCGACGCCGGGGAGGGCGCCGCGGAGGCAACCGCCCACGATTGGTCGCACACCCGCTGGGGCCGCGACATCCTGGCCGCCGCACCCCACCTCCGGACCCCGTCGCCCGGCTTCGACGCCGCCGCCGAGGAGGCGATCCGCGCCTGGCAGGGCGACGTGCTGCGCCTCGTCGAGGAACAGGGGAAGGGCAAGCGCATGCGCGCCCGGTTCCTGGCGCTCGGCACCAACGCCGTCGGCGCCGCCCTGATGATCTACGTGTTCGCACTCACCGGCGGCCTCACCGGTGCCGAAGTCGGCATCGCGGGCGGCGCGTCCGTGCTCGCGCAGCGCCTGCTCGAGGCCGTGTTCGGTGAGGACGCCGTCCGCAGGCTCGCCCGGCAGGCGCGTGAGGAACTGGCCGCGCGCGTCGAGGGTGTGCTGGCCGGGGAGCTCGCCCGCTTCACCGAGGTCCTCGACGCGCTCGCCGTCGAGGACGGTGCACCCGAACGGCTCGGCGAGGCGCGGGCCGCGCTGGTGACCGCGGCCCGCGACGCGTTCGACGACCTGACCAGACCAGTGGGGATCGACTGATGACCGAAGTGATGGAGCAGCTCGAGGGGCTGCGCGAGGTCGTCGCGCTCGTCGAGGGCCGCGTACCCGACGATGCGGTCGAGCGGGCGCGCGGGGTGCTCGAGCGGTCCTCAAGGCGCCTCGCGGCCGGGCCGCAGACCGTCGTCGCGCTCGCCGGGGCCACCGGATCCGGGAAGTCGTCGCTGTTCAACGCCGTCACTGAGACGCGCCTGGCGGAACAGGGCCTGCGCCGCCCCACGACGTCGACGACGCTGGCGGCCAGCTTCGCCGCCACCAACAACGAGCTCCTCGACCTCCTCCAGGTCAAGCGCCGCCACGAGGCGGCCCCGCCGCTGCCCGGCATGAAGGACCTCGTCCTGCTCGACCTGCCGGACCACGACTCGACGACCGCGGCCCACCGCGAGGAGGTCGACCGGCTGGTGGATGTCGTCGACCAGTTCGTCTGGGTGCTCGACCCCCAGAAGTACGCCGACGCCGCGCTGCACCACCGCTACCTCAGGCCCCTCGCCGAGCACCGCGACGTCATCACGGTCGTCCTCAATCAGGCCGACCGGCTGACCCCGGCGGAGCTCGACCAGTGCCTGGCGCACATCCGGCGCCTCCTGACCGACGACGGCCTCGCCGGTGTCCCCCTGATCACCACCAGTGCGGTCACCGGCCTGGGGATCGACGAGCTGCGCGGGCACGTGATGAAGGTCGCCGAAGGCAAGCGCGCCGCGTCCGCCAGGCTCGCCGCCGACGCCACGGTCGCGGCGGAGACGCTCGGCGAACACGTGGGCGCGGCCCGCGGGCGGGGGAGCGGGCAACGGGTCGCGGACGAGTTGACCGGGCGCCTCTGCGCTGCGGCCGGTGTGCCGGTCGTGGTCGACGCCGTCCGCGACACCGTGCGGCACCGCGGCGTCCTGGCAACAGGGTGGCCCGTGTTCAAGTGGCTCGCCCGGTTCCGGCCGGACCCGCTGAAGCGGCTCGGTCTCGGTCGCCGGGCCGAACTCGAGGCCCCCGGCGTGCGGCGCAGTTCCCTGCCCGCCAGGTCCGCCTCCGCCCACTCGCAGCTCACCAGCGCCATGCGCGCCGTCACCGCCGACCTGTCCGATGGGATGCCGCCCCCCTGGCGTGAGGCGGTGGCCAGGGCGGTGCGGAGCGCGACGCCGGGACTGGCCGACCGGCTGGACCGGGCCATCGTCGAGACGGAACTCCCCACCGAACGCACCCCCGCCTGGTGGACGGGCGTGCGCGTGATCCAGTGGATCCTCATGGCGGCGGTCGTCTTCGGGCTGATCGGGCTCACCATCAACGCCCTGCTCGCCTACCTCGGCCTCGGCGCCCTGCCGATCGTCCCGATCGGGCCCGAGGACGGGCTCCAGATCCCGCTGCCGACCGTCCTGGTCATCGGCGGACTCGCGGTGGGCCTCCTGCTGTCTGTGGCTTCACGGCTGTTCACGCGCGTGGCGGCGAACCGCGCCGCCCGGCAGGCGCGCAAGCGCCTGGAGGACGCCGTCGCCGCCGTCGCCATCGAGCACGTGCTGGCGCCCGCGGAGGCGGAGGTGTCGCGGCACGACGCCGCCCGCGCCGCCCTCGACCGGCTGCGCTGAGGCGCCGTCCGCGAGTCGGGGTCGCGCCCGGTTAGCTGGCATACTGTCCTGCGGTCCACGCTGAAAAGGAGCCTGACATTGGCTGAGTTCATCTACACCATGCACAACGTGCGCAAGGCGGTGGGCGACAAGGTCATCCTCGACAACGTCACCCTCTCGTTCTACCCCGGCGCCAAGATCGGCGTGGTCGGTCCGAACGGCGCCGGCAAGTCGACCATGCTGAAGCTCATGGCCGGACTCGACCGGCCCAACAACGGCGACGCCGCCCTCGCCAAGGGCGCCAGCGTCGGCATCCTCCTCCAGGAGCCGCCCCTCACCGAGGGCAGGACGGTCCAGGAGAACGTCGAGGAGGCCGTGGCTGAGATCAAGGCGAAGATGCAGCGCTTCGAGGCGATCGGGATGGAGATGGCCGAGCCGGATGCCGACTTCGACGCCCTCATGGCCGAGATGGGCGACCTGCAGACCTTCCTCGACGCGCACGAGGCGTGGGACATCGACGCCCGGCTCGAGCAGGCGATGGACGCGCTCCAGTGCCCGCCGCCGGACGCCGTCGTCGACGTGCTGTCGGGTGGCGAGCGGCGCCGCGTCGCGCTGACCAAGCTCCTGCTGCAGCAGCCCGACCTGCTGCTGCTCGACGAGCCCACCAACCACCTCGACGCAGAGTCCGTCAACTGGCTCGAGGGCCACCTCAAGACGTACCCCGGCGCCGTCCTGGCCGTCACGCACGACCGGTACTTCCTCGACAACGTCGCGGAGTGGATCTGTGAGGTCGACCGCGGCCGGCTGCACCCCTACGAGGGCAACTACTCGACCTACCTCGAGACCAAGCGCCAGCGCCTCCAGATCGAGGGCAAGAAGGACGCGAAGCGCGCCAAGATCCTCGAGAAGGAACTCGAGTGGGTGCGGTCATCGCCAAAGGCCCGGCAGGCCAAGAACAAGGCCCGTCTCGCCCGCTACGAGGAGATGGCGGCCGAAGCCGAGCGCAACCGCAAGATCGACACCTCCGAGATCAACATCCCCCCGGGCCCGCGCCTGGGCAGTGTCGTCCTCGAGGTCAACAAGCTCAACAAGGGCTTCGGCGACCGTGTGCTCATCAAGGACCTGTCCTTCACACTGCCCCGTGCGGGCATCGTCGGCATCATCGGGCCGAACGGCGTCGGCAAGACCACCCTGTTCAAGACCATCACCGGCCAGGAGGAGCCCGATTCGGGCAACGTGCGCATCGGCGAGACCGTCTCCTTCAGCTACGTCGACCAGAACCGCTCGGGCATCAGCCCCGAGGAGAATGTCTGGCAGGTCGTCTCCGACGGGCTCGACTTCATCAAGGTCGCCAACTTCGAGATGCCCTCCCGCGCCTATGTGGCGTCGTTCGGGTTCAAGGGCCCGGACCAGCAGAAGAAGGCCGGCGTCCTGTCGGGCGGTGAGCGCAACCGCCTCAACCTGGCGCTCACCCTCAAGCAGGGCGGCAACGTACTCCTCCTCGACGAGCCCACCAACGACCTCGACGTCGAGACCCTGTCGAGCCTCGAGGACGCGCTCCTCGAGTTCCCCGGCTGCGCCGTCGTGATCTCCCACGATCGCTGGTTCCTCGACCGCGTCGCCACCCACATGCTCGCCTGGGAGGGCGAGGATGAGGACGGCACGCCGAGCTGGTTCTGGTTCGAGGGCAACTTCGCCGACTACGAGGCCAACAAGATCGAGCGCCTCGGCCCGGAGGCGGCCCGCCCGCACCGGTCGAAGCACCGTCGCCTCACCCGCTGAGGCCCGCGCCACACAGACACCGACGGCGCCGCCCCCTCGCAGGGGAGCGGCGCCGTCGGCGTCTCCGGGCTGTGGTCGCGGATGGGGTTGAGCAATTGGCAAGGGTCAACGCGGCGGCCCCGCGGCGGTGTCGCGTGGGTCTCACCGCGACCCTTGCCAATTGCTCAACCCCACCTGCCCCGGCGGGTCAGCCGCCGGGGCAGGTGAGCTGGTCAGTCGTCGAGCAGGTCGGCGATCTGCGGCAGCGAGTAGGCGAACTCGCACTGCATCGCGTCCTGGTCCGGGGCCACGGAGCAGTTGTTGTCCATGCCCTCGAAGGTCGTCACGAGCCATGCCACCCGCTCGCCGGACTGGACGAGGAGGGTGTCGTTGAACATCCCGAGGTCCTCGCCGTCGTTCGCGGCCATGGCGGTGAAGTAGGCGGCACGGGCAGGGGACCCGTCGACCGAGGCCTCGTCGAACGGCATGCCCTCCAGCTCCTGCGCGTCGGCCCGGTCGAAGCCGCCCGCGAGGATACGGTCGTCGCAGTTCCGGGCAGCGTCGGTGAGCAGGTCGTAGCCCGCGGAGGCCGAGTCGGCGTCCGGGTAACCGAACACGATCGCGTACTCGTAGGTCACGCCGTCGACGCCGAACTCCCGCACCAGTGTGGTGCCGGGGTCTCCCCAGGAGCCCGGGTCGCAGAGCCCGAACGTAGCGCCTGCCGGGCCCTCGTGCTCTCCGGTCTGCTCGGCGATGGACGAGTCGTAGGGATACATGAGGTCGACGGTGGGGACGTTCGCCCACGTCGGCGGCTCGGGCGCGCTCGGCCGGGTCTCGGGAGTGGGGGAGCCGGCGTCGGAGTCATCGGCGGGCACGGGGGTCGGCGCGGGGGTGGCGGCGTACTGGGGCGCCTGGGCGCCGTCGCGGAACTGGGGTGCGATGGCGTAGGTGCCGACGCCGACTCCGAGGCCGATCGACGCGACGGCGAGCGTCGTGCCGATGCGTCGGACGATGCGACGACGGTCACCGCGGCGACGGATCTCATTCGCGGGGAGCATTGATGCCTCCTTGGCTTCGGCTGCCAGGTCGTCGAGGTGGGGGATCGGATCAGGCATGACGGGCCTCCAGGTCGGTCGAGAGCAGGCTTGCGAGGGCTTGGCGGCCCCTGGATAGGCGCGCCTTGACGGTTCCGGCCGGCGAACCGACCTCGGCAGCGATCTCGTTAACGCTCAGATCGCAGAGATGGTGGAGAACGATCGCCCGGCGCTGCGCCTCCGGGAGTTGCGCGAGGGCCTTTGCGAGGGCCACCCGCTCCACCCCAGGTTCGGCGACGGGGCGCGGTTGCTGCAGCGCCCGGTCTGGTGGGCGCAGAGCGCGGGTGGCGCGCCTCCACCGGCTGACGGCCAGCCGGTAGGCGGTCGTGCGGACCCAGGCTTCGGGGCTGTGGGCCTGGTCGAGCTTGGACCGGTGGTCCCAGGCGCGGATGAACGCCTCCTGGACGCAGTCCTGCGCCTCGGCGAGGTTGCCGCACATCGCGTACACCTGGCCCACGAGCCTGGTGAACGACCCGGTGTAGAACCGGTCGAACTGTGCCTCGTCCACTGCGGTGTCCCTTCACTGTCGGCGTGGATGGTTCTGACACCCTCACTACGCCGGGACCGCGCCCTGCGGTTGCATCGGATACGGCAATCATCGGCGAGCGTGACGAAATCCACACCAGGTGACGCATCACCCGCTTTCGTGCGCTGATTCGCGCACTGGTGTGGAACCTGTCACGCCGCCCCGTGTTCGACCTGCCTGATCAGGTCGCGGATGGCGTCGGTCATCGTGTCGAGGGTCGCCGCCGTGAAGCGCAGAACCCGCCAGCCGGCCAGCTGAAGCTCGACGTCGCGCCTCCGGTCCGCATGGAAGCTCGCAGGATCGGAGTGGTAGCGGAACCCGTCCAGCTCGACGGCGATGCGCCATCTTCTCAGTGCGATGTCGAGGTAGACCAGCCCCGAGGGAAGCTTGACGGGGTGGTTCGCGCGCCAGTCCTTGAGCCCGGCTGTGCGGAGGAGTTGGTGGGCCTCTCGCTCGAGCGTGGACCACGGTTCGTCCCGCGACAGCTCGAGATGGTGGAGGCATTCGCGGTTGCCGGGACGGTCGGGTGTGAGAGACAGTGCGTGGCGGAGGGCCGGCACCGAGGTGGCGCGGCGGCGCAGCGCCTCGTCGATGCACGTCGGGCCGACCTGCGGTATGAGCTGGAGGACGCTGAGCGATGGATACACCAGCCTGAAACCGGACAGGTCATCGATCAGCTCGAGGGGAATCACGGCTCTGCTGAGGTGGAAGCCCGCAGGTGAGGCGAGCTTGCGCACCGTCGCAGCCGCCACTGTGTCGTCGGGGATTTCCGGCCACCAGCTCAACCGGGCCGCCGTGGCCCCGAGCGCAATCGCGTCGCGGTCCCACACACTAAGGGCGAGGACGCGCGACTCGAAGGACCGATCGCTTCCGTACACCCCGGGTAGGAGCCGCACCAGACCGCCTGCCGCGGCAGCACGATGGACACGCTGGCGAAGCCGCCGGTCTGAACCGGCGTGGATCACTCCATCGGTGGCGAGAATATGGGACAGCTGTTCGTCCATAGCCCGATTCCACTCGCCGCCTGGGCCAACTCAACGCAGTTTTCGCGTGCTGTGGATAACCCTGGAACATTCGGGGCAGGCCGTGGTCAAAGCGGCTTCCGTGACAAATCGGACATCAGTGGGCGAATTCCGCCCCGAAAGGGCAGTTCCGGGTCACTGATGTCCGGATTGTCACACTCAGTGGGTGGCGAGCAGCTCCGCCAGCGACATCGAGGAGCGGCCGGCAAGCGAAGTCAGCTGGGTCTGGCAGCTGAAGCCGTCGGCCAGCACGATCGCGTCCGGGTTCTCCTCGACCGCGGGGCCGAGGTCGTGCTCGAACACCTTGACACTCACGTCGTGGTGCCCACGCTCGACGCCGAAGTTGCCGGCGAGTCCGCAGCAGCCCCCGACGGCGACGATCTCCGCTCCGGTGGACTCCAGCAGTGCCTTGTCCTTCGCCCAGCCGATCACCGACGCGTGGTGGCAGTGCGGCTGCGCGACGATCGTGTGCCCGCTGAGGTCGGGCGCGACGAAGTCCGGGTCGTCGGCCAGGAACTCGGCGAGCGTTCGGACGGTGCCGTTGAGGGCACGGACGTCTGCGTTCTCGGGCAGGAGTTCGGGGGCGTCGCTGCGCCACACCGCCGTGCACGACGGCTCGACGCCGACGATCGGAACCCCGTCGCGGACGTAGGGGGCCAGCACCTTCGCCGCGTTCTTCAGCTGACGGCGGGCGCCGTCGAGCTGGCCCGTGGAGATCCAGGTGAGACCGCAGCAGGCGGACTCCTTGAGGACCTCGGGCTCGTAGCCGAGGCGGACGAGGACCTGCACCATGGCGGCGAACGAGTTGGACTCGAAGCAGTCGGAGAAGGAGTCCACCCAGATGAGGACCCTACCCTTCGACGGACGCTCCCCGGACGGCTCCGCCGGACGGAAGCGGGACCGGGCGCTCGTCCCGGCGAACCGAGGGATCTCCCGACGGCGGTCGACGCCCGCGCCCCAGCGGAGCGCGCGGCCCAGCAGGGGAGTCGCGCCGACGACGTTGATCAGCTTCCCCAGCCCGGGAAGCGACGTGATCATGCGGCCCCAGCGGGGCAGCCAGCCCAGCGCGTAGTGGTTGCGCGGGCGCAGCCTGCCCTTGTAGCTCTCGTGCGTGACGCGGGCCTTGTAGGCGGCCATGTCGATGCCGGTGGGGCAGTCGCGGCCACAGCCCTTGCAGGACAGACAGAGGTCGAGTGCGGCGTGCACCTCGGGGGAGCGCCAGCCTTCGGTGATGATCGACCCGTTGACCATCTCCTGCAGCGCGCGCGCCCGGCCGCGGGTCGAGTCCTTCTCGTCGCGGGTGGCCTGGTAGCTGGGGCACATCACGCCGCCGGCGACGGTGGTGTTGGCCAGGCATTTTCCCACGCCGCTGCACTGGTGCACCTGCTCGACGAACTCGGGGTCCTCGAGGTTGAGCGGCGACCGGCTGGCCGCCACCATGCGCAGGTTCTCGTCCACGGGCGCCGGGTCGACGAGCACCCCGGGGTTGAGCAGATTGCGGGGGTCGAAGATGTTCTTCACTGCGCCGAACAGGTCGATCGCTGCGCGGGAGTACATGTGCGGCAGAAGCGCGGACCGGGCCCGGCCATCGCCGTGCTCGCCGGACATCGAGCCGCCGTAGCCGGCCACCAGGTCGGCCGCGTCCTCGACGAACGCCTTGTACCGCGCCGCGCCGTCCGCCGCCTCGAGGGGGAAGTCGATGCGGCAGTGGACGCAGCCGTCGCCGAAGTGCCCGTAGGGCAGCCCGTGCAGGCCGTACCTGGTGAGCAGGTCGTCGAACTCGCGGAGGTAGTCGCCGAGGTGCTCGGGCGGCACCGCCGCGTCCTCCCAGCCGCCGTAGGCGGGCTTGTCGAGGCTGACACCGGCGAGCCCGGCGCCGTCGGCGCGGATCTTCCACAGCTGGGCGGCCCGGTTGGGGTCGTCAACGACCCAGCCCTCCGTCGCCCGCGCCTCGGCGACGATCGCCTCGGCCCGGGATCGCACCTCCGCCGGGTCGTCGCCGACGACCTCCAGGAACATCCAGCCGTCGCCGGCGGGAAGCTCGCCGACGGCCGCGGCCCCGGACTTGGCGACCACGACGTCGACGATGCGCCGGTCCAGCCCCTCGCAGGCGGTGGGGCGGAACTGCAACAGGTTGGAGATGTCGTCGCCGGCGTCCGGCATGGTCGGGTAGCCGAGCGCGACCATGAGCCGGTGCGGCGCGTCGGCGGCCAGGCGGACGGTGGCGCGCAGGATGACACCCAGGGTGCCCTCGGTGCCGGCGAAGAACTTCGGCAGGTCGAAGCCCTTCTCGGGGAGCAGATGCTCGAGGGAGTAGCCCGACACCTGCCGGGTGAAGGTGCCGAACTCGGTGCGGATCGTGCCGAGGTTGCCCGCCACGAGGGTGCGCAGTTCGGGGACGTCGTCGACGCCGAGCGTCAGTAGGTCGCCGTTGCCGGTGATGATGTCGAGCGACACGACGTTGTCGGCCATGCGGCCGTAGCCGAGCGCGCGCGGACCG
>JAUHXZ010000006.1 GCA_030426725.1 Actinomycetes bacterium
GCGGCCGGGGCCGAGCAGGTGCTCGTCGCCGGCCAGGTCAAGGAGCTGGGCGAGGGCGGCGAGGCCGCCGTCGACGGCAATGTGTTCGACGGCATGGACGTGGTCGCGCTGCTGACCGCCACCCTGGACAAGTTGGGAGCCTGAATATGACCATCCCCCGTTTCTCGGACGTCGAACTGGGCGGCGCGGTCCCCGCTGACGCCGCAGCCCAGTTCGAGGCGATCAACGCGGCCGCGGGCCACTCGGCCGGTTGGCAGACCCCGGAGCACATCCTCGTGCCGCCGCTGTTCGGCGCCACGGACCTGCAGGATCTCGACTTCCTCGAGACCCGCCCGGGCATGCCGCCGTTCCTCCGCGGCCCCTACGCCACGATGTACGTCAACCAGCCGTGGACCGTCCGCCAGTACGCGGGCTTCTCCACCGCCGAGGAGTCCAACGCGTTCTACCGCCGCAACCTGGCCGCCGGCCAGAAGGGCCTGTCGATCGCGTTCGACCTCGCAACGCACCGCGGCTACGACTCGGACCACCCCCGCGTGTCCGGTGACGTCGGCATGGCCGGCGTCGCCGTCGACTCGATCCTCGACATGCGCCAGCTGTTCGACAAGATCCCGCTGGACCAGATGTCGGTGTCGATGACGATGAACGGCGCGGTGCTGCCCGTGCTGGCGCTGTACGTCGTCGCCGCAGAGGAGCAGGGCGTCGCCCCCGCTCAGCTGGCCGGAACCATTCAGAACGACATTCTGAAGGAGTTCATGGTCCGCAACACCTACATCTACCCGCCGTCGCCGTCGATGAAGATCATCGCCGACATCTTCGCCTTCACCTCGGCGAACATGCCCCGGTTCAACTCGATCTCCATCTCCGGCTACCACATGCAGGAGGCCGGCGCGACGGCCGACATCGAGATGGCCTACACCCTGGCCGACGGCGTGGAGTACATCCGCGCCGGCGAGTCCGTGGGCCTCAACGTCGACCAGTTCGCCCCCCGCCTGTCGTTCTTCTGGGCGATCGGCATGAACTTCTACATGGAGGTCGCCAAGATGCGCGCCGCGCGCATCCTGTGGGCGAAGCTCGTGCGGCAGTTCAGGCCGAAGAACCCGAAGTCGATGAGCCTGCGCACCCACTCGCAGACCTCCGGGTGGTCCCTGACCGCGCAGGACGTCTACAACAACGTCGTGCGCACCTGCGTCGAGGCCATGGGCGCCACCCAGGGCCACACCCAGTCGCTGCACACCAACGCGCTCGACGAGGCGATCGCCCTGCCGACCGACTTCTCGGCCCGCATCGCCCGCAACACGCAGCTGTTCTTGCAGCAGGAGTCGGGCACCACGAAGACGGTCGATCCCTGGGCCGGCTCCGCGTACGTCGAGAAGCTCACCGAGCAGCTCGCCCGCAAGGCGTGGGAGCGCATCCAGGAGGTCGAGCAGGCCGGCGGCATGGCCAAGGCCATCGAGCAGGGCATCCCGAAGATGCGCATCGAGGAGGCCGCGGCCCGCACCCAGGCCCGCATCGACTCCGGCCGTCAGCCGGTGATCGGCGTCAACAAGTACCAGCTCGACAACGACGAGGCCCTCGAGGTCCTCAAGGTCGACAACCGGGCGGTGCGCGAGGCGCAGATCGCGAAGCTCCAGCAGCTGCGCGCCGAGCGCGACGAGGCCGTCACCCAGGAGATGCTGGAGCGCGTCAGCTGGGCGGCCGCGAACCCGGATCCGACGGATCCCGACCGCAACCTGCTCAAGGTGTCCATCGACGCCGCCCGCGCCAAGGCGTCGCTCGGCGAGATTTCGGACGCTTTGGAAAAGGTCTACGGGCGCTACACCGCGCAGATCCGTACGATCTCGGGTGTGTACAACCAGGAGTCCGGTTCCAGCGAGTCCGTCGACGAGGCCCGTAGGCTCGTCGAGGAGTTCGAGACGAAGGAGGGTCGCCGTCCGCGCATCCTCATCGCGAAGATGGGTCAGGACGGTCACGACCGTGGCCAGAAGGTCATCGCGACCGCCTACGCCGATCTCGGCATGGACGTCGACGTCGGCCCGCTGTTCCAGACCCCGGAGGAGGTCGCCAGGCAGGCCGTCGAGTCCGACGTGCACGTCGTGGGCGTCTCCTCGCTGGCGGCCGGTCACCTCACGCTGGTGCCCGCGCTGCGGCAGGAGCTGGACAAGCTCGGCCGAGACGATCTCATGATCGTCGTCGGCGGCGTGATCCCGACGCAGGACTTCGACGAGCTCCGCGAGAGCGGTGCGGATGCGATCTACCCGCCCGGCACCATCATCCCGGCGGCGGCGATCGATCTGCTCACCAAGCTGAACGAGCGCCTGGCCGACTGATCCCGGCATCCGACGTGGCCCGTCCCCGAGGGGGCGGGCCACGTCGCGTCCCCGCGCCCACCCCCGCACGAGCCTGACACGCGGTTCGTCCGCACGCGTTGAGCCAGACACGCGGTTCGTCGCGCAAAATCGACCGGATTCGGCGATTTCGTCGATCGAGACACGACTCAGGCTCGTCGCGGCCACTCGACTCGCGTGTCAGGCTCAACGCGCGAAACCGGCCGCAATCAGCGATTTCCTCAGTCGAGACGCGGCTCAGGCTCATCGCGGCGCCTTGCCGCGTGTCAGGCTCGTCGCGTCGCCCAGGCCGGGGGGCGCCGAGATGGAGGAACGCGGCCGGTACGGCCCGGGTCGGCCGGAGAATGGGGCGCCGGCTGGTCTCGGTTTCGCGACACTCAGTCGCCCGGCACACCACCTGCGGCTAGGGTCCCTGTATGGGAGACGGCTCGCTCACGTTCGTGGTCCCAGTGCGCGACAGCCGTGGCGTGCCGGCCTGGGACGCCGTCAAGCAGATGATGGCCAGGACCCTCGGATCGCTCCACAACGCAGGCGGGCACATCGTCGTCGCCGCGAACCGCGGAACGGACCTCCCTGAACTCCCGCCGGGAGCGGACCTGGTGCAGCTGGACTTCGAGTACACCCCGCTTCCCGACGTCGAGGGCCCCGCACGCCTGGCGGCTGTCCGCCGTGACAAGGGACTCCGCGTGGCCTCCGGCCTGGTGGCCACCAGACCTCAGGGGCACGTCATGGTCGTGGACTACGACGACTTCGTCTCCTCCCGGCTCGCGGGCCTCGCGCGTGCGAAGCCCGACGCACCAGGGTGGTTCGTGGATGAGGGATACCTCTACGACGGCGGGCCGCTGGTGATGCTCCGTAAGGGGTTCGACCGGGTTTGCGGTACGAGTCTCATCGTCCGGGCCGATCTCCTGCCGATCCAGCGTTCGCTCGGTGAAGCCGACCTGGAACAGGTCGACCGGGCCCTCGGCTCACACATGTACATCTGGGGGGACCTGTACGGGCGCGGGACGCCCTTGGAACCGACCCCCTTCCCGGGGGCCGTGTACAGGATCGGCCACGCGGAGTCGACCAGCCCCACCCAGCCGCGGATCGGACGACGGCTGTCACCGAGGCGGGCGATCCGCCATCCGCGCTCGTGGTTCCAGGAGGTCGGCCGTCTTCGCCGGAGCCGCTCGATTCGGCAGGAGTTCGGCATCGCCTAGCCGGCGCGGTGCACCGCGTGGCGACCGACCCTCAGACCTGCGGTACACCCTGAGCAGGGGCAGCCCTCGCAGCCGGGAAGGGTGCCAAGTAGTCTCGGGTTCGTGACACAACTATCTGATCCGATCGACTTCACTCACGGCCCCTCCTGGCGCAACCGGCTCACGTTGGCGCCCCTGACGAACAAGCAGTCGAACGCCGACGGGACCCTGTCCGAGGACGAGATCACCTGGCTCACCGCCCGTGCCCGGCACGGCTTCGGCATGGTCATGACGGCGGCCGCCTACGTCGCCCAGCCCGGCAAGGCGTGGCTCGGCCAGCTGGGGATCAGCGACGACGCGCACCTCCCGGGGCTGGCGCGCCTCGCCGGGGAGCTCCGCGACGCGGGGGCCGCCTCCATCGTCCAGCTCCAGCACGGCGGTTCGAAGGCCAACCCCGAGGTCTCCGGCGAGCCGCTCGTCGCCCCGTACGACGATCCGGCCACCGGCGCGCGTGCCCTGACCCTCGCGGAGATCGAGCAGACGGTCGAGGCATTCGCCGCCGCGGCGGCCCGCGCCGAGCGTGCCGGGATGGACGGCGTGCAGCTGCACGGAGCCCACGGCTACCTGCTGTGCGAGTTCCTCGGCGAGCGCAACACCCGCACCGACGGCTACGGCGCCGACATCCGGGGCAAGGCCCGCATCATCCGGGAGGCGATCGAGGCGGTGCGCGCGGTCACGTCGTCCGACTTCCATCTAGGGCTCCGGCTCTCCACCGAGCGTTTCGGGCTCAGCACGGCCGAGATGGCCCAGCTCACGGCCGAGCTCCTGTCCGAGGGCCGGCTGGACCACCTCGACCTCTCGCTGTGGGACGTCACGAAGCTCCCCGAGGGCGCCGATCCCGGCGCCGACCCACTGCTCAGCCACTTCGTCGGACTCCCCCGCGGCACGACCCGGCTGGGGATCGCGGGCAAGGTGATGGATGGCCCGTCGGCGACCGCCGCGATGGCCAGCGGCACCGACTTCATCGGCATCGGCCGCGCCGCGATCGCCGACCAGCACCTCGCGGAGCGCATCCTCACCGATCCGACGTACCCCGGCCCCTCCTTCCCGGTGACGACGACACAGCTCCGGGACAATGCCGTCGGCGATGCCTTCATCGAGTACTTCTCGAAGGGGTGGCCACAACTGGTCACCGGCTGAGCAGGGGGATTCCACGGTCGACGGATCGCGAGCACCGGCAACCTGAGGAAACGGCGAGTCTCGACACTCGGGCCGCGACCGTGCCAGACTGCGCCATGAACCCGATGAAGGGCATCGTCGAGGCGTCCGCCGAAGTTCTGCAGGCGGAGTCGCCGGAAGCGGCACGGGCACGCCTGGCCGAAACCCTGCGTCGCAGCTCGGGCGGCGAGGTCGTCTCCAGAGTCCAGCTGGCCGGGGCTGCTGCGACGTTCTTCATCGACCGTGACGCTCCGGCCCCCTCGGACCTGCCCACGGCAGCGGATCTGCGGCTTCATCCGCTGCTGCGGTTCCACGAACGCTTCGGCAGCGGGCCGCCGGTGCTGATGGAGGATGCGGTCACGTCAGGCTTCGAACTGCGCAAGGCCACGATGTCAGTCATCGAGCGGCTGGGACTCAGCGTCAACCAGCTCAGTGTGCCCACGGCCCCGGCATCAGCGGCCGCCAGCTACACCGGATGGGTGGCGATCTCATCCGAGCGGATCGATCGCCGCGCAGTGGAGCTCATCTCCCTGTTCCAGCCGCTCATCACGGCGCTCGACCGGCACGTGGAGGCCCTCGAGTCCGTGACGCTGACCGACGACTGCCCTCTGACTCCACGGGAAAGGGTGGTGCTTGGACTTCTCGCCGACGGGCTGACGGCCCGCGCCATGGCGACCCGGCTGGCGGTGTCGGAGCGCACGGTGCACAAGCACCTCGAGCACCTGTACCGCAAGCTGGGCGCCACCGACCGGCTCAGTGCCGTGCTGTGTGCACAGGGGCGGGGGTGGCTCCCCCGCCCCTCCGGCACCGATCAGGCGAGCCCGGCAGCGCACTCCTCCAGGTACCCGAGCAGCGTCACGGTCAGCTCACCGAAGTCGTCGTCGTCGAGGTAGCTGAACGGCTTCGGCTCCTTGCCTGCGTTGTAGAGGGCACCGCCCCCCACGGTGGCGCGCCCATGGATGAGCGGCTCCTGTTCGAGACCATGCGCCTCCATGTAGTCGGCTACAGCCAGGTCTGCGACGTAGCCGCAGTCCGCCTGGAGCTCCGGCGGGATGATGAACTGGACACCGAGGTCGCTGACCGGCACCCAGGGGGTCCCGCCCTGAGAGAGGTGCTCGTAGGCCGCCGCCATCCAATCGTCCTTGTAGCAGTGATGGGCGGACGCGGCCGTGGTGCCCGCGACCAGGATCGCGACACTCGCGGCCGCGGTCTTCAGAAACAGGTGCTTGTGCATGATGTCCCCCTTCTTCCGGTAGCCCGGGTATCGGGCCCCGTCACAAGGTTCCCGTCCTCGGTACTCGTGGGGAATACGCAGACCTGCGTAGGGGCCCTTACGACCGCCCGAGGAGGGCCTGGGCCGTCGGCTCGTCGGTGACCAGCACGTCGAGGTAGCGGCCCGCGATCGCCCCCCGGATGGCCTCGACCTTCTCGACCCCCGCCGCGACGCCCACCACGTTCGGCAACTCCCTCAGTTCGGCCAGCGTGAGCGAGACGGCCCGCCCGGACACCGGGCCGTCGATGACCTCACCGCGACGTCCGAACCACTGGCCGAGCATGTCGCCGACGGCGCCGGACCTCGCATAGGTGGCGACGTCCTCGTCGGTCACCATCCCGGTGCGCACCGCCGACCCGCCGGGCCGCACGGCACCGACGCCGGTCAGAGTGAGCGCCGCGCTCCTCGCCAGGTCGAAGACCCGGGAGACGCTCGCCTCGGCGCGCAGAGTGTCCGCCAGACCCACGCTGGAGACGAACAGCGGAGCCGGCACCGTCATGAGCCGGCGGACCGCCTCGGGGTTGTCGGACACCAGCTCGGCCACGTTGCGGATGGTCCCGGCAGCGGAGGCGAGCGTCACGCCGTCGAGCGACTCGGCCGACAGCATCGTGAGCGCCCGCGCGACCGTGTCGCTCCACCCCACGCCGACGACCACGTCGGGATGCAGGTGGCGCCGGACGTAGGCGGCTAGCGCAGCGGCGACGCGCTCATTGGTCCGTTCGCGGCTCAACGGCCCGGTCCACATGGGCACGACGACGGCGTCGCTCAGCGGGGTGCGCTCGCGCAGTTCGGTGGCGAGCCCCATGGCGGCCAGGTAGTTGGCGTCCAGTTCGATCCGGACGATCCCGGCCTGCCGGGCCGTCTCCAGGAGCCTTCCGACGGTCTGCCGCGACACGAACAGCCGCGTGGCGATCTGCGCCTGAGTGAGTCCGTCCTCGTAGTAGAGCCACGCCGCCCGGACGGCGAGGTCCAGATCACCGGCCTCGGGAGTCAACATGTGCCCTCACCTCTTCGTCGCGCGGCCCGGAACCCGGTGGGCAGATGCCCAATTGCCTGCCGCTAGCTTCTCACGGCGCGCCCACTGCCATAGATTCGATGGTGACATGATCCGCGCGAATTGCACGAAGGAGTAGCAGTGACGGAGATCCCGGCCACGCAGCACGCCATCCAGATCACGGGGGTGGACGAGTTCATCCACAACCCCACCAAGCCGGTGGACCCCGTCGGCCCCACGCAGCTGATGCTCAAGGTGGAGTCCTGCGGCATCTGTTTCAGCGACACCAAGCTCCTGCACGCCTTCGACTCCCATCCGCGCAAGGCCGAGGTGGTCTCGGGCATCGACCCCGAGGCCCTCAAGGAGATCCCGAACTACCACCCGGGTTCGGCGCCCGTGACGCCCGGCCATGAGCCGGTCGCCCGCGTCATCTCCGTCGGCGACCAGGTGACGCACTTCGCCGTCGGCGACCGCGTCCTGGTCCAGGCGGACTGGAAGCACCTCAAGACCCCCGCCTCCAACGGCGCCTTCGGGTACAACTTCGACGGCGCCCTGCAGGAGTACGTCGTCGTCGACGAGCGCTGCGTCGTGGCCCCCGACGGCGAAGAGTTCCTCATCCACGTCACAGACGGCCCGTCGTCGGCCGCCGTCGGACTGATCGAGCCGTGGGCCACCGTCGAGGGCTCGTACGCCTGGGCCGAGCGCAACCACCCGAAGGAGGGCGGCCGCATGCTGGTGGTCGCCGACGGCGAGATCGCCGGCCTCGATGCGCTCACCTCCGCGAACGCCCCCGAGGAGATCGTGAAGATCACCGCCGCCGAACTCCCCGCCGCCGCGGGCCAGGTGTTCGACGACATCATCTACCGCGGTTCCGACGTCGCCACCCTCGAGACGCTCAGCGGCCTGCTCGGCATGCGCGGCGTCCTGTGCGTCGTGCTCGCCGGCGAGCGGATCGACGGCCGGGTCAAGCTGGACATCGGCCGCGTCCACTACGACTTCATCCGGTTCTGCGGTACCACCGGCGACGACCCCGCCGACGGCTACGCCTGGATCCCGGCCAACGGCGAGCTCCGCGAGGGCGACAAGGTCGCCATCGTCGGCGCCGCCGGCCCCATGGGCCAGATGCACACGATGCGGGCGCTCACCTCAGGCGTGCCGGGCATCACGGTCGCGGGAACGGACCTGAGCGACGAGAGGCTCGCTCATCTCGAGGCCCTGACCCGCCCGGTGGCGGAGAAGGCGGGCATCGAGCTCAGCATCATCAACACCGGCACCACACCGCTGCAGCCCGGCTACACCCACATCAGCTGCATGGTTCCGGTGCCCGCGCTGGTGGCGCAGGCCGTCGACCTGGCCGCCGAGGACGCCATCGTCAACGCCTTCGCGGGCATCCCGGCCGGTACCACCGGCGACTTCGACCTGCAGGCGATCATCGAGCGCCGAGTATTCATGCTCGGCACCTCCGGGTCCGACGTCTCCGACATGCGCACCGTGCTGCGGAAGATCGAGGAGGGGATCATCGACACCCACATCTCCCTCGACGCCGTGACCGGCATGGCCGGGTTCCGCGACGCCATCGAGTCGGTGATGAACCGCACCTCCGGCGGCAAGATCATGGTCTACCCGATGCTGCACGACCTCCCGCTGACGCGCCTGGTCGACATGCCCGAGAAGCTGCCGCACGTCGCGGCCAAGCTGAACGACGGCGTGTGGACGAAGGCGGCCGAGGAGGCCCTGCTCGCCGGCGAGTGACCGCGACCGCCGCTGTGCCCACCACCGCCTGCCGGTGGTGGGCACAGCCGTGCGAGCGCGGAGTCACCCCGCCTCGGTGCGTCGCCGGTCCGCGACCGAACCCGCCTCGTCCGGCCGGACTTGTGGAACCATGGAACCCCGACGGCGGTGAGGGGGACGGATGACGAAGGTCGCGATCGCGCACGACTATCTGACGCAGCGCGGTGGGGCCGAGCGCGTCGTACTGGCGATGCTTCGCACCTTTCCCGAGGCGACGATCTACACCACGGTCTACGACCCGGACGGCACCTTCCCCGAGTTCAGGCAGGCACGCATCTCCACCACGCCGCTGGGGCGGATCCCCCTGCTCAGGCGGGACCACCGTGTGGGGTTGCCGCTGTACCCGCACGCGGTCGGTTCGGCCCCGGTCATCGAGGCCGACGTGCTGCTCTGTTCCACGACCGGGTTCGCGCACGGCTTCCGCACGACGGGGCGCAAGCTCGTCTACTGCCACTCCCCGGCCCGCTTCATCTACCTGGCCGACGAGTACCTGGGCCCCCGGGCTCGGCGCGGGCCGCTGGGGCTCGCACTCAAGGCGCTGCACCCGTACCTCCGCGCGTGGGACCAGCGCGCCGCGGCTTCCGCCGACAGCTATCTCGCGAACTCCACGGTCGTGTCCCAGCGGATCAGGGACGTCTACGGAATCACCGCCGAGGTGATCCCCGCGCCACCGGCCCTCAGTACGGCGGTGGAACCGGCGCCGGTCGACCACCTCGTCGCCCACGACAGTGGGCACCACCTCATCGTCTCGAGGCTCCTGCCGTACAAGAACGTTCATCACGCGGTCAACGCCTTCGGCGACCTGCCCGAGGAGCGGCTCGTCATTGTCGGCACCGGACCGATGTCGGCCGAGTTGGATCGGATCTCCCCACCCAACGTCACCATCCTCCGAGGAATCTCGGACGGCGAACTCGCGACCCTCTACCGGGGAGCCAAGGCGCTCATCGCGCCCAGCTACGAGGACTACGGCCTGACCCCGCTCGAAGCCGGCGTCTTCGGCACCCCCACACTCGCGCTGCGCGCAGGGGGGTATCTCGACACCGTCCGCGAGGGCGTCTCCGGTTCGTTCTTCGACGAGCCGACATCGCACGCCATCCGTGACGCGGTGGTCGCGAACTCGTCGCGTCGGTGGGACCGGGGCGCTGTCGAGCGCCATGTGGCGCAGTTCGCCGAACCACGGTTCGCGAGCACCCTGCGGCAGAAGGTGAACGAGCTCAGCTGAACCGGATCGGGCCGCGGCGCACATGCGGGTCGAACCCGTGCGTCGAGCCAGGGGCCCGCTACTTGTGGGTGTCCGCGCCGGACCGGTGCGCGCGCTTCGCGGCCCGGGATTCGTGTTCGGACTTGGCGGGCTGGGAGGGTTGCGCCTCCGTATCGCCACCCGGCCTCTCGGCCCGGATCAGCGCCTGCAGGTCCTGCGAATGCTGCTTGCCTGACTGCTGCGTGTCCTTGGACTTGCGGGAGGCCTTGCCACCCTTCTTGTAGTCCTTGGAGTAGTAGTGGCCGTAGCTGCCCAGATCATCCGGCATACCGTTCAGTGCGAAGCCCGACACCTCCTGCTCCACGGTGGCGAGGGAGCGCAGCGCCTGCGCCAGATCTCGCTTCCCGGCACGGTCGACCCGGACGACCATCACGGTGCCCCCGACCAGACGGTTGATGAGGATCGGGTCGATGACCGGATTCACCGGCGGCGAATCGACGATGACCACGTCGAACTGCCTGGTGAAGGTCGTGAAGAGCTGCTGCATCGCCTCCGAGGCGAGCAGTTCGCTCGGGTTGGGCGGCAGCTCTCCTGCCGGCAGCACGTAGAGGCTCGTGTCGCGCCACTGCTGAACCGTGTCGCTCAGACCCGCGCGCTGGAGCAGAAGCGTCGTGAGGCCCACCGATCCGGGGATGCCCAGCATGTTGGCGACCGCGGGGCGACGCAGGTCGCAGTCGACGAGGAGCACCCGCGCGCCGGACTCGGCCACGGCGAGGGCCAGGTTCACCGATGTCAGGGTCTTCCCCTCGCCGGGCACGGACGAGGTCACCTGGAAGGAGTGCTTGCCCCCGGCCGTCACGTCGATGAACTGCAGGTTGGTGCGCAACCGCCTGAACTCCTCGGAGGCCGGCGCGAAGGGCAACTGCTCGACCACCAGCGAATCGGTCTGAGGGTTGCGGATCTTCTTGAGGCGCGCGAGCACCGGCCGGGTCGAGATGGCCCGAAGGTCGGCCTCGTTGCGGATCTTCGTGTCGAGGAAGGTCTGCAGGAGGACGACGCCGATGCCCAGACCCAGACCCGCGAGAATGCCGATCAGCACGTTCAGGGTCAGGTTCGGGGAGGTGGGAGCCCCCGGGGCGGCCGCCGGAGCCACCTCGAGGACCTCGAGGCTGCCCTGTCCCTGGCCGAACCGCGCGAAGGCCCCGCCCACCTCGGTGAGTTCGGGCCCCACGGAGTTGGCGATGTCCGCGGCGAGTTGCCCGTCGGACGCGCGTGCGGTGACGACCATCATGGGTGTGTCGCCGACGGTGTTGGCCGAGACCTCGACCGGGGTGCCCGGAGGAATCTCGAGAGACTCCCGCAACGGGTCGAGCACGATCGGAGAGGAGACCAGCTCCGCGTAGGTAGCCAGGTCATCGTTGGTGAGGACCGCCCCGGCCGTCGAGAGGTAGACGCGCGCCGAGGCCTGGTAGACAGGCGTCATCCTGAGGGTCAGCAGGGTCGTTCCGCCACCGACCAGCAGCACGCAGATCAGCAACGTGCCCCAGCGCCGGCCAAGGATGGTGAGCAGGTCTCGCAACTGCACGCGGCCACCTCCGTCGTCAAGGGCCCAGCGGCGCCCGAATCGATCGCCGGTCCCCCGACGGCGCGCGGCAGTGGGCCGTCGGTCCACTCGCCAGGCGCTAAGCTTTCGACAACTGTACCGGAGGCGATCGGCGGGGGCTACACATGCGCGTGCTGCGGATCTCACACAGCGCCGTCGTGGATGCCTGGCGTACTCTCGACCGGGAACTGGGCGCGCGCGGCCACGAGATCCTGACCGTTTCCGCCCGCGAATGGAACGAGTTCGGGCGCGACGTGCCGCTGGTCGCCCGCCCGGACGAGCCGGTGGTCGGGGTCCGGACGTTCGGCTCGCATCCGGCGCTCTTCGTCTACGAACCTCGTGGCCTCTGGCACGCGTTGGGGAGAGGGTGGGACCTGATCGACGTCCATGAGGAGCCCTTCGCCCTGGCGACCGCCGAGATCCTGGTGCTGCGCCGGCTACGCGGGCTCCGCACTCCGTACTGCCTGTACTCGGCCCAGAACCTGCGCAAACGCTACCCGCCGCCGTTCCGCTGGCTGGAGCGCGCGGCGCTCCGCGGCGCGGCCGGCCTCAGCGTCTGCAACGAGGACGCCGGTCAGATCTGCCAGGACAAGGGCTTCCCGGGCCGGCCGAGCGTGATTCCGTTGGGGTTCGACCCGACGGTCTTCTCGCCCGCCCTGGGCGACGACGCCCGGCCCTCACACGAGCATGCGGGGATCGTCGTCGGATATGCGGGGAGGCTCGAACCTCATAAGGGCGTCGCCGTGCTCATCGACGCGGTGCTCGGCGATGATCGGCTCACCCTGCGTGTCGTCGGCGCCGGCCCACAGGAACCCGCCCTGCGCACCCGGGCCGAACAGAGCACACGGATCTCCTTCGAGGGTGCGAAGTCCACCGAGGGGCTCGCCGACTTCTACCGCAGCGTCGACGTCGTCGCGGTGCCCTCTCTGACGACGCGCGGCTGGGTGGAACAGTTCGGCCGCGTCGCCGTCGAGGCCATGGCCTGCGGAACCCCAGTGGTCGCCAGCGATTCCGGATCCCTCCCCGACGTCGTGGGTGACGCGGGCATCCTCGTGCCGTCCGGAGACCCGGAGGCCCTGCGCGCGGCCCTGATCCGAGCCGGGGAGCCCGCCGCCGCCGGGATGCGGGACCGAGGGCTCGCGAAGGCCGCCACCGCGACCTGGTCCGCAGTGGCCGACGACTACGAGTCCCTCTACGGCACGATGCTCGGCGAGCCGCCTCGCCCGTCGAGATCCGAACGTCCGCTCGACGTCATCGTCGTCGCCTTCCACCACCCGGAGCTGCTGCGCCGCGCGTTGGCGCCCCTGCTGGAGTTCCCGATCACCGTCGTCGACAACTCCTCCGACGCGGAGGTCCGGGCGGTGTGCGAGGACCTGGGTGTGCGATACCTCGACGCGCAACGCAACGGCGGCTTCGCCTGCGGTGTCAACCTCGGCCTCGCCCGCCGGCAGCACCCAGACGGCGACGTCCTCCTCCTGAACCCGGACGCGGTCATCTCCGCCGATGCCGTGCACCGGCTGCGGGCCGCCCTGCGCGCGGATCCACGGCTCGGAAGCGTGGGTCCCGCCCAGACAGATGCGGACGGCACCCCGGCACGCGTGTCGTGGCCGTTCCCGAGCCCGGCCGGGACGTGGCTGGAGGCCGTCGGGCTCGGCCGCCTGCGCACGGCGGACGATTTCGTGATCGGTTCCGTGCTCATGCTGCGCGCCGAGGCGCTCGACCAGGTGGGGGGCCTGGACGAGGAGTTCTTCCTCTATGCGGAGGAGACCGACTGGGCGAGGCGCGCCACGACCATGGGCTGGCGGCACGCCGTGGTCCCCGACGCGACGGCCGTCCATGTGGGAGCCGCGACGAGTTCCGACCCACAGGTCCGCGAAACCCACTTCCACGCGTCCCAGGAGCGGTACCTCCGCAAGCACTTCGGCCGGGTGGGGTGGACCATCGCCCGCTTCGGCCAGGTCGTCGGCGCGAGCGCGCGCTACGCGGTCCTGCGCGGCGACCGGCGTCTCGAGGCGGGCCGGCGCGCACGCTTGTACGCCCGCGGACCCGCGTCCGTCCAGGCAGAGCTGGGGGTCCCCCGATGAGCCCGGACTGGAGGAAGGTCATCACCTGGGGCGTCGCGGCAGTCGGGATCGCCGGCCTCGGGGCGGCCACGGCGTTCCTGATTCCGACGGAGCCGCTCCTTGCCATCGTCATCGTGGCCGTGGTGCTCGCGCTCGGGCTCTCGGCCGCCGACGCCGCGATCATCCCACTGATGTCGATCCCACTCCTCCTGGTCGTCCTGCGGATCGGCAGAGGGGGTGTCGATCTATCGGTCGCCGACGCCGTGCTCATCGGCTGCACCGCCGTGGCGTTCGTCTTCGCGACGCGACCATTCAGCCCGCCGATGCGCAACTTCCTCTGGCTCACGGCGTTGTACCAGTTCGCGACCCTGTTCACCCTGCTGGTGAACCCCTACCTCTCCAACGCGGTCGAGTGGGCGCACGCATGGGTGCTCGTCGGGGGCTCCGCGCTCGTGGGCTGGACCATCGGCCGGGCCGGGCATGGCAGGACCGGAATGACCGCCCTGGTGGTGTCCAGCCTCGTCCTCGCCCTGATCACTCTCGGCAACGCGGCGGTCCAGTACGCACAGGGTGATTTCGGGCCCGTGTACCCGGCGTTCCCGTATGGCATGCACAAGAACTTCGTCGGCACCGCGCTGGGGTTCGCGGCGGTGATCACCTACGCGAACCCGAAATGGATGGGCTGGTCCACGGCCTGGAGCAGGGTGGCTCTGGTCACCTGTCTCGCCGCGATCGCGACCACGCAGTCACGCCAGGCGATTCTCGGTCTCGGCGCCGCGCTGCTCTTCGTCGCCTGGCGGGAGCGGCGCCAGGGTCGGCACCCCTGGGCCCTGGCGCTGTTCGCCGTGATCCCGGCGTCCGTGGTGGTCGCCACCATGGTGCGCGACCAGGTGGAGTCCGGCAACCAGTTCAACTCCGTGTTCCAGCGCGTCACGTGGCTGTCCGACACCATCGACTTCTGGCTCGAGTCCCCCTGGGTCGGACACGGGCTGAGGTACTGGTACCGCGGCATCCCGGGGATGGACTTCCAGCCCCCCAATGCCGAGATCGAGGTGCTCGCCTCGGCCGGTGTCGTTGGCCTGCTCGGGTTCGTCATCCTGATGGGAGGCGCGCTGGTCATCGCGTGGCGTCTGCCGCGCGAGTTCGGGACTGTGGCCTTCGCAGTGGTGCTGGGCCGCCTGGCTCAGGCGCAGTTCGACCTGTTCTGGTCGGCGGTCCAGGCGTCCATCCCCTTCCTGGTCCTGGGCATCTGCCTCGGGGCCGCGGCCCTGCACGAGGAACGCCACGCGGTCGATGCCTGGGCCCCCTCTGGGCGAAGCGCCTCGGGTGGGCTGGTGTCGCCATGAGAGTCGTGCAGATCGTCCCGGTCGTCCGGGTCGGCAGCGGGGTTGAGGCGGTGGCTCACCATCTGGAGACGGAGTGGCGCAACCTCGGGATCGACACGCAGCAGTTCACCCTGCGTGACGCCGGGGGATCCTGGCTTCCGGAGCCGGGACAGGGTCTGCTGGGGCGGCTCCAGCTGGCTCTACGGGTGATCTGGTTCTCGGCGGCAGGCTCCATCATCGCCCGGCGCCGTTGGAAGACCCCGGCTGCCGACACGGTCGTGATCTGTCACAACGACGTGCTGTTCGGGGACGTCTATGTCAACCACGGCATCCTCTACGCGGCGATGCGTGCGCGGGGGCACAGTCTGACCCGCATGGCGCGCAACCCCCTCCACCTCTTCACCTGGGCCAGGGACGCCATCCGCTATGCCGGTACGCGCCATCGCGTGATCGTCAACCTGACCAGGGCGGAGGACGAGCAGCTGCGCCGCACCTACCCGCGGGTCACGCCGCGCACTGTGGTGATCGGCAACGGCGTCGATATCGAGCACTACCGGCCGTTCTCGGGCGACCGCGAGGCACTACGGCGGGAACTGGGCCTCCCGGTCGACGCGCGCCTGGGTGTCTTCGTCGGCCACGAGTACGCCCGCAAGGGGCTGCCTCAGTCGATGGAGGCGCTCGGCCACCTGCCTGCCGACGTGCACCTGGTCGTGGTCGGCGGCACCGACGACATGATCGCCCGTGCCTCTCGGAGCGCGGCGACGCTCGGACTGAGCGGGCGGGTTCACTTCGCCGGCCGACAGGGCGACGTCCGCCCCTGGCTCCACGCCGCCGACTTCCTCGTGTTCCCCAGCCGGTACGAGGCCTACAGCCTCGTCGTGCTGGAGGCCATGGCCACCGGCCTGCCCGTGGTCGTCACCCCCGTGGGCGCCGTCCCCGAACTGGTCCTTGACGGTGTGAACGGGGCCGTCGTCGATCTCAATGCCGGGTCGGTGGCCGAGGGAATCGCGAGGCTCCTGGCGGGCGATCCGACCGAACTCAGTCTCGCAGCCCGCCGGACAGCCGAGGAGCACTCCTGGGAAGCCGTGGCCCGCCGCTACGCGCGCCTCTTCGAGACGATCCTCGCGGAGCGCGGATGAGTCTCCGCGTGCTGCACGTGATCCGCTCCGACGGCTTCGCCGGTGTCGAGGGGCACGTGGCCCGGCTCGCGTCGGCACAGGCGGATCGGGGGCTGGACGTCCGCGTGATCGGGGGCGACCCCACCTCCATGCGCCGGGCCCTGGATGACCGCGTCGCCTGGCGTCCGGCCGTCACGACCTGGGACGCGTTCAGGGCGATCGACGCCTGGCGTGGCCCCGACGTGTTGCACGCCCACATGACGGCGGCGGAGCTCGCCGCCGTCCTCGCGCTACGCAACTCGTCTCCATTGGTGGCGACCAGGCACTTCGGCGGCCCTCGTGGGGCGAGCGTCGCGGGACGACTGGCCGCGCCGCTGATCCGGCGGAGACTGTCGGCTCAGATCGCGATCAGCAGGTACGTCGCGGAGCGGATCGACGGGCCGAGTGTCGTCGTCTACCCGGGGGTGCCGACGCTCCCGGAGCAGCCCTCGAGCCCGCGCGAGCGGATCATCCTTGTGGCCCAGCGGCTGGAGAGCGAGAAGCGCGCCGACGACGCCATCCTCGCCTTCGCGGAGTCGGGCCTCTCACGCCAGGGGTGGCGACTGACGATCGCCGGAGAAGGATCCCAGCGCTCCGCACTGGAGCGGCTCGCCGCCGATCTGCTGCCCCCCGACTCGGTGCGGTTCCTCGGCCACCGGTCGGATGTGGCGGACCTGATGACCCGGGCGGGCATCCTGCTCGCCCCCTGCCGGGTCGAGGGCCTCGGACTCACCGTTGTCGAGGCCATGGCGGCCGGGCTTCCCGTCGTCGCCTCCGACATGGGGGCGCACCGGGAGACGGTGGGGGGAGTGTCCGACCCGGCCCTCTTCACCAACGCCGCGGGCGCGGGCGCGCTGTTGCGGAGGCTTGCGGCGGACGACGAGGAACGCGAACACTACGGAGAGCGTCTCCGGGCGCGGCAGCGGGCGTTCTTCACCCTGGAGGAGCAGGCCCTGGCCACCGAAGCGGTCTACAGGAGCGTGCTGTGACCGACCTCGTCGTAGCCTCCCTGGAAGCGTGGGATGGGGTGTGGCGCCGCAACCAGTACCTGCTCGCGGGACTGCTGCGCCGCGACCCGACGCTGCGGCTGCTGTTCGTCGAGCCCGCCGCGGACCCCCTGCACGCGCTCGCTTCCCGCCGGCCTCCGAGGTTGGGCGGCGGTCTGCGGCCCCTGGACCTGCCGGGGGCTGAGGGGCGCATCTGGGCCTACCAACCCACCAAGGTCCTGCCCCGGCGGATCGACCGTCACGCCGATGATCGGCTCGCCGGCCAGATCACCCGGGCCGCCCGGCGCGTCGGCTTCGTCGATCCGCGGTTGTGGATCAATGACCCCTCCGCCGTCTCCGTGCTGAGGCACACGGGCTGGCGGGCGCTGTACGACATCACCGACGACTGGCTGCTGGCCGACCGCAGCCCCGCCGAGCACGAGCGGTTGGTGTGGGACGAGGCCGAGCTCATGCGGCGCTGCGCCGAGGTGGTGGTGTGCAGCCCCAACCTCGTCGCCACCAAGAGCAGGATCCGTCCGGTGACCCTGATCCCCAACGCCGTCGACGTGGCCGCCTACCGCGTGCCCACCAGCCGGCCGACGGACCTGCCGGACGGACCGGTGGCCCTCTACCTGGGGACGATCCACCGCGACCGCATCGACGTGCAGCTCTGCGCTGCGACGGCCAGGAAGATCCAGGGGCGGGGGCGGCTCGTACTCGTCGGCCCCGCTCCTCTGTCCGCCGCCGACACGGCACTCCTCACCCGCGCGGGGGTGCTCCTTCTGGGTCCGAAGGAGCGGTCCGAGGTGCCCGGTTACCTGCAGTGGGCCGACACGCTGGTCGTCCCCCATGTCGTGACGCCCTTCACCGAGAGCCTCGATCCCATCAAGCTGTACGAGTACCAGGCCGTGGGCCGCGCCGTGGTGTCCACCCCCGTCGCGGGCTTCCGGGACACCGACGACGACCGGGTCACGGTGGCCGACGCAGCGCGTTTCCCGGGTGAGGTGGCGAGCTCACTCCCGGCACGGTGGCGCTTCCCGCAGCGGACGGACCGTCGGGTCCCGAGCTGGCACGACCGGGTGGAGGAGATGGCTGAGGTGGTCGGCCGTCTCGGCCCGCATCAGAAGGACGGCGCGTGATGACCGCGGCCGCCCGCTGGACGATGGGCCTGGCCGTGGCCGTGACGTGGCTGGGACTGGTGGCGATCGCCATCCCCGGAACGTTCTCCGACCAGGGAATCTACGCCTCCACCGCCGAACTCCTGCTGCGCGGTCACAGACTCTATGTCGAGGTGTGGGACAACAAGGGCCCCGTCTTCTACTACCTCAACGCGCTGGCGCGCGCCGTCTCGCCGATCCTGGTCATCCCGCTGGAAGTGGGCTGGCTCGCGCTCTGTTGCGTCGCCGCCTGGATGCTGGCTCACGAGTTGCCGGCCCGCGGGCGGCTCGCCCTCTCGTGGATCGCGGTTCCCATCATCGTCACCGGGCTGAGGTACGACCCGGGCATGACCGAACTTCCCGGTGTCGCGCTCGCACTGCTGGCCGTCGCGTTCTCGTTCCGGGGCCGATTCGCCTGGGGAGGTGCCGCTCTCGGGGCTCTCGCCCTGGTGAAACTGGTGTTCGTCCCCGTTGCGGGACTGGCGGTGCTGCTCCTCCTGGTCAGGAGTCGGAAGGCAAGGAGCGCGTGGGCGGCCTTTGGCGCAGCATCCCTCGTCGTCACCTGCGGGGTCCTCGTGATGGCGGCCCGCGGCGAACTCACCGGGTACGCGACGATGCTGACCCGGAACGCCGCCTACGCCACGTCCTCGGGCGACGGGGGTTCAGGCCTCGCCGGTCAACTCCTCACGAACCTGATGGAGTCCACGCCTCCCGGCGTCATCGCCGCCTGCCTGGTCGGCGTCACCCTCCTCCTCGTACCCCACCCGTCGCCTACGGGGGCGTCCCCCCGCACCGACAGCAGTGCGGTCGCGGCGATGCTGTTCCTCGGTGTCGGGGTCGTGCTGACGCTGACCGGCAAATGGGCCCACCACGGCACGGCGTGGGCGATTCCCCTGGTGGTCACGGCCGTCCATGCGGCCTCCCTGGTGCCGGCCCTGGGGGCAATGGCCGCGTGGCGTCGCAAGGCGATCGTCGCCGCCGGGGTCCTTCTCCTGAGCAGCTGGACCCCGGTCACGCTGCTCCATGCCGTAGAGATGGCCGGGCCCCGTCTCCACTCCCTCACCACCATCTCCCCCGAGGGCTCGGCACTCGCCGACCTGGGAGAAGGTGACACCTACGCCCGCGTCGGCTCCAACTCCGACAGGGCGCACGCGTACGGCATGGGTCCATGGCGCCTCGGCTGCCCCGACTTCCACCAGTACGACTTCCAGCCGTCCCCCCTGCTGAACGAAACGTCGGACTGCCTGGAGTCGGTCGACACCGTGATCATCGCACCGGACGCCGTCCCGAAACCCGGCGCGACCGACTGGAACCGCTATCTCGAGGACGTGGACGCGCTGATGGCGGCGGACTTCCGTTGCACGGTGTCGGAGGAGCGCGTGCGGGTGTGTGTGAAGGCGTGACGCCGGGCCGTCACCGGCGGCGAGCCCACCTGAACCGCCGGGCGCTCCTGTCCGCCCCGGCACGCGCGACGGAACTCCACACCGCGGTGACCTGGCGGGCCGACCGCTCGATGGGGAACCGGACCGTCGCGGACTCCCAGGCTCGCTCGGCGCGCGCCGCCGCCCCGACCGGGTCGTCCAGCAGGTCGATGATGGCCCGGGCGAGGTCCTCATGGTCTCCGGGTTCGACCAGCCGGCCCAGGGGCTCCTCCCCGGTCACGGGCTCAAGAATCTCCGTCGCCCCGCCGGCCCTGGTGGCGATGACAGGAACGCGGCGGATCATGGCTTCGACGATCACCTGACCGAACGGTTCGGGCACGGGCGAGGCGTGGACGCACAGTGCCATGGCGTCCAACTCGGCGTCCGGGGTGTCGACCCTGCCTGTGAAGCGAACCGCATCCGTCAGCCCGAGTTCTTCGACCTTCGCGCGAACCGCAGCCTCGTACTCGGCCTCCGCGAAGGCCACCTCCCCGACAATCCTAAACGTCGCGCCCGGATGGGCCTGACGCACGATCGCGGCGGCCCGCACGAACTCCATCTGCCCCTTCGTCGGGCTGATCCGCCCGATGAGCCCCACGACCGGGTGACCGTCGTCCCCCGGTTCCCTCTGCCCGTGCCGCACCTGCTCCGGTGCGAACCCGGGGGCCACCACCGCAAGGTTCCGCGCTCCGGGAAGCGTCGCCGCCGTGGCCAACGAGTTGGCGACAACGGCCGCGGGAATCCAGCGGGCGAGGCGCCGCACGGCACCGACCAGCGGCTTCGGCAGGTAGTCGTCGGCAATCCGGTCATGGACATGCCACACCAGCGGCACTCCCGCGAGCCGGGCGGACACCACACCGATGAGGTCCGCCTTCAGCGACGCCGTGCACAGGAGGTCGGGCTTCATCCGCCGCAGCGTCCGGGCGAGCCGGAACGAGTAGGGCAACACAGCGAGTGCACTGAAAGCTGCGCTGAGCCTCGATCCGCCGAGTTCGTGTCGAGTTGCCCCGGTCCAGGAACCGGCCGGCACCACGTCGACGATGTGCCCGTGCGACCGCAGTTCGTCGACGAGCGGGCCGGCGGACATCAGGATGGTACGGGTCTCGATCTCCGGATCGAGCGCCCCGAGGAGCCGCACCAGGGCCAGCTCCGCTCCCCCCAGCGCGCCCGTGTGATCGAGGATGACGACGCGCACGGGGCCAGCCTACAAGTCTCCCGGTCACGCGGTTTCGTACGCTGCGGACCTGGAGAAACGGGCTGCGGACCGGATACCCGGCCAGGCCCCCGAGGCTATCCTGCCGACATGCGCCAACACCGCGTCGCACTGGTCTCGTCGAGCTACCACCCGTATCCGGGCGGGGTGGAGGAGCACACGGCGCAGGTCGCGCGGGAGTTCGTGGCACGGGGGGTGCCGGTCGAGGTGTGGACCGTCGATCGCGGGGAGCACCTGGGCACCCGCCGCGTCGAGGGCGTGACGGTGCGCTACCTGCCCACTCCGCTTCCGTCCTTCACGCCCAGCGGTGTCCTGCGCTTCCTCCGCGCCCTCCCGTCCGCGGCGGCGGCGTGGGGCCGCGCGGCCCAGGCCTTCCGGCCGACCCTGCTGCACGTGCACTGCTTCGGGCCCAACGGTATCTATGCGATGGCTGCGTCCAGGCTCCTGAGAAGACCGCTCGCGCTGGCGAGCCACGGGGAGACCTTCATGGACGAGGACGATGTGTTCGGCACGTCGCGGCTGCTGCGGACCTCACTACGAGCGGCGCTACGCCGTGCGGCTGTGGTGACCGGTTGCTCCGACGTCGTCCTCGCGGACCTGCGCGCTCGGTTCGGTCTCCGGGGCGGAAGCGTCGTGCCCAACGGGGTGACCCTTCCGGACCCACTGCCGCCCCTGACGGGGGCCAGGGAGGCGGTTGTGTTCGCCGTCGGGCGCCAGGTGCGGGTCAAGGGGTTCGATCTGCTGCTGGACGCGTTCGCGCGGGCCGACCCGCCGGCCGACACCCGGCTCGTGCTCGGCGGAGACGGCCCCGAGCACGCCGCTCTGACCCGCCGGGCCGAGACGCTCGGGATCGCCGCGCGGGTCGAGTTCCCCGGCCGCCTGTCACCCGAAGAGGTGTCGGGTTGGATGGCACGCGCGCAGGTGGTGGCGGTCCCCAGCCGGCGCGAGGCGTTCGGGATCGTGCTTCTCGAGGCGTGGCGCTCAGGGGCGGCCCTGCTGGCGACGTCACACGACGGGCCGGGCACGATCGTGCGTGACGGCGTCGACGGGCTGCTCGTCGACCCGGAGGACACGGACTCCTTCGCGCGGCAACTCGGACGCCTGCTCTCCGAACCTGCGACCCGCGACAGGCTGGCCCGGGCCGGGCGGGACCGCGTTCGGGAGTTCACCTGGGCGGCTGTGGCCGATGCGTATCTGGGGGCCTACCCCGGGTAGGCTCTGGCCAGACGACGAGGGGGCCGGTTCGGCCCATTCTCAGCAGGGGAGGTGGCCACGGTGGTGGAGCGTCAGCAGGCGGACCCGACGGTGAGCGTCGTGATCGTGACCTACAACCGCGCCGACTACGTGCAGACCTGCCTCGAACACCTGGACGGCCAGACACGCGCCCCGCTGGAAATCATCGTCGTGGACTCCTCCCCCAACGACGACACACGCGATCTCCTCGCGGCGTGGCCCGGTGTGGTGTACCTGCGCAACGAAGCCGGACTGGGGACGATGGCGACGTCGCGTGCGATCGGCACCCGCCGCGCCGAGGGTGACATCGTCGCGTTCATCGACGACGACGCGTTCGCCGAGCCGGAGTGGCTGGAGAACCTCGTCAGGCCGTACGCCGACCCGCGGGTCGGGGCCGTCGGCGGCCGCTCGCGCAACGAGCAGCCGGGCGAGGAATCGGTCGGCCTGGACCAGATCGGTCAGTTCCTCGAGGACGGCACCCTCACCGGCTACTTCGCCGCCGACCCGGGGCACGACCTGGAGGTGGACCACCTCCAGGGCTGCAACATGTCGTTCAGGAGATCGGCGCTCGAGGCCATCGGCGGTATCCATGACCACTACCCCGGGACCTGCCTGCGAGAGGAATCGGACATCTCCCTGCGCATCCGCGCGGCCGGACACCGCATCATCTACACACCGACCGCGGTGGTGCTGCACATCGGCGGCGTATACGCGAAGGGGCGTCGCTTCGATCTGCGCTACTTCTACTACGCCTCCCGCAACCACGTCGTGCTGCTGAGCCACGTGTTCGGGCGCCGGTCCCCCTACCTGCGCCGGTATCTCGGCACCGCGGCCAGGAGTTGGGGCCGGGAACTGGCCCAGGCCGGTGGCGCCCTGTTCGACTCCGAGCGTCGCGGGCTGAAGTCCAAGGTCCGGGGGGCCGGCGGAGGCCTGTCGCGTGCGGGCGTCGGTGTCGCCGGCACCATCAGCGGTGCGGTGGCCGCCGCCCGGCTGACACCGGGGTGCGGCCGGGCGGGTCACGGTGTCTGACGGCGACATTCCGCCCTCGACTCCCACGTTCTCGCGCGGGGATCTGCAGCGGCGAGCGATCAGCGGCGCGCTCTGGACCCTCCTGCACACCGCCGTGTCGCTGCCCCTGGCCTTCGCCGTGAACATCGTCGTCGCGAGGGTTCTGGGCGTGGTCGACTACGGCAGGCTGGCCTACCTCAGCACCGTCATGGCCCTCACCGGCGCGGTCATCTCCGCGGGCATCGGAACCGGCGTCATGCAGTTCGGCGCGAAGGCACACGCCGCGGGCCGCACGGACGAGGTCCGGCGGATCCTCTCCTCCGCACAGGGGTTCCGGCTCCTGGTCTCCGCCCCCATTCTCACCGTGGTCGTGCTGTCGGTCGCCGACGTCGCCCCCTGGCTGCTCGCCGTCGCGGTCGCCTTCGGCGTCGTACTCCCGAGCGTGTTCGGCGGGGCGCCCGCCATGTTCGCCGTCGAGAACAAGATGACCCAGGGCGCACAGAACGCGATGATCGTGAACGTCCTCACTCAGGCGGCCGTACTCACCGCTGTTCTCCTGATCGGAACCGCGGACTCCGTCTGGGCCGCTCGTCTCGCGCTGGGGGGAGTCGCGGTGATCCTCGCCGTCCCCTACGTCGACAGGCAGTACCGCCGGGCCTTGCTGGTCCCCACACTGCCCAGGCACTTCCCGCCCGGCTTCTGGAAGTTCGCGCTCCCGGCGGGAGCGGCCGGGTTGGTCGCCACGATGTTCGCGAACCGCAGCGAGGTCCTCTTCCTCACGTGGCTCCCAACATCCGCCGAGGCGGCGGGCATCTTCGGGCTGGCCTTCGGCCTCATCAACCATCTTTTCGGACCGGCGCAGGCCCTGCTCGGGCCGCTCATCCCCGCCGTCGCCGGTCTGCGCGAGATCGACGAAGAGGCGGTCGGACCCGCACTGCTGCGGTCGCTGCGGGGATCGTCGACCGTCGTCGGCCTGCTCATCGCCGGCGCGATCCCAGCACTCGCGTTCCTCACCATCCCCCTCTACGGCCCCAGCTACGCGGGGGTTCCCGAGGTGCTCGTCGCGATGGGGATCGCGGGCGGCTTCATGATCGTGGCAGGCCCTGTCCAGGCGTTCGTACAGGCCCGGCTCTCCGGCAACCGGCTCCTGGCGGTCAATCTGATCGCGGTACTGGTCGATGTCGCGCTCCTGCTCATCCTGATCCCGCCGCTGGGTGTGTGGGGCGCGGTGATCGGCAACGCCGTCGCCGCCACGACCAAGTTCGCCATCCTGCTGGCCGGTGAGCGCCGCGGCCTCGCACTCCCCTGGCGGGCCGTCCTCTGGGCCTGTGCTCCCCTGGCGATCGGCAACCTCGTCTCCCTGTCCACATGGTTCGGTCTCCAGGCCGCCGGACTCCACGACGTGATCGCCGCGGTCACGGCGGGCGTCGTCGGGACACTGTCCACGGTCGTGCTGCTGCGTGCGCTGAGGACCGGCCTGACGCCCGGGGACGCAGACGCCATCCGCGCGGTGCTCCCGGTTCGGCTCCAGGGCCCCGCCACACCTCTGCTGCGCCTGTGCGTCGGAGGCAAGTACCACTCGGTAAGGAGATGATGTGCCCAGGCTAGTGTTCGCCAGCGTCGCCACCGACACGCCGATGGGTGCCCAGGTCTACGAGGAACAGGTCATCTCCCGCGCAGGCCCGCTGCTCGCCCGAAGCGCGTCACAGTGGCGCGCCCAGCGGGCGATCTTCCGCTCGATGCGGTCCCCATTGCCGGGCACCCACCGGCTCCCCATGGGCATCGTGCCCCGCGCTCCGGCCGCAGTGAGAAGGACGCTCGGGGCGGCGTGCTATCCGAGGGGAGCACTGGTCCACCGCATGTCTCTGGAGTTGCCTCCGGCACCGCGGGAAGTGGTGACCCTTCACGACGTCGCCGCCTGGCGCTTCCCCGACGAATCGGCTCCGGTGCGAGCCGCCGCCCACGAACTGCGCCGCGCCGCAGCCGTCGTCTGCGTCTCACAGAACACGGCCGACGAGGCAGCGGAGTTCCTGCGCCTGGACAACACCGTGGTCATCCCCAACGGCGTCGACGACCGCTTCCTGGCCGGCGCGGCGGCCGATCCCGCGCTGTTGGCGCGGCTCGGGGTCACGGGAGCCTACATCCTCGGCGCAGGAGGGGCGTCCAGCCGCAAGAACCTCCCCGCACTGGCCGGGGCCTGGCCGATCCTGCACCGCGCACACCCGGAACTGACGCTCGTGCTCTCCGGTCCGCCCCACCCCGGTCGGACCCGGCTCTTCGGATCGCTGGAGGGAGTGCGGATGGTGGGGCGGATCCCCGACGCCGATGTGCCGTCGCTGATGGCGGGAGCGGCGGCGATGGTCGTGCCCTCGACCTATGAGGGTTTCGGCCTGCCGGCCCTCGAGGCGATGGCCGTCGGCACCCCCGTCGTCGCATCGAACCGGAGCTCCCTCCCGGAGGTGGTCGGCGACGGGGGCATCCTGGTCGAGCCCACCGCGCGAGGCCTCGCGGAAGGCCTGGAGCAGGCTCTTGCGGGTGGCCCAGACGTGGACGCGATGGTGGCGCGGGGGCAGTCCAGGGCACGGAAGTACACCTGGGACCGGTGTGCGCAGGCACACGTCGACGTCTGGGCGGCCCATGCCTAGACTCCCGTCACGACCAGTCCCCCCGGAGGCCAGATGACAGATCACCCTAGGCCGACCCGACGCCTTGACTACGACGCAGTCATCCCGACGCACGCCCGCAACGCGAAACTCCTCGGGGAGGCGATCGGCAGCATCCGGCGCCAGACGGTGCCGCCCCGTAGGATCATCGTTGCCGTCGACGCCAACCCGGAGGGCGCGGCGCTGATCCGCGCGGCCCATCCCGACGTCAAGGTCGTTCTGCTGGCGGTCCACGGGGGCGAGGCCGCCGCTCGACAGGCCGGGATGATGGCGAGCACCGCAGAGTGGGTCGCCTTCCTCGACGACGATGACCTCTGGGCACGGGACAAGCAGGCGGTGATGGCGGACTACGTCGATCGGCATCCCGGATGCCTCGCGGTGCGGGCCGGCTACTGGATGTCCGCGGGCACCGACGACCTGGCGCAGCAGGGGCTCAACGGCCAAGTGGTCGAGCTACGCGGTGACACGGTCGAGGAGCTGGAGGCCGCCGCCGCCACGCACGAGCCGCTCAACGAGCTCGGCTATCTGGACATCGAGGGCGACTCGCTCACCCTGCTGCTCGAGTTCAACCGCGGGGTGATCGGCACGACGATGGTCCGGCGCGACGTCTTGCGGGCGCTGCCCCCGGTGCCCTCCGACCAGCGCCCGGGGGCCGATCACCTGCTCTTCATCCACGTCGCAGCCGTGACCGAATGGCACCTCATCCGGAAGCGCCTCGCCTTCTACCGCCTTCATCCGGGTCAGGACACGAGGCTTCCAGCCCCGTCGAGCGCACGGGGGGCGCTGCTCGCCAAGCTGCGCGGCTGGCAGGCGTACGGGCACCTGACGACCAGACCACTGTCGAGCTTCGGACGGACGTACCGCGTCGAGGTGCGCCGGGCGATCTGGGGACTGCTCCGGAGGGGGCTTCCGGCGGAGGCCTGGAAGACCTACCTCTTCGCTCTGCCGCTCCTTCCGAGCCTCGGCGACCGGGTGCTCACGCTGATCCCCGAACCGGTGGTATGGCGCTGGCACCGGCTCACGTCGCGGGCCGAGGGGACCGCCTCACGTCCGGCCCCGCCATGGTGACCGCGGGGCCTCCGGACGGTGGGATCCGGTCAGGGGCGGAGAAGGGATTCTGGGAACGCAACGTCCGCTATTTCGACAGCCCCGTCCAACGTCGGGGCCGGCTGCTGGGTCGGCTGCTGGTCTCGGCCCTGACGCCACGGATGTACCCGCGCGCACCCGTGGCCCGGGCCTTCTGGTTCGATCAGTTCGCCAACTTCGGCGACGGACTGACCCCCTGGCTGCTCCGCCGGGCAGGAGTCATCCCGATCCTCGCACCGCCGGAGACCGCACGCCTCGTCGGAGTGGGGAGCATCCTCGAGCTGATGCCTGAGGACTTCGACGGATACATCTGGGGATCCGGCAGCCTCCGGGGCGCCCCGATCCACCTTCCGGCAGCAACGATCCTTGCGGTCCGTGGGGAACTGACCAGGGACCTCCTCGACGCCGGGCGGAACGTGGCACTCGGGGACCCGGGCATCCTCGTCTCGCGATATCTCCGGCGCCGACGGCCTCGCTGGCGCGTCGGCGTGGTTCCCCATCACATGCACAGGTCCGACCGCTTGTGGTCCGCGGTCAAGGCCGCCTCGCCGGAGGAGGTCACGATCATCGACGTGGCACACGGCCCGGGCCACGTAGTGCGGGAGATCGCCCGGTGCGAGTCCGTGATCACCACCAGCCTCCACGGCCTCATCACGGCCGACGCGTTCGGCATCCCCGCCGCATGGACGCGCCGCGAGCCCGACCTCTGGGGAGGACAGTTCAAGTTCCGCGACTACGAGTCGGTGCTGACTCCCGGGCGGACGAGGCTGGTCGACATCGACAGCCGAGCCGACTTCGACCACGCCGCCCGGTCTGCCGGGACGGTCGACGCCCACGTGCTGCGGCGACGCCAGGACGGGCTCCTCGCGGCCCTCGACCTGGCGGTGGAGCTCCCCCGGAGCAGCCCGCTGGCCGCCTGGCGGCAGGTGCGGCCCCGTCCGGTCAGGTGACGGCCCCGCGTCGCACATCCAGCAGGTCCATGAGGTCTCCGCTCTCAGGCAGAGCCACCTTCCGGCAGAAGGGGCTGCCGCCGGCCAGGATCTCGTCCAGGTCATCGAGCGTCAGCGTGCCCGCACCGTCGGTGTCGGGGGACCATTTCACGTGCGACACGGGCGGCGCCTGCTGCTGTGGGCACTGGTCGCTCAACAGGGTCTGGAAGTAGGCTTCGTCAGGGATGATGCTGCGCTCGAACTGACGGCGCAGCCTGCGATCACTCTCGTGGCGCTGGAGGAGTCCGACCAACCGTGCCCGGTCCATGGCCAGCCATTGGGACCCGAGCATGCAGCGGACCGAGCGGCCGAGCGGCCCCCGAACGGCTCGAAACCCGATGTGGAAGCCACGGCCACGCGTCACGTGTCGCACGTCGATGATCGGCTCGAAGTAGTGACCGACCTTCCACAACGCCCATCGGACACCCCGGGCCCACGAGGAACCCGACGCGTCGAGGACTTGGCCGCCGGGAAGCGGGTACCAGCGGTAATGGAACCGGGTGAAGTTGTCGTTGCCCTCGCCGTAGCGCCTCCCCCAGCGCGGCCGGTAGGTGACCGGTTGCGCAGATCCCTGCCAGCCCCCGACGGCACCGAATCGGCACTCCCATGCTGCGAGGTCGACCACCGGATAGTCCTGGCCGGAGACGATTGCGTAGATGTCGGTCCCGAACTCCCGGCGGGCGATCCTGCACCCTTCGAGCATGGCTTCCACGATCTCCCAGGATCCCCAGTCGGTGGCAAGCCCGTGCTCGACGACGAGACACCTCGTGGCCAGCGCACGTGGGGGCGGAGACTCTCGGCCGTCGTGCATCACCACGACCGCGGAGGTGGGCGACGAGGACCGGATCGCCCGCAGCAGACGTTCGGTCTGTTCCGGCAGCGAATGACTGATCACGATGTACGCACACGTCGGCGTCGCCGAGCCCCGGACGTTGCTGCCGGACATGCCTCCACCTCCCGTGACGCTTCCCCGCCCGCCGCCGGGCCTCACATCGAGACTGTACTGGCTGTCGAACCACCTGTCCGATCAGGCGGGGGCCGGCCGGGTCGTGGCACCCGCACGTCCACGCGGACGGTGCTGCACGGCTAGATCGAGCGCAGCACCCTGCCTCGGGAGTCGGTCTGGAATGCACGCTCCTGCCGGTCGGCGACTGTCGTCGACCCATGCCCCGGCGTCTGCCCGGCGAGCGAGAACCGCGCCCGGCCGACCTCGTCGGGATACAGCAGACGGAGCAGTCTGTAGTAGTGGTCGAGAGGCGCGTGGATGCGCGGCCCGTCGAGCAGGTCTGCGAGCGCCCCGGCGAAGTCCGCCCGCACCATGTAGCAGTGCGCCCCCCAGCCGAACGGCGCGTCGACCACCCACGGCGGCTCCATCGTCACGTGGGGCCGCACGATCCGGGCGGCCACCCTGACAGCGCGGCTGGCGACGAGACGGTCCCTGACCAGGGAGGCCCACCGGGGCTTCCTGGTCAGCGGCACCCAGCCCAGCTGAACCATGCGCTTGCCCATCCGGTCGGCATCACTGACCGTCCGGGCCAACAGGTCCGGGAAGTCATCCCAGAAGTGGACATCATCCTCCATGATCAGGATCCATTCCGTGCCGGACCCGGCAGCCCTGTCACGCAACAGGGTCCGGTGGGACAGGAGGACACCGATCTCACCGGGGGTCAGATGCTTGCGATGAGCGGGAAAGGACGGCAGTTCGGCGCCGTTGACGGCGGGGAAGACCTCCGACTCGAGGCCGACCTCGGCCTCCTTGGCGCGGAACGCGGCGAGGCGGTCGTCGGCACCGGGCAGGTTGATGACGAACGACCTCATGTGCTCCTTCAGCGCCACGCTCAACTCTCCGATCCTGTCTGCTTCAGTACTCCGCGCTCCTGCAACTCCGTCACGACCGCCAACGTCGCCTCCTCGATGTCGGCTTCCGGGGGCGAGCCGAACTCCTCTGCCAGGAGACTCGCGAGTTCGGACACCGCGCGCGGCTGCTCGCACCACTCGAAGATACTTGCGCCGAGCTCATTCACTCGCAAGACCCTGCGCTCGTAGAGCAGCAGCGCGCCGTCGTCGATGGCGAGGTGGTCGACGGGCTCGACGCGCACGACACGATCACTCATCCCAGCACCTCCAGGAGCCTGGGAGCCAGTTCGTCCGCCTCGGCGTAGTCGCAGCGCAGCACAGGCCCGGTGCACTGCAACAACTCCGCCAACAGATGCAGCGGTCGCGGCAGACTGCTCAGCGACGACGACTCGGGCGCAAGCTCGACGATCGCTTCGGACATGTTCAAGGGCGTCAGTCTCGACGGCCCCGGATGCGACGGATCCCGGCGCAGCAGGACGAGGCGGGTCAGCCGTGGCGAGTCCGGCGCGGGCAGCAGTCCCAGTTCATCCGGAGAGGTCTCGATCTTCGGACCCGTACCCGAGGCGGGGCGGATGGAGAGCGGCTTGGGGTACGGAACGACCGAGCCATCCGGCCGGATGCCGACCGTCTCGTCGGTGACATAGCCCAACCGGCGGCCGAGCCGGCGGGCCAGAGTCGTCTTGCCCGTCCCCCCGGGAGCGACGAACCCGACGGTGGCACCAGTCACCGGATCGGAGCAGGCCCCGCCGTGCAACATCAGCAGCGACCCTGCCTGGGCCCGGACGAAGGCGTGGGTCACGGACTGGGTCGTGTTCTGAAGAACACGGGCGAGGTCGGTTCCGCTGACCACGCCCTCGCCGTGGCTGCCGCGCTCGCCCTCGGCATGGAGTTCCACGCGCAGGCCGCCCGCGTCTGCAGGGTCCGGGAGGCCCGTGAGGCAACGCGTCCACGCTCGCTCCATCGCGGCCCGCAGTTCAGTGGCGCGCGATCCGCCGAAGGCGATCTCAAGCCGGCATGACAGGCCCGACAGCTCGAGTCCGGGAGCACCGATCGTCACGGGCCCACCCTATAGGCTTGGCCCCGTGACGGAGGCGAGCCGCGGAGTGCCACTCGGTGTGACCGTGCGCCTCGGGCACGCCGCCGTGCAGCGCGTCGCCGACGCGTCGGGCATTCGTATCCTGCACATCAAGGGCTACGCCGTGGATCCCGAGGTGGTACCTGAGCGGATCGGAACCGACGTTGATGTGCTCGTGGACCCTGCCGAGGTGGACGCCTTCCTCAGCGAGTTGCAGTCGGCGGGATGGCGACGGGTGATCGGCTTCCGGGCAGGCTCCCCGTTCGGCCATGCGGCTGCGCTCTGGCACCAGTCCTGGGGATACGTCGATGTCCACCGACACTTCCCGGGTATCGGGGCGCGGCCCAGGGATGCGTTCGAGATTCTGTGGCAGGACCATCGGCAGCGCGAGATCGCCTCGGTGACCTGCACGGTCCCGAACCCCGGCGCCCAGTCCCTGATCCTGGTGTTGAACGCCGCGCGCTCGAAGGCGTCGGTTCCGGGCCGCGATGTCCATGCGGCCTGGCTCGATGCCGGGGAGGCGCGCCGAGCCGAGGTCGAGGCGCTCGTCGAGTCGCTCCACGCCCACGTCGCCTTCGCCGCCGCGACCGGGCGACTCGATGACTACCGCGACCATCGCGAGTACGCGCTGTGGAAGGCCGTGTCACGGGGAGGCACCCGCTTCGAGGAATGGCGCGCGCGGATCCTCGCCGCCCCCACCTGGCGGGAGGCCGCCCATACGGCCCTGTTCGCGCCACTGGTCAACGTGGAACATCTGACCGTCGTTCTGCACCGCCCCCCGACCCGCCGCGAGATCGTCCGGGAGTTCCTGGCGCGTCCGGTAAGGGGTCTGCGGGAACAGCTGAGGGTCCTGCGGAACCCGGGAGGGCGCCGTGCCTGAACGCTACGAGCTCGCCGACGGTGCGGCCGCCGTCGAGACGGTGACGACCGTCTATGCAGCGCGGGTCCCAGAGGGGCCGGTCCTGGTGCTGGACGGGGCGGCGGCCGAGATCTGGCGGGAGGCACGCGCCGACGATGGGCGGACGGTCGCCGAACGGGTCGCCGCGTTGTTCGGGGTTCCGGTGGACGAGGTACGCGGGGACGTGGACGACTTCCTCGCCGACGCCTGCGCTCGCGGCATTCTCCGCAGGGCCGATCGCTGACGGCCCCGCGCATGCGAGACTGAACGCCAACACGACGGACCAGGAGGCGGCATGCGGATCGTGCAGCTCGTGCCGACGATCGGGCCGGGCAGCGGAGTGGCCGGGGTCGCCTGGAACCTGGACCGCGAGTTCCGGGCGATGGGGATCGAGACGGAGACCTTCACGTACGCGACCGCGCTCAGAGGCCGGAAACCGCATCGGATTCCGAACGACCGGATCGGCTACGCGATCGGTGTCACGCGCCGGATGCTGTGGTTCTTCACAGTCGGTACCAGGCGGGCGAAGGAGTTCCTCGCCGAGCGACCCGACGCGGTGTCGATCTGCCACAACGATCTGATGGCCGGCGACATCTACGTCAACCACGGGATCGTGGCCGCGGCCATGAGGGCCCGCGGGCGCTTCCTCTGGCGGATGGTGCGCAACCCCACCCACCTGTTCACCTTCTTCCGCGACCTGTACCGCTACCGCAGCCGGACCCACCGCGCAGTCGTGGCGCTGTGTGAAACCGAGGTGGCGACTCTGCGCCGCACGTTCGGCAGAGTGACCCCTCCGGTCACCGTCATTCCGAACGGCGTGGACCTCGACCGTTTCCATCCGCCGAACCCTCAGGAGCGCGAGGCCGCCCGGAGCGAGTTCCGGCTGGAAGATGACGACCGTGTCGCGCTGTTCGTGGGACACGAGTTCGGCCGCAAGGGGCTCGATCTCGTCATCGAGTCGCTCGTCCATGCCCCGAGCGTGCTCCTGATGGTGGTCGGCGGTACCAGCACGACCATCGAGGAGACACAGAGGCAGGCGGACGCCATCGGTGTCGCCGAGCGCGTGCTGTTCGTCGGCCCGCGCCGCGACGTGCCTCATCTCATGGCCGCCAGTGACTTCTTCGTCCTTCCGAGCTACTACGAGTCGAGCGGTCTCGTCTATCTCGAGGCCCTGGCATGCGGCCTGCCCGTCGTGGGGACACCCGTCGGAGTGGTCCCGGAAGCCGTGGACGACGGGGCGAGCGGGTTCGTGGTGCCGCCCGAGCCCGAGGTCATCGGAGATCGGATGGAGAGGCTGGCCGCCGCGGAACTGGCAGGCTGGCGACTGCGCGCGCGGGAACAAGCCGTGGGCCACGACTGGCGTCGAACGGCAGAGCTCTACGCCGAACTCGCCGCTCGGCTCAACTCCTGAACCGGCAGGACTCCCGCGGCCCGATCAACGGTCGGCGCACAATGCGGCGGATGCGCCGCAACTTGCTAAAGTTAACACTTCCGGGGGGTGATGGTGTGGGCCGTTCCTATCGACTGGCGCTGATTGTGGTGGATACCGCGATCGTGGCTGCGTCCGCGCTAGTCGCCGTCTGGCTGCGGTTGAGCGGTCCGGTCATGCTCCCGGAAGCGGTCGACACGAGGACGCTCGTTGCACCGATCGCCCCGCTCATCGTGCTCGGCTGGGTCCTGACCCTGGCCGTGGCCGGGGCCTACCGTCGTCGCCATTGGGGTGTCGGGGTGCAGGAGTACCGCCAGGTGCTCGTCGCTTCGGTCATCTTCCTGCTCGCGCTGGGCTTTGCGGCCTTCCTGACCGAGTATCCGCTGTCGCGCGGCTTCACCGCCATTCTCGTCCTCATCGGGGTTCCGGCACTGCTCGTCGGTCGCCTCACCACTAGGCGCCTGCTCCAGCGAGCCCGCGCCCGCGGACGGTTCCTGGTTCCTACGCTCGTCGTCGGAGACCCGGCATCGGTCGAGGACGTCGTCGACGTGCTGAGGCGCGAGGCGTGGCTCGGCTACCAACCGATCGGCCTGGTCACCCCCGACACGACCCATCCGCTTCTCAGGCAAACCATGCGCAGCAACGGATCGGGCGTCGACGCGGCCACGGAAGTGACCACACCGGGCGACCTCCTGCCCCTCATCGACCGCACCGGGGCCAAGGCGGTCATCTTCACCAACGGCTCGCTCCAGCGGGGACGCGAGTTCAACGAGATTGCGCAGAGGCTCGAGAGGCACGACACCGAGATGATCGTGGTCCCCGCGTTGACGGACGTCGCCGCGCAGCGGATCCAGGTAGTACCAGTGGCGGGCCTGCCACTCATGCACGTGGGCAAGCCCCAGGCGGAACGCTCGCTGACAGCGACCAAGCGACTCTTCGACATCATCACGTCGCTGACGCTCATCCTCATTCTGTCCCCGCTGCTCCTCATCACGTCCCTGGTGATCAAGCTGGGCGACGGCGGCCCCGTCCTCTTCACCCAGACGCGCGTCGGACGGTCGGGGCGGGTCTTCCGGCTGTTCAAGTTCCGGTCGATGGTGATCGACGCGGAGCGGATCCGCGCGGAGACCCTGGAGGAGGCGAACGAGGCGGACGGCGCCCTCTTCAAGATGCGCAACGACCCGCGGATCACCCCGTTCGGCCGGTTCATCCGTCGGTACTCGATCGATGAGCTGCCGCAGCTCGTCAACGTCATCCGCGGCGAGATGAGCCTGGTCGGGCCACGTCCCGCGCTCGAGGGCGAAGTGGCGCTCTACGAGGACCGCGTACGAAGGCGCCTCGACGTGCGGCCGGGGATCACGGGACTGTGGCAGGTTTCAGGCCGCTCGGATCTGAGTTGGGACGACACGGTGCGCCTCGATCTCTACTACGTGAACAACTGGTCCCTGGTGCAGGACATGGTGATCCTGCTGCGTACCTTCAAGGCCGTTCTGAAATCCAACGGCGCCTACTAGCGACCACACCCTCGTCGAGGGGGACCCCGCCTGCGGCTGCACCCCGACCCAGTAGGGTCGAGGACATGCGCAAGGTTTCGATCGAGGAGTTGGCCGACAAGATCGTGGACGGCTCGCGCGGCCACATCGCGCGGGCGATCACCCTGGTGGAGTCCACCAAGCCCGAGCACCGCGAACTCGCCCACCAGCTGCTCAAGCGCATCGCGCCGCTGACCGGGCAGGCGTTCCGCGTCGGCATCTCCGGCGTCCCGGGCGCCGGCAAGTCCACGTTCGTCGACGCGATGGGCGTCAAGCTCATCGACGAGCGCAAGCACAAGGTGGCCGTCCTGGCCGTCGACCCGTCGTCGAGCCGCACCGGAGGGTCCATCCTCGGCGACCGTACGCGGATGGCCGAGCTCGCCTCGCGGGAGAACGCTTTCATCCGCCCCTCGCCGTCGAGCGGGCATCTCGGCGGCGTCGCCCGCGCCACCCGCGAGTCCATGCTGGTCCTGGAGGCCGCGGGCTACGACGTGATCCTGGTGGAGACCGTGGGCGTCGGCCAGTCTGAGATCGCGGTGTCCGGCATGACCGACACGTTCCTCATGCTGCAGGTGGCCCGCACGGGTGACCAGCTGCAGGGCATCAAGCGCGGCATCCTCGAACTCGCCGACGTGATCGGCATCACCAAGGCCGACGGCGACAACGAGCAGGCCGCCCGGGTGGCCGCCCGGGAGCTGTCGATCGCGATGAAGCTGATCACCAGCGACACCAAGAAGCGCCGGGCCCCGGTCATGACCTGCTCGTCGTACACCGGCGTCGGGCTGGACGAGCTGTGGGACGCGGTGGAGAAACACCGCGCGGAGCTGGAGCAGGAAGGTTCGCTGCACGCCCGCCGCCTCGCGCAGCAGCGCGACTGGCTGTGGAACATGGTGCGCGACGAGCTGGCCGAATCGCTGCGGACCTCGCCGGAGGTCCGGTCCGTCGCGGATCAGGTCGAGTCCCGGCTCGCGGAGGAATCGCTGTCCGCGCTCGAGGGCTCGCAGGTCATCCTGCGGGCGTTCGCCCAGGCGCTGCCGTCGTTCCCCTGGGCGCACAGCCACGCCGCGCTCCCCGACGCCTGAGGGGCCCGGGTTGCTCCAGTGCTCGCAGTTGCCGGGCAGTCGCGGCAACTGCAAGCGCTGGAGGGCCGACTCCGGACTGGAAGCGGACGCGAAGGCGCATGTCAGGGCCTCGTCTCGCTGCCCTGAGCAGGCGCCCGTTAGACTGAGCGCGTAACCGAGTCGTGGGGGCGACGCCGAACGAGCAACGGGAGGGGGCGCATGGGAGTCTTCGACAAGGCCGAGAAGCGGATTGAGTCCGCCGTCGGCAAGGTCTTCGCCCGTGCCTTCAAGGGCTTCGTCCACCCCGTCGAGATCGTCGCCGGTATCCAGCGCGAACTCGACGCCGAGGCGAAGCTCCTCAGCAGGGACCGCAGGCTGGTTCCCAACGCGTTCACCATCGGCCTGTCGAAGGCCGACTACGACCGCCTCGTCCCCTACACCAAGACGCTGAACGCCGAGATCCTCCCCGGCATCCGCGACCACGCCTCCGAGCGGCACTACGTGTTCAACGGCCCGGTCACGATCGAGTACACCCTCGACGAGTCCCTGCCCACCGGCCAGTTCACCGTCTCCAGCGAGGCCGTGTCGTCGGACGGCACGCCGGAACCGACCCCGGGCGGAGAGCCGCAGCCCACCTCGGGGACCCTGGTCCTCGAGGTCAACGGCGTCCGCCACCCGCTGACCGCCCCCGGGATCCTCATCGGGCGCGGGGCCGAGGCCGACCTCCGGCTCAACGACCCGGGCGTCTCCCGTCGGCACGCGATGATCACCGTCTCCGGTGATCCGGACCACCCGGTCATCACCATCGAGGACCTGGGCTCCACCAACGGGGTGCACGTCAACGGCAGCCGCGTGACGAAGACCCGGGTCGGTGAAGGCACCCGGATCGAGATCGGCAGCACGCGGATGCTGATCCACACGCCGACGGGGTCGTGATCCGTGTCCGACCTCATCGTCGCCGCGGTCAAGATCGTCTTCCTGGCACTCCTGTGGCTCTTCATCCTGTTCGTCGCCAACGTCGTACGCACCGACCTCTTCGGGCGACGCGTCCCCGCCTCCTCGCTGGCCGCCATCCCGGCCGACCGCGGCCGCAGCCGGAAACGCTCGAAGCTCCCCACCAGATTCGCCATCACCTCGGGCACCCAGCAGGGCGTGTCGGTACCCGTCGAACCCACCATCAACCTCGGACGCGCGGCTGACTCGACTCTGCTCCTCGACGACGACTACGCCTCGGCCCGCCACGCGCAGCTGATTCAGAAGGACGCCACGACCTGGGTCATCTCCGACCTGCAGTCCACCAACGGCACCTACGTCAACGGGAAGCTCGTCACCGAGCCCACCAAGGTGACCGTCGGCGACGTCGTCAGGATCGGGCGCACCCTGATGCGGTTCGAGATCTGATGGTCTTCTCCCTCCGCTTCGCCGCACATTCCGAGGTCGGCCGGGTCCGCAAGAACAACCAGGACTCCGGCTACGCCTCGCCGACGATGCTGCTCGTCACCGACGGCATGGGCGGTGCCGCCGCCGGGGACCTGGCCTCCGCCGTCGCCGCGCAGGAGGCCGCGAAGTCGGACAGGCGGGCGGCCGACGGGGAGGAGATGCTCGGCGTCATCGCCGGCATGATCGCCAGGTCCAACTCGAAGCTCAGCGAACTCATCGAGGAGAACCTGGAACTCGACGGCATGGGCACCACCTTCTGCGGCGCCATGTTCGACGGCACCAGCTTCGGAGTGGGCCACGTCGGCGACTCCCGCGGCTACCTGTTGCGCGACGGCGAGCTCAAGCAGTTCACCCACGACCACTCCTGGGTCCAGTCCCTCATCGACGACGGCCGCATCACCCCCGAGCAGGCCGCCACCCACCCGCACCGCTCCCTCATCCTCAAGGTTCTCAACGGCCAGGTGGAGTTCGAGCCGGACCTCGACGTGTTCGACGCCCAGCTGGGCGACCGCGTCATGTTCTGTTCCGACGGCCTCTCCGGGCTCGTCTCCGACGACGAACTCAAGGAGCTCCTCAGCATCGAGGACCCGTCCGAGGCTCTCGCGGAGTTGGCGGCGGCCGCCAACGGCAACGGCGGTCACGACAACATCACGGTCGTGGTCGGCGACGTCGTCGACCAGGACGAGGCCCTCGACGCGCGCAAGGGCGTTCTCGTGGGCGCCGCCTCCGAGGTCAAGGTGCCCGCCGTCGGCAGCGGTCCCCGGGAATCGGGCCGGCGCCCGTCGGCCTGGCCCGTCGCCGACCACGGGGACCAGGACCACGGCGCCGACGAGGTGGCCCGCTACGCCCCCCAGGAGTCCCACCGCAGGTGGCCCGGCATCACCGCCATGATCCTCGCGATCGCCCTGGTGATCGGCGCCGGCGCCTGGGGCGTCTACGCCTACGCCAGAACCCGGTACTTCGTCGCGGCCGACGACGGCTACGTCGCCGTCTACAACGGCCTGCCCGGCGACGTGCTGGGATTCACCTTCGGCAGCCTCGAAACACGCTCCGACGTCGCCGTGTCGGACCTGCCGAGGTTCTACCAGCGGGCCGTGGAGTCCACCATCCCGGTGAGCGGGCTCGAGGCCGGGCTGGAGACCACCGAGCAGCTGCGCGGCATCGCCGAGCGCTGCGTCGAGGTCCGGCGCCTACGGGAGAACCCGGCGCCGCAGGCCACCGCCACCCCCAGCCCCTCACCGTCGCCGACGGTCCCCGGGCTCCCCACCGCGACCACGGCCCCCGGCGGCGACGCCCCCGGGTCCAGTCCGGTACCCACCTTCCTCGTCCCACCGGCCGTCACGGCGACGCCGAGCAGCAGCGCCGAAGCGGACCCGGAGGCCTGCTGATGAGCGCCGCCGTCCAGCCGGCCGTCTCCGACGAGGTCATCGTCTACAAGAAGCGCCGCAACATCGAGCTGGTTCTCATCCTGTTCGCGCAGTCGTTCGGACTGGCGGGCTGGATCATCACGAGCCTCAACCTGTACGGGGAACTGCCCGAGGGCGTGATCCCCGTCGCGGTGATCTGGTACGTCATCGGGATCGCCGCGCACCTGGTGGTGCGCCTGCGCATCCCGTACGCGGACCCGGTGATCCTCCCCTCGGTCCTCCTGCTCAACGGGTTGGGCCTGGCGATGATCTCCCGCATCGACCAGATCCCCGAGCCCGTCAACGACGACGCCCGCACCCAGCTCGTGTGGACGCTGCTGGGGCTGGTGCTGTTCGCCGCCGTGGTCATCTTCCTGCGCGACCACCGGCGCCTCCAGCGCTTCCCCTATCTGATGTTCATCGCGGGCCTGGTGCTGATCCTGCTTCCCCTCGTGCCGGGCCTCGGCGTCTCCTCCGGCGGCGCCGAGATCTGGATCCGGGTGTTCGGCTACTCCTTCCAGCCCGCCGAGGTGGCCAAGATCCTCCTCGCGATCGCCTTCGCCGCCTACCTCTACGAGAAGCGCGACGTGCTGGCGCTCGCGGGCCGCCGCTTCCTCGGCCTCGACCTGCCCCGCGCCCGCGACCTGGGCCCCATCGCCGTCATGTGGGCGATGTGTCTGGTCGTGATGGTGTACCAGAACGACCTGGGCACGTCGCTGCTGTTCTTCGGCCTGTTCACCGTCATGATCTACATCGCGACGGAGCGGCCGGCCTGGCCGATCCTCGCCGGCATCATGTTCATGATCGCCGGCGTCGCCGCGTTCCTGTTCACGCCCCACGTGTCCCGCCGCGTCAACGCGTGGCTGTTCCCCTTCAGCGACTACGACCGGAACCTGCAGATCATCAGCGCGCAGTTCGGCTACGCGTGGGGCGGCCTGTTCGGCCGCGGCTGGGGCCTCGGCCGCCCCGGCCTCACGCCGCTTGCCAAGAGCGACATGATCGCCGCCGCCCTCGGCGAGGAGATCGGCATCGTCGGCCTGATGGGCATCATCGTCATATACGCGCTCATCGTCGCCCGGGGCTTCAAGGCGGCCGTCACGTCGCCCGACGGCTTCGGCAAGCTCCTCGCGGCGGGCCTCAGCTTCGCGTTCGCACTCCAGGTTTTCGCCATCATCGGCGGCGTGACGCGGCTCCTCCCGCTCACCGGCCTGACGACCCCGTTCATGTCGCAGGGCGGATCGTCGCTCGTGGCGAACTGGATGATCGTCGCCATCCTGTTGATCATCTCCCACCGGGGCCGCATGCCGCAGGCCGCGACCGCCGCGCCCCGCGAGGCGGGCACCGTCGACGACGCGACGCAGGTGATCAGCCGATGAACAGCCCGATCCGCAAGGTGGCGGTGTTCGTCGCGATCATGATGGCGGCGCTGCTGCTCAACCTCACCCAGATCTCGATCATCCAGACCCCCTCGCTCAACGCGGACCCGCGCAACCGGCGCGTGCGCGACGCCGAGTTCGCCGAGCAGCGCGGCGCGATCCTCGTCGGCAACACGCCCATCGCCATGTCGGTGGAGGCCGGCGGGCGCTTCCCCTTCGTCCGTGAGTACTCCGACGGGGACCTCTGGTCCTCGGTGACGGGCTGGTACTCCTACGACTACGCCCAGTCGGGGCTCGAGAGCTCGTACAACGAGGAACTCGCCGGCACCTCGTCCAGCCAGGCCGCGGACCGAATCCTCGACCTGCTGTCGGGCAGGCAGCCGCAGGGCGCCAACCTGTCCACGTCGCTCGACCCGGCCGCCCAGGCGGCGGGAGTGCAGTCGCTTGGCGACAATCTGGGCGCGGCCATCGCGATGGACTACGAGACCGGCGAGATCCTCGCCCTGGTGTCCACCCCCACCTACGACCCCAACCGGCTCTCGACAGTGGACCTCGACGCCGCCCGCGACGCCTGGGCCGAACTGATCGACGCCCCCGACGAGCCCCTTAAGGGTCGCGGCACCCGCGAGGTGTACCCCCCGGGCTCGACGTTCAAGCTCGTCACCGCGGCGGCCGCTCTCGAGGACGGCATGGTGCCGAGTACCCCGCTTGACGCCCCCGTGTCGCTCCCGCTGCCCAACTCGACCCGGTCGATCGGCAACTCCACCAACTGCGGCGGCACCACCGTGTCCCTGGAGCAGGCGCTCATGACGTCGTGCAACACCGCATTCGCGCAGCTCGGCATGGACCTCGGCGCCGACGAACTGCAGGCCATGGCGGAGGCCTTCGGGTTCAACCAGGACCCCACCATCGACATCGGCGCCGCCGTGTCCCGGTTCCCCGAGGACATCGACGAGGCCCAGACCGCGCTGAGCGCCATCGGCCAGTACGAAGTCGCCGCCTCGCCCCTGCAGATGCTGCTGGTGACCGCCGCCATCGCCAACGACGGCGTCCTGATGAACCCGCACATCGTCGACACCGTGACCGGCCCCGACCTCACCGTCCTGGAGGCCCACGGCCCCGAGGAGATCGCGCGGCCGATCAGCGCCTCGTCCGCGCGGCTGCTGCAGCAGATGATGGTGGCCGTCGTCGAGGACGGCACCGGCACCCCCGCCCAGATCGACGGCATGGTCATCGGCGGGAAGACCGGAACCGCCCAGTCGGCCGAGGACCGGCCGCCCTACGCATGGTTCGTCGGCTACGCCGAGGACCCGACCGTGGCGATCGTCGCGTTCGTGGAGAACGCCGACGTGGCCCGCGACGACATCTCCGGGGGCCGGCTCGCGGCCCCCATCTTCAAGTCCGTGATGGAGGCGCTGCGATGAACCTCTCAGTAATGTCTCAGGTTGGTGGCGCAGTATTGTGCCGGACTATCCGAAAGGAACGGGATCGATGACAGAGCGAGGAGCCCTGCTCGGCGGCCGTTACGAGCTCGACCAGGTGATCGGCCGCGGCGGCATGGCCGAGGTGTGGCGCGCCCGCGATCTCCGGCTCGAACGCGACGTCGCAGTGAAGCGACTGCGGCTCGACCTGGCCAGCGACCCGACCTTCCAGGCCCGGTTCCGCCGCGAGGCGCAGTCGGCCGCAGGCCTGAACCACCCCAACATCGTCGCGGTCTACGACACGGGCGAGGAGAAGGACCCCTCCTCCGACGTGTCGGTGCCCTACATCGTCATGGAGCTTGTGGAAGGCGTCACCCTGCGCGAGGTGCTGCGCGACGGCCGCAAGATCGTGCCGCAGCGCGCCCTCGAGTTCACCGCGGGTGTGCTCGACGCGCTCGCCTACTCGCACCGCGCCGGCATCATCCACCGCGACATCAAGCCCGCCAACGTGATGCTCACCCCGTCGGGCACCGTGAAGGTGATGGACTTCGGCATCGCCCGCGCCGTCGCCGACACGTCGGCCACCATGACGCAGACCGCCGCCGTCATCGGCACCGCTCAATACCTCTCCCCCGAGCAGGCGCGCGGTGAGAAGGTGGACAACCGCTCCGACATCTACTCCGTCGGCTGCCTGCTCTACGAACTCCTCACCTCCCAGCCGCTCTTCAAGGGCGACTCCCCCGTGAGCGTCGCGTACCAGCACGTCCGCGAGACCCCCGTCCCGCCGTCGGAGGTGGACCCTGAGGTCACCGCGCCGATGGACGCGATCGTCCTGAAGTCGCTCGCCAAGGAGCCGCGGGACCGCTACCAGGACGCCTCCGAGTTCCGCGAGGACCTGCTGCGGGCGCTGGCCGGTGAACCGGTGCACGCCGCGCTTCCCGTGGGCGCCGCCACCCAGGTCATCCCGTCCGACCCCATGACGACGACCGCCCGCCGCGGCGTCGCCCCGACGGCCGTGGCCGCGGCCGCCGCCGTGACCCCGTCCGAGCTCGACGAGATGGACGAGGAGAAGAAGTCCAACAAGGGCCTCATCGCCCTGTGGATCATCGCGGGCGTCGTCGTGGTGGCCCTGGGAATCGTGATCTGGATGATCCTCAACCCGCCCGAGCCCGAGGGCCCGGAGCAGGTCGCTGTGCCGGTCGTGGTGGGGCAGACAGAACTGGCCGCCACCGCGCAGCTCGAAAGCGCCGGGCTGGAGGCCCAGGTCGAGTACGTCGTCGGCAACGACGAGGACAGCGGCGACGTCCTGGAGACCGACCCGGAGGCCGGCGAGATGGTCGACCTCGGTTCCACCGTCGTGCTGACCGTCTCCAGCGGCGCCGAGGTGATCGAGATCCCCGACGGCCTCACCGGGATCCCGGTGGACGAGGCCAGGTCGATCCTCGAGGACGCGGGCTTCACCAACATCCGCGAGGAGGACGCCGACCCCGCCGATGAGCCGATCGACGCGATCGCGGGCGACGTCGTCGAGGTCAACCCCGCCTCCGGCGCCGAGGCGAACCCCGATCAGGAGATCATCCTCACGGTGGCCACGGGCAACTCGCTGGTGCCGTCGCTGAGGACGCTGACGCTGGCCGAGGCGCAGTCAGTCGCGGAGGACGCCGGATACACGCTCGAGGTGCGTGAGGAGGAGACCAGCGAGGTCCAGCCGGGCCTGGTGTTCGATCAGGATCCGTCGCCGAACACGGTTCTGTCGCGCACCGAGTCGATCTCGGTGATCGTCGCCCTGGCTCCCCCGACGCCGACGCCCACCCCGACGCCCACCCCGACGCCGACCCCCACCCCGAGCCAGACGTCGACGGCCCCGCCGTCGGATCAGCCGCCGGGCAACAGCGGGGCGGCCCCGAGGCCCGATCCGTCGGCGACTCCGACGCAGAGCTGAGGCGTCAGAGGCCGAGGTCGGTGGTGACGAGCGGTGACAGCGTGGCGGCCCTGCGGGGGGCGTCCGGGTCGCCGCACTCCACCAGCCAGTTGGCGAGCATCTGGTAGCCGCCCTCGGTGAGGACGGACTCCGGGTGGAACTGGACCGCCTCCACGGGAAGGGTGCGGTGCCGCACGGCCATGATCACGCCGTTGCCGGTGCGGGCCGTCACCTCGAGCACGTCGGGGACGGTGTCCTCGACGATGGCCAGCGAGTGGTAGCGGGTCGTCGTGACCGGCGAGGGCAGCCCCGCAAAGACCCCCCTGCCCTCGTGGAACACCGGGGAGGTCTTGCCGTGCAGCAACTCGGGGGCCCGGTCCACCACGCCGCCGTAGGCGACGCCCATCGCCTGGAGGCCCAGGCACACGCCGAACAGCGGCCGGACGCCGCCCAGGTTGCGAACCACGTCGACGCAGACGCCGGCGTCCTCGGGGGTGCCGGGCCCGGGTGAGAGCAGCACGCCGTCGAAGGGCTCGTACCAGCCGTCCTCGGCGAACCGCGGATCGTCGTTGCGCCACACCTCGACGTCGGCGCCGATCTGCGCCAGGTAGGACACGATGTTGTAGACGAACGAGTCGTAGTTGTCGATGACGAGAATGGCTGCCACGCGGTCATTCTGCCACTGCGGTGCGCGGTCGTCGCCGGGGTGGCGTCAGCCGGACGCGCGCGCCAGCTCGATCCCGGTCGATCCGCTGAATGCCGGGAAGTCCAGTTCGCCGACCGCGTCGGCGGTGTAGCCGAGGCCGTAGACCTCCACGTACTGGCGGTAGATCTGCACCGCCTCCGAGTCGGCGAGGCCCGAGAAGAGCTCGTCCCGCGGCCCTATGGCCTCGATGACGTAGGGCGGCGCGTAGGGGACGCCGTGCAGGACGACGGTGTTGCCGACGCACTTGATGCCGGTGGTCGCGATGACGCGCTGGCCCTGGATCGTCATCGCCTCCGCCCCACCGGCCCACAGGGCGTTCACGACGGCCTGGATGTCCTGCTGGTGGACGACGAGGAGATCCTCGTCGAGCCCCGGCGGCTTGATCTCGTTGGGGGCGTCGGTCAGGGTGACCCGGACGCCCGGGCCGCTGACCGGCACCATCCCGGCGGCCTCCTCGGCCTCGCGGACCTCGTCCGTGAGCGCCCCCGAATCCGTGTCCTCGCCGCCGAGCTGCCCGATCTCGGTGCGGAGCTCCTCGGACTCGTCGCGCAACTCGGTGTTGCGCTCGCCCTGCGTGACGACCAGGTCACGCAGGTCGGCGTTCCGGTCGGTGCGCAGGTCCGTGCCGCGCGCCGCCAGGGACGCCACCGTCATCATGAGCCCCGCCAGGACGCACACGAGCACCGTCGCGACGCGCCCCTTGGCGGAGCGTTCGCGCAACTGATTGCGGCCGATGTTCTCGCGGATCCGCGGAACCCGGTCGGCGATGGTGCGCCTGATGCCCATGCTCCAACGGTACCCGGGCGCCCCACCTCCTCCACGCCCGCTGAGCCGGGCGCCGCCGAGCGGGGCCAGTTGCCCCCGCCTACCCGCCTCTCCGCCGATTGAGCCGGGCGCCGCCGAGCGGAGCGAGAAGGCCCCGCGTCGAAATCCCCCGCACCATCCGGATGTGGGGGATTCGCCGCCCCTGACCTAGGCTGGGTACCCCAAGGAGGAGAGAAAGTGCCCGAATCCAGAGTTCGCAAGTCCGCCGCCCGGAAGAAGAAGGCCAAGCAGAAGGCCGAACTGGCCGAGCAGCAGTCCGAGTCCGCGCGCCTCGCGCCCGCGGGCCGCAACTGGGTGCCCGCCGTCTTCATCCCGATCGGCCTCCTCGGCGTCGCCTGGATGGTGGTGTGGAACCTCGCCTACGAGCAGCTGGACTGGCTGCGGTCGCTGGGCGACTGGAACCTGGCCATCGGCCTGGGCCTGATCGTGACCAGCTTCGTCGGCATGACCCTGTGGAAGTGACCTCCGCCGGGCCCTTCGACGCCGTCATCTTCGACTTCGACGGCACCATCGCCGATTCGCACGCGGCCATGGTGCGCGCCTACCTGCAGTGGGCCGAGGAGTTCGGCGTGGACCGCGACGCCCTGTGGAGCTACACGGGCATCCCCAGCGAGACGATCGCGAACGCGCTGCTCCCCGCGGCCGTGGCTTCGGCGGCCGCGCGCCGCATCGACGAACTAGAGGTCTCCGACACCGACGGCGTGATCCCGCTGCCCGGGGCGGAGGACGCGTTCGGCGCCGTCCCGGCCCACCGCCGCGCGATCGCGACGTCGTGCACGCGTCCCCTGCTCGAGGCCCGGTTGGGGGCCACCGGACTGCCTCGACCCGACGTCGTGGTGACCAAGTCCGACGTCGAGCGGGGCAAGCCGAACCCGGACAGCTTCCTGCTGGCGGCCGAACGCCTCGGCGTCGATCCCGCGCGCTGCCTGGTGTGCGAGGACGCACCGGCCGGCGTCGCCGGCGCCAGGGCGGCCGGCATGGCCGTGCTGGGGATCCTCACCAACCACACCGCCGAGGAGCTCGGGGCGGACTGGTCGGTGGCGACGCTGGCGGACGTCGAGTTCGCCGACACCGCTGACGGCGTGACGCTCCGCTTGGCCTGACGCACCCGGGGCGCCCGCCGCGGGGCGGCTTCCAGGGGACCGGCACGTTAGGATGTCCGGCGTGACTGATAGCCCCACCCCCCTGCCCAGCGACTCGGAACAGACCGCCATCCGCAAGGAGAAGCGCGCCCGGCTGCTGGAGGCTGGGGTGGAGGCTTACCCGGCGGACCTCACCCGCTCGCACACCCTGCGCCAGATCCGCGACGGCTGGGGGCACCTCACCGCCGGTGAGGAGACGCAGGACGTGGTCGCCACGGGTGGGCGCGTCGTGTTCATCCGGAACACCGGGAAGCTGGCGTTCGCCACCCTGCAGGACGGCTTCACGCCCGACGAGAACGGTGAGCGGCTGCAGGTGATGCTGTCTCTGGCCGAGGTCGGCGAGGAGGCCCTCGCCGCCTGGAAGTCCGACGTGGACCTGGGCGACCACGTATGGGTCACCGGCCGGGTCATCGCGTCCCGACGCGGCGAGCTGTCGATCATGGCCAGCGAGTGGCGCATGGCGTCCAAGGCGTTGCGTCCGCTGCCCGTCATGCACAAGGACCTGTCCGAGGAGGCCCGAGTACGCCGCCGCTACGTCGACCTCATCGTCCGCGACGAGGCCCGCCAGATGGTGCGCACCCGCTCGGCGATCACCCGCGCCATCCGCGAGACCCTGTACGACCAGGACTTCCTCGAGGTGGAGACCCCCATCCTGCAGCTCATCCACGGCGGCGCGGCCGCGCGGCCGTTCTCGACGCACATCAACGCGTTCGACATCGACATGACGATGCGCATCGCCCTCGAGCTGCATCTTAAGCGCACCATGGTCGGCGGCGCGGACCGCGTCTTCGAGATGGGCCGCGTGTTCCGCAACGAGGGCATCGACTCGACGCACTCGGCGGAGTTCACCATGCTCGAGGCCTACATGTCCTGGGGGGACCAGGCGAGCGTCGCGGACCTGACAAAGCAGGTCATCCAGGCGTCCGCCGACGCGGTGGGCTCCCGCCAGGTCGAGACGCCGGCCGGGACGGTCGACCTCGACGGCGACTGGCCGTGGGTGCCGGTCTTCCCCACACTCTCGGCCAAGCTGGGCGAGGAGGTCACCGTCGACACGCCGCTCGATGTCCTGCGCGGCTTCGCCGATGCCAACGGCATCGAATACGACCCGAAGTGGGGCGAGGGCAAGATGGTGATGGACCTGTTCGCCGAACTCGTCGAGCCCGAGCTCATCCAGCCCACCTTCGTGTACGACTACCCGTCGGTGGCGCAGCCGCTGGCCCGCCAGCACCGCTCGGAGGCCGGCAAGGTCGAGGCGTGGGACCTCATCGTCGGGGGCGTGGAGCGCGGCACCGGCTTCACCGAGCTCGTCGACCCGGTCATCCAGCGCGACGTCCTCGTGGCGCAGTCGATCAAGGCGGCCGGCGGCGACCCGGAGGCCATGCAGTTCGACAACGACTTCATCGAGGCCCTCGAGTACGGCGTTCCGCCGATGGGCGGCCTCGGTCTCGGAATCGACCGGCTCATCATGCTGCTCACCGGCGTCGGAATCCGCGAGACCATCCTCTACCCGCTGCTGCGCCCCCAGGGCTGACCGCCCGCGCGCCGGGCGGCCAGATCACGATTCGGTAACGCTCGTTGACACCTACACGCATGCCTGCGTAAGCTCCAGGCAATCCCTGAGAGCGCTCTCGAATATTCGATGCAGATTCATGAGAGCGCTCCCATCGCACAGCTAACAAAGGAGTCACAGTGCGTGCTGTCATCCGCAACCTTGCCGCCGTCGCGTGCGTCGGGGCGCTGCTCACCGCCTGCTCGTCAGGCACCGACACCCCGGACGCCGCCGAGTCCACCGGAGCGGCCGCCGCGCCGGACGCCGCCGAAAAGGTGACCCTCACCGTCGCGACCTTCAACGAGTTCGGCTACGAGGACCTCATCGACGAGTACATGGAGCTCAACCCCAACGTCACGGTCGAGCACCGCAAGGCCGCCACCTCCAACGAGGCGCGCGACAACATGAACACCCGCCTGGCCGCGGGCTCCGGCCTCGCCGACATCGAGGCCATCGAGATCGACTGGCTCACCGAGCTCATGCAGTACCCGGACCGCTTCGTCGATCTCAACAGCCCCGAGGTGGAGGGCCGCTGGCTCGACTGGAAGACCGCTGCGGTCACCACGCCCGACGGCAAGCTCATCGGCTACGGCACCGACATCGGCCCCGAGGCCATCTGCTACCGCTCCGATCTGTTCGAGGCCGCCGGCCTCCCGACCGACCGCGAGGAGGTCGCGACGCTCCTCGAGGGCGACTGGGACACCTACTTCTCCGTCGGCAAGGACTTCGTCGCCAACTCCGACGTCGCCTGGTACGACTCGGCCGCGGCCACCTTCCAGGGCATGGTGAACCAGGTCGAGAACCCGTTCGAGAACTCTGACGGCACCCCGATCCCCCTGGGTGACAACGCCGAGATGAAGTCGCTCTACGAGACGGTCGCCGGCGCCTCGTCCACCGACGGCCTGTCGGCCGGCCTCGAGCAGTGGAGCGAGGACTGGACCAACGCCTTCCAGAACGACGGCTTCGCCACGATGCTGTGCCCGGGCTGGATGCTGGGCGTCATCGAGGGCAACTCCGAAGGCGTCGAGGGCTGGGACATCGCCAACGTCTTCCCCGGCGGAGGCGGCAACTGGGGCGGCTCCTACCTGACCGTCCCCGAGCAGGGCCCCAACCACGACGAGGCCATCAAGCTGGCCGCGTGGCTGACCGCCCCCGAGCAGCAGATCAAGGCGTTCGAGTCGAAGGGCACCTTCCCGTCGCAGGTCGACGCCCTGGCGGACCCGGCGCTGCTGGGCGCCACCAACGCGTTCTTCAACGACGCACCCACCGGTGAGATCCTCGCCGACCGCGCCAACGCCGTCGCCGTCCAGCCGTACAAGGGCCCCAACTACTTCGCCCTCGCGCAGCTGGTGACCGACGCGCTCAACCGGGTCGACGTGACCGACACCGACGACATCGCCGGCTCCTGGGACAAGGCCCTGGACGCCTACGACGCCCTCGGCCTCAGCTGAGCCACCCGCGGGGGCTGGGGGTCGCCTCCCGGCCCCCAGCCCCCGCCCGTTCCCCGGCCCCGAAAGAGTCCTCGCATGAACCAGCTCACCTGGCGGCAGCGCCTGAGCAGAGCCGACGTCAAGGCGTCGCCCTACCTCTACATCAGCCCGTTCTTCATCCTGTTCTTCATCGTCGGCCTCTTCCCGCTGCTCTACACGGCCTGGGTCTCCGTCCACCAGTGGCACCTCATCGGCGGCCAGGGCGACCTGGTGGGCCTCACCAACTACGTCGACGTGCTGCAGCAGCCCAACTTCTACAAGGCGCTGCGCAACACCTTCTCGATCTTCCTGCTCTCCTCGGTGCCGCAGGTCATCGCCGCGATCGTCATCGCGTACATGCTCGACACCAACCTCCGCGCCAAGACCTTCTGGCGTATGGGCGTCCTGTTGCCCTACGTGGTGGCCCCGGTGGCCGTCTCGCTCATCTTCGCCAAGATCTTCGCCGACCAGTCCGGCCTGGTGAACGCCGTCATCGAGAGCCTGGGCGGCACCGGAATCGGCTGGCACGCGGACCCGTTCGCCTCCCACGTCGCCATCGCCACCATGGTCAACTTCCGCTGGACCGGCTACAACGCACTCATCTTCCTCGCCGCCATGCAGGCCATCCCGCGTGAGATCTACGAGGCCGCCATCGTCGACGGCGCGTCGCGTTGGCGCACCTTCTTCTCGGTCACCGTGCCGATGCTGCGCCCGACCGTCATCTTCGTCGTCATCACCTCGACCATCGGCGGCCTCCAGATCTTCGACGAGCCGCGCATGTTCGACACCCTCGGCCAGGGCGGGCCCGACCGGCAGTGGATGACGCTCACGATGTACATCTACGAGCTGGGCTGGGGGGCGCAGAAGAACTTCGGCAGGGCGGCCGCGGTGTCGTGGCTGCTGTTCCTCATCATCGTCGCGATGGGCCTGGTCAACTTCGCCATCACGCGATCCATCTCCTCCACCGCGGGCAAGAAGGGACGCCGCTGATGTACAACCAGATGTCCTCCCCCATGGCACAGCAACTCGCCGGCAAGGGCGCCGCCCGGGCCGTGCGCCGCCGCCTCCACGGCGTCGACAAGCGGCCATCGTGGCGCACGTACCTGGTGCTCGCGCTCGTGCTGCTCGTGTCGATCTACCCGCTGTACTTCACGATCCTGCTCGGGTCGTCCGACGCCACCACCATCGCGCGCAACCCGATCCCGTCGCTCATCCCCGAGGGCAACCTGTGGGACAACATGGTCCGGGCGGTGCAGTCCGACATCAAGTTCTGGACCGCGCTGCTCAACTCCGTCATCGTGGCCTGCGTCACCGCCGCGTCGGTGGTGTTCTTCGCCACCCTGGCCGGCTACTCCTTCGCGAAGCTGCGGTTCCGCGGCAGCGGCGGGCTGCTCGTGTTCGTCATCGCGACGATGGCGATCCCGACCCAGCTGAGCGTCGTGCCGCTGTTCATCCTCATGGCCAAGCTGGACTGGGTGGGCAAACTCCAGGCGGTCATCGTGCCGGGCATGGTCACGGCCTTCGGCGTGTTCTGGATGACCCAGTACCTGCGCGAGGCGCTGCCGTTCGAGCTCATCGAGGCCGCGCGCGTCGACGGCGCGTCGATGATCCGCACCTTCTGGTCGGTGGCGCTGCCCGCCGCCCGACCCGCCGCCGCGATGCTCGCGCTGTTCACATTCGTGGCGTCCTGGACGAACTTCTTCTGGCCGTTCATCATCCTCGGCTCGACCAACCCGACGCTGCCGGTGTCGCTGCAGTTGCTCCAGGCGTCGTACTTCAAGGATTACAGTCTCATCATGGCGGGTGTCGTCGTGGCCACGCTGCCGCTCGTCCTCGTCTTCATCGCCGCCGGACGGCATCTCGTGTCCGGCATCATGCAAGGAGCAGTCAAGGGATGACCACCTACCAGTTCCCGCCGAGCTTCCTGTGGGGCAGCGCCACCGCCGCCTTCCAGATCGAGGGCGCCACCCAGGAGGACGGTCGCCGCGACTCGATCTGGGACACGTTCTGCCGGGAGCCCGGCGCCGTCTTCGGCGGTCACGACGGCACGACCGCCTGCGATCACTACCACCGCATGCCCGGCGACGTCGCCATGATGGCCGACCTCGGCCTGCAGGCGTACCGGTTCTCCACGTCCTGGTCGCGGGTGCGGCCCGACGACGCGGAGTTCAACCCGGCCGGCCTCGACTTCTACTCCCGCCTCGTCGACGAGCTGCTCGGCCACGGCATCACCCCGCTCGTGACGCTGTACCACTGGGATCTGCCCGCCGCGATGCCGGGCGGCTGGACCAACCGCGACACCGCCTACCGCTTCGTCGAGTACGCCGAGAAGATGTACGAGACGCTCGGCGACCGGGTGGACATCTGGACGACGCTCAACGAGCCGTGGTGCTCGTCGTTCCTGTCCTACGCGTGCGGCGAGCACGCCCCGGGGCACACGGACCGCCGCGAGGCCGTCAGCGCCGCCCACCACCTGCTCCTCGCCCACGGGCTCGCCACGGCCCGGCTGCGGGAGCTGGCCCCCGACGCCACGCTCGGGATCACGCTGAACCAGACGGTCGCGGACCCGGTCGACCCGTCGTCGGAGACCGACTGCGACGCCGCCCGGCGCGTCGACGGCGCCTTCAACCGGGTGTTCCTCGATCCGATCTTCCGCGGCGCCTACCCCGCCGACGTCCTCGAGGACATGGCCGGCTTCGGCTTCGAGGACGTCGTCCGCCCGGGCGACCTCGAGGTCATCTCGACCCCGATCGACCTGCTCGGCGTGAACTATTACCACGGCGACGCCCTCACCGGGACGCCGTCGGACGACTACGCCCCCACCGAGCTGCCCAACGGCCGGCTGAGCGGAAGCCCCTACGTCGGCTCCGAGTGGGTGCAGTCCGTGCCCCGGGGGCTCCCCGTGACGGACCAGGGCTGGGAGATCCAGCCGGAGGGACTCACCAGGCTGCTCACCCACCTGCACGAGGAGTACACCGGGCCGGCCGGCGTGGCGCTCTACGTCACCGAGAACGGCGCCGCTATGCCCGACGAGCCCGACGAGAACGGCTTCGTCGACGACCAGGACCGCGTCAGCTTCGTCCGCGACCACCTCGTCGCCGTCCACGACGCGATCCGGCAGGGCGCCGATGTCCGCGGGTACTTCGTGTGGTCGCTCATGGACAACTTCGAGTGGGCGTGGGGCTACGAGAAGCGGTTCGGTATCGTGCGGGTCGACTACGACACCCAGGTGCGCACCCCCAAGGCCTCCGCGCTGTTCTTCCGCGACGCCGCGCGGGACAATGGCGTGCGGCGGTAACGGAAGGGACCGATCATGATGAGGCCGACGCTCGAGGACGTCGCCCGGCACGCCGGGGTGTCGCGCGCGACGGTCTCGCGGGTGGTGCGCGGCGACGGCGGGGTCTCCAGCGACACCGCGGCGCGAGTGCTCACGGCGGTGAGCGACCTGGGCTACGTGCCCAATGCCTCCGCCCGCTCCCTGGCCACCGGACGCAACACCACCATCGCGATGGTGGTGCCGGAGCCCGACACGACGGTCTTCTCGGACCCGTTCTTCGGCCTCGCCGTCGCGGGCATCCACGAGGGCCTGGCCGGCACCGACATGCAGCTGGTGATGATCTTCGCCTCCAGGCCGGACCGACCCGGCTCAGTGGTCGACTTCCTCCTCGAGGGCAGCGTCGCCGGCGCGATCGTGGTGTCGCACCACCGTTCCGACGGGCTGGTCGCGGCCACCGCCGCCCTGCCGATCCCCACCGTGTTCCTCGGTGCGCCGCTGAAACCGGCCGGACTGACCCGGCCGGTGTACTACGTCGACACCGACAACCTCGCCGGTGCGCGGCTCGCCGCCGGCCGGATGCTCGCCACCGGCGTGCGCCGCCCCGCCACCGTCGCCGGCCCGGCGGATATGGCCGCGGCGCTGGACCGCCTCAACGGGTGGCGTCAGGTCCTCGAGGAGGCGGGGCGCACGGTCTCGGTGGCCCACGGCGACTACACGCGCCGGTCGGGGGCGCGGGCGGCCGCCGAACTGCTCGACGCCGACCCGACGATCGACGGCATTTTCGCCGCCTCCGACCTCATGGCGCAGGGCGTGATGGACACGCTCAACGCCCGAGGGCTCCGCGTCGGCCGCGACGTGAAGCTGATCGGCTTCGACGACTTCGAGGCGGCCCCACTCATGGACCCGCCGCTGACGACGATCGTCAACCCGGCGGTCGACCTGGGCCGGGAGTCCACGCGCATGGTGCTGAGCCTCGTCGCCGGCGAGGACACCGCGGCGCCGGTGATCCTCCCCGTCGAGCTGAAGGTCCGCGACTCCGGATAGCAGGGCCCTAGACTGGGCCGTCGGCCCTGAAGGAGGAACGGTGCGGAAGTCCACCCTCGCGACGTTCGCGCTGCTCTTCGTCACGGCGATCTGGGGCTCGACCTTCTTCATCATCAAGGACGCGGTCGGCCGGATCGACCCCGTGGACTTCCTCGCCGTCCGGTTCGCCATCGGCGCCGCCATCCCCGCCGTCGTGTTCTGGCGGGGGCTGCGGAATCTCGACGCGCGGCAATGGCGCATAGGGCTCGCGCTCGGCCTGGTCTACGGCCTGGCGCAGGTTGTCCAGACCATCGGGCTCCGGACGACGCCGGCCTCAGCGTCGGGATTCATCACCGGCACCTACGTCGTCATCACGCCCCTGATCATGTGGCTGGCCTTCCGGGCGAGGCTGAACATCCGCTCCTGGCTCGCCGTCGGGCTGGCCCTGGTGGGCCTCGCGGCGCTCAGCCTGGACGGACTCAACGGCATCGGCACCGGCGAGGCCCTCACGCTGGCCGGCGCGGCGCTGTACGCGGTGCACATCGTGCTGCTGGACCGCTGGTCACGCGTCGCGGACGCGATGTCCCTGACGGTCGCCCAGCTGATCGGCATCGCCCTGACCACAGCGGTTCTCAGCATTCCCGGGGGCCTCCACGTGCCGACGGATCCCGTGGTGTGGGGCGCCATCGGCTACACCGCGATCGCTGCGGGCATCGTGACGATGCTGCTGCAGACCTGGGCCCAGCGGCACATCACCCCGACGCGGGTCGTGCTGCTCATGACGTTCGAGCCGGTGTTCGCGGCGCTGTTCGCCGTGCTTTTCGGCGGCGAGGACGTCACCGCCCGCCTCCTCGGGGGCGGCTCGCTCATCCTCCTCGCGACGCTGATCGGCGCGAAGGGCGGCCAGGCCGACAACCCCGGCGCGCCGGACCGGGCCGACGGCGTGACAGATTCCACACCAGTGAACGATCCAGGCCCGCACGCAGCCTGAACGGGCAACTGGTGTGGAATCTGTCACGGTCGGCCGGCCGATCGACCGCCGTTACTCGGGGCGCAGCACCGCGAAGGGATCCGTCACCACCAGGTGGGCGTCCCTGAACCGGAACATCCGAGCCGGCCGACCGCCCCTGGCGCCCGACGAGGCGGTCTCCCCCGTCGAGACGAGTTGCCCACGCCGGGTGAGCACGCGCTGCAGGTTGGTCGCCGCGACGTCGCGGCCCAGAGCCGCCACATACACACCGCGCAGATCCGCGATGATGAACTCCTCCGGCATCAGCGCGAAACCGATATTGGTGTAGGACAGCTTCGCGCGGAGGCGGCGCACCGCCAGCGCCACCACGGTGGTGTGGTCAAAGGCCATCTCCGGCAGATCATCGACCGGCACCCAGGCCGCCCGCGCCGGCAGCCGGGGATCGAAGGTGGTCGGGACGAGCCCCAGGTAGCTGGTGCCAATGGTGCGCTGCGCGGGATCCCTGTCCGGATCCGAGCTCGTGCCGAGCTGCTCCAGATGGGTGAGCCCGGCCACGTCGACCTTCTGCGCGAGGTGACGCAGGACGGAGTCCTCGAGCGTCTCGTCCGGCTCGACGGCGCCGCTCGGCAACGCGTCCATGCCCTCGAAGGGCGTCTTCGTGCGGCGGGCGATCAGCACGTGCAGGCGGGGGCCGGCCGCGGTGGGCCGCACCTGGAGGACGGCGCCGATCGCCTCGTGCCGGTACAACGCGACGCCCACGGAATCACGCGGGGGACGGTTGCTCATGAACGGCATGCTACAGTTCAGCAAGTTTTCGCCTCAAAGTCGAAAACCAGGAGGAGAGACCATGACCGTCCTTGACGACCGCACCACGACGTGGGAACTGTGGACCGCCGACGAGGTGGCGCAGTGGCGCACCCGGGTCCACGAACTGGCCGCCGAGCGCAATGCCGTGATCCTGGCGCACAACTATCAGGCGCCGATCATCCAGGACGTCGCCCACCACGTCGGCGACTCCCTCGCCCTCTCGCGCATCGCCGCGACCTCTGACGCGGAGACCATCGTCTTCGCCGGGGTCCACTTCATGGCCGAGACCGCCAAGATCCTCTCCCCCGACAAGCGCGTCCTCATCCCCGACCAGGCCGCCGGCTGCTCGCTCGCCGACACCATCGACGCGGACCAGCTCCGCGCCTGGAAGGCCGAGCACCCGGGCGCCGTCGTCGTCTCCTACGTCAACACCACCGCGGAGGTGAAGGCCGAGACGGACGTGTGCTGCACCAGCTCCAACGCCGTCGACGTGGTCCGCTCCATCCCCGAGGACCGGGAGATTCTGTTCCTGCCCGACCAGTTCCTGGGAGCGCATGTGCGCCGGGCAACGGGCCGCGGCAACATCCACGTCTGGCTCGGCGAGTGCCACGTCCACGCCGACATCTCCCCCAGCAACCTCGTCGACGCCGTGCGCGCCAACCCCGCCGCCGACCTCTACGTCCACCCCGAGTGCGGGTGCACCACCAGCGCCCTGTGGCTGGCCGAGTCCGGCGAGCTGCCCGGCGACCGCACGCATATCCTGTCCACCGGTGGCATGCTCGACGCCGCCCGGCGCGAGACTTCGGGGCAGGTGCTGGTGGCCACCGAGATCGGCATGTTGCACCAGCTGCGCAAGGCGAACCCGGGCACCGACTTCCGGCCGGTCAACCCCGAGGCCGCCTGCCCGTTCATGAAGATGACCACGCCGGAGAAGCTCGAGGCCTGCCTCGGGGATCCGGCGTTGACCACCGGATACGAGGTGGACGTCGACGCCGACGTCGCCGAACGCGCCAGGCAGGCGGTCGAGCGGATGATCGCCATCGGCAACCCCGGTTCGGGGGAATGATGCTGCCCGCGGCGCCCGCCGCCCGGGCGGGCCGCACGGATGTGGTCGTCGTGGGCACGGGCGCCGCCGGGCTGTCCGCGTTGCTGCACCTGGCCGCCGCCGGGGTGGACTGCGTGGCCGTGACCAGGGGCGCCGTCGCCGACTCGGCCACGGCCTGGGCCCAGGGCGGGCTCGCGGCGGTCTGGGACGACGCCGACACCGTCGAGGCGCACGTCGCCGACACGCTGACCGCCGGTGTCGGGCTGTGCGACGCCGACGCGGTGACCGACCTGGTGTCTAGCGCCCCCGACGCCATCCACCGCCTCATCGAACTCGGGGCGCTCTTCGACCGCGACGCGACCGGCGACCTCGACCTCCACCTCGAGGGCGGGCACTCCGCCCGGCGCATCATCCACGCCGACGGCGACGCCACCGGCGCGGAGCTCGAGCGGGCGCTCTGGGCCGCCCTGTCGCGCGGCCTCGCCGGGTCCCGCACCAGGGTGCTGGAGCGCACCAGGCTGGTCGACGTCCTCACCGACGCCGACGGCAGGGCCTGCGGCGTGCGGCTCCTCGACGCGGACGGCGAGGTGAGCGAACTGCTCGCCGGCGCGGTCATACTCGCCACAGGGGGTGTCGGGCAGCTGTGGCCCGTGACGAGCAACCCGCCGGGCGCCACCGGCGACGGCGTCGCCGCGGCGCTGCGCGCGGGAGCCGAAGTCCGCGACCTGGAGTTCATCCAGTTCCACCCAACGGTGCTGGCCGACGGTGCTGCCGAGGAGCGTGGCGTTCTGATCTCCGAGGCCGTCCGCGGCGAGGGAGCCCTGCTCGTCGACGACGCCGGCCGACGGATCATGGACGGGGTCCACCCCCTCGGCGAGCTGGCGCCGCGCGACGTCGTCTCGGCGGCGATCATCGCGCACCTGGAGCGAACCGGGGCGCCGCACGTCTGGCTGGACGCGACGTTCTTCGGCCGCGACCGCTGGGCGCACCACTTCCCCGGCATCCTGGCGCTGTGCCGGGGGCGCGGCGTGGATCCCGTCACCGAACTCATCCCCGTGCACCCGGCCGCGCACTACTCGTGCGGCGGTGTCGCGGCCGACCTGCACGGCCGCACATCGGTGCCGGGGCTGTTCGCCGTCGGGGAGGTCGCGGCCACCGGGGTCCAGGGGGCCAACCGCCTCGCGTCGAACTCGCTCACCGAGGCGCTCGTCGCAGGAGACCGGGTGGGAGCGCTGCTCGCCGCCGGAGCCGGGCGCGTGGCCGGAGAGCCGACGCCGCGGGCCGTCCTGAATGCCGTCGACCCGTCCGCGGTGCCGGGCATCCGGGCCTGGATGCAGCGGGAGGCGTTCGTCTCCCGCAGCGCCGAGGGCCTCGGTGCACTTCGGGCGGCGCTCGATGCGGTGCCGCGCGTGGCCGGGCCGGTCGACGACGCCACCCTCACCGCCGCCAATCTGCACACCGTCGCGACGGTGATCGCGGCGGCGGCCGCCGAGCGCACGGAGTCGCGGGGCTGCCACCGACGCACCGATCATCCGGACACGTCGCCCGGCTGGGTCCGGCGGCTGTCCGTTCGTCTCGACGCGGGTGGTTCGCCTACGCTTTCCTCCGCCCCCGTGAGCCGCACCGAGAGGACCGCAGCATGACCCACACCGCCGACGCCTGGTCGACGGTCGACCTCGACGAGGTGCGCCGCGCCATCCACATCGCGGTGGACGAGGATCTGCGCCTCGGCCCCGATGTGACGACGATGGCGACCGTCCCGGCCGGCGCCGTGGGGACCGCCGACGTGGTCGCGCGGGAGGCGGGCGTGGTCGCCGGCGTACGGGTCGCCGTCGACGTGGTGCGGGTGGTGTCGCTGCGGCTCGGCTTGGAGAGCACCGTCGAGATCCTCCTCGAGGACGGTGCGCGGGTCGCCCCCGGCGACGTCGTCCTGCGGCTGACCGGCCCGGTCCGACACCTGCTGACGGCGGAACGGACGCTGCTGAACTTCCTGGGTCAGCTGTCCGGCGTCGCGACGGCGACGGCGGCCTGGGTGGAGGCGATCGCGGGAACCGGAGCGGCGATCCGCGACACCCGGAAGACCGTCCCGGGCCTGCGGACGCTGCAGAAGTACGCCGTCGTGTGCGGCGGGGGCGTCAACCACCGGATGGCGCTCGGGGACGCCGCGCTCATCAAGGACAACCACGTGGAGGCCGCCGGATCCGTCGCCGCCGCGTTCCGCGCCGTGCGCGAGTACGCCCCCGGGATCGGCGTCGAGGTCGAGTGCGACACCCCGGACCAGGTCCGCGAGGCGGTCGCGGCCGGAGCCGAACTGGTGCTGCTCGACAACATGAGCCTGGAGCAGATGCGCGAGTGCGTCGCGCTCTGCCGCGACGCGGGCGTCGCCACCGAGGCCAGCGGGGGCCTGACGCTGGACCGTGCGCCCGAGGTCGCGGCGACCGGAGTCGACTACATCGCCGTCGGCGCCCTCACCCATTCGGCCAAGGTCCTCGACCTCGGCCTGGATCTCCGCTAGGCGGGCAGCAGCCACTCCACGGCCTGCCGGGCCGTCCAGCCGCCTGGATACCGCTCGTTGAGCGCCTCGGCGCCGTCGAGGTCCTGGCCCAGCGTGACCGCCCGCGGCTCCTCATAGCCGTCGCGCCGCGACTGCCCGAGCCCGATGTTGGCCATCAAGGCATTGCACAGGCACTTGCGGCCGACGGTCTCCTCCAGGGTGCCGCCCTTGCGGACGTAGGGCGCGACGGGCTCCGACGGGCACCGGTAGGTGATCGACCCGTCCGCCCGCTCGACGGGCACACGCAGGTAGCCGAGGTCGCAGATGCGCCCCCGCTCATCCTGAACCTTCTCGTCGGAGAGTGAGCAGTCGAGCTGCGCGATCTTGAACGGGAACCCGGTGGGCGACGCCCGGGGATCGTTCCGGACGACGAGGCTCCCCGCGGTGAGTTCGGACTTCAGCTCGGCGCGCAGGTCGTCGGTGAGTCCGGACTCGTCCGCCAGCGCGAAGAGCGTCCCGATCTGCACCCCGGCGGCGCCGGCCGCCCGTGCCTGGCCGACCTTCTCCGGGGTGGAGTAGCCGCCGGCGAGCCAGAACGGCAGCCCGACGCGGGCCACCTTGACCAGGTCGGCATCGTCGCGCGCCCCGTAGACCGGGTCACCGCCTCCATCGAGCACCAGCTTCCCGCGCGGCGGGGAGCTGTGCCCGCCGGCGCGGGGCCCCTCGACGATGAACCCGTCGGGGCGGATCTCCGGGTCCCGGTTGAGGTAGTCGGCGAGCACGTGCAGCGTGACGATGGCGAGGAAGTGCGGGCGCCTCAGCGTCGGCAGATCGTCGCCCAGGATGGTGACGGGGTTGAGGTCCGCGCGATGCTCGACGGTCGCGTCGACGACGTCGATGGTGAGGTGGCCCGTGCGGCCGGCGGCGAACTCGCTGAGGAGCCGCGGGATCTCCCGAGGGACCCCGGCGCCCATGATGACGTAGTCGACGTCGGCCAGCATCGCCCCGAGGATGGCCGAGAGGTTGGCGGTCTGGATCTTCTCCAGCATGTTGACGCCCACGACCCCGGCGTGGCCCTCCTTGGCCAGCCAGACCTCGGTGAAGTTGCCGAGGATGCTGAGCTCGAGGGCGGCCCGGCGCGGCGCGATGGTGAGCGTGGGATGGGGGCGGTAGGGCTTGCCGGGCGGCCGTCCCCCCTCGAGGTAGTAGGTGTCCAGTACGCGCCGGACCATGTCCTGCGCCGGGAAGTGGGCGAGGGCGCGCCGCCGGTGACCGCCGGGGTCGCCGTCCTGGAGGACGCGGGCCAGGACGCCGTCGAGCGCAGTGCCCGAGACGACGCCCAGTTCGCCGCAGAGTGACACTTCGCGAGCCAGTTGCCAGGACGACACCGCGACGCCCATGCCTCCCTGGATCACCGTCGGAGGATGTGTGATGGGCACGGAGTGCTCCTAGAAATGGCCGGTCAGTACAAACCTACGGTACCGTAACCTACGGCAGCGTAAGAATTGAACGATCCTCCGCCCGGCCCGGCCGCCCCAGGTAGGCTCGACGCGTGTCGTCATACCCCCCGCTGGTTCCCCCCGGCCCCGACCTGACGCCGGCCCAGCTCACCCGCTACTCGCGCCATCTCCTCGTGCCCGGCATCGGTGCCGAGGGGCAGCGGCGGCTGCTCGCCGCGCGGGTGGCCGTGGTGGGCGCGGGCGGATTGGGGAGCCCGATCATCGCCTACCTCGCGGCGGCGGGCGTCGGAAACCTCACCGTCATCGACGACGACGTCGTCGACCCCAGCAACCTGCAGCGCCAGGTGATCCACCGCGACGACGCGGTCGGCACCCCCAAGACGGACTCGGCGGCGGGCTTCGTCGCGTCCCTCAACCCCGACGTCTCGGTGACCACGGTGCGCGCCAGGATCACGCCCGGCAACGCTGAGGAACTTCTCGCGGGGCACCATCTCGTCCTCGACGGCGCGGACAACTTCCCCACCCGGTACGCGGTCTCCGACGCCTGCGCGGCGCTGGGCCTGCCGGAGGTGTGGGCCGCGGTCCTGCGGTTCGATGCGCAGGTGGCCTGCTTCGTCCCGGGGCGACCCGACTCGGTGACGCTGCGCGATCTCTACCCGGTGCCGCCACGCCCCGAGGACGTCCCCTCCTGCGCGGAGGCGGGGGTGCTGGGCGCGCTCGTCGGCCAGGTCGGCTCGCTCATGGCGACGGAGGCCGTGAAGCTGATCTGCGGCTTCGGCGAACCCCTCGCGGGCCGGCTGCTGCTCATCGAAGCCCTCACACAGCGGACCCGGGAGGTGCGGCTCCGCCCCGCCCCGGCCGACGCGTCCGCGCCCCAGGCGAGGAGCGCCCCGCCCGAGCCGCGGAGGCCCCTGAGCGTGTTGAGCGTCGAGGACGTCGCCGCGATCCTCACCGACCCGGACCGGCCGGCCCTCCTCGACGTCCGCGAACCCGCCGAGCATGCGCTGGGCACGCTCCCCGACTCCCTCGCCGTCCCGCTCGGCGACGTGCTGGCCTGGGAGTCCCTCGAGGGGCACCTGCCCGAGGGCCCCGTGATCGTCTACTGCAAGATCGCCCCGCGTGCCCGCCGTGCCGCCGCCCACCTCGCCGGGCTGGGGCATCCGGACGTGCGGCTCATGGACGGCGGCATGCTGGCCTGGGCCGAGCGGATCGACCCGCGCTACCCCCGCTACTGATGTGGGCCCGGGCCGCGTTCGGGGGTGCGCCCCTTGACCGGTCTGGGAGACTTGCCCCATGGCGACGGTGAGGTACTTCGCCGCGGCCGCGGAGGCCGCCGGCACGGAGAGCGAGCAGGTGAGGGCGGACACGCTCGGCCTGCTCATCGACGACCTGCGCTCCCGGCACGGGGCGAGGCTCTCGCGGGTTCTCGACGCCAGTTCGGTGCTGCACGACGGCCGGTACGTCCGCGATCCCGCCACCCCACTGACGCAGGACGCGGTCCTCGACGTCCTCCCGCCATTCGCGGGCGGCTGAGGGGCGACGTCGTGGCGGTGCTGATCGATCCCCCGCGGTGGCCGGCGCACGGCACCGTGTTCGGGCATCTGGTCTCGGACGCCTCGCTCGAGGAGCTCCACGCGTTCGCCCGCCTGGCCGGGATCCCCGCCCGCGCGTTCGATCACGACCACTACGACGTACCCGCCTCCCGCTACGACGACCTCGTCACGCTCGGGGCCCTGCCGGTGCCCGAGCGCGAACTGGTCCGCCGACTCGCCGACGCGGGCCTCCGCGTCCGCCCCAGCGCCAAGACCCCCACCCGGGCCGACGCCGGTCGGTCGGTCAGCCAGGCGTGGGCCCGGCTCCGCATGCCCCGCACGCTGCGCGACGACCTGCTGCTGCGCTGGTCCGAGCCCCACCGCCACTACCACGACGTCCGCCACCTGGCCCAGTGCCTGGTCGCCCTGGACCGGCTCGGCGGCGCCGAGCCCGTCGTGGAGCTCGCCGTCTGGTTCCACGACGCGGTCTACCGGGGTATCGCCGGCGAGGACGAGGAGGCGTCGGCCCGGCTGGCCGAGGTGTCGCTGGCGGGGCTGCTGCCCGATGCGGACGTCACCGAGGTCGCACGGCTCGTGCGGATCACGGTCGATCACGATCCGCACGACGAGCGCGGTTCCCTCCTGTCGGACGCCGACCTGTCGATCCTGGGCCAGATCCCCGGGCGCTATCACGTCTACGCGCGGGACGTCCGCCTCGACTACGACCACATCGACGACGAGACGTGGCGGCTCGGCCGGTCGGACATCCTGCGGACCCTGCTGGGCCGCGATCCGCTGTTCCGGACCGAGCGCGGCCGCGACCTGTGGGAGGAGCGGGCCCGGGCGAACCTGACCGGCGAACTGGCCTCTCTCGACGAGGGCGACACCCCGAATCCAGGGACCCCGGAGGGCCCCTGATCGCCGCCGACGGGCGGGCTGCTCGGCTAGTGTGGACGACACGGAGGGAGCATCGATGAAGATTACCGACAACGGGCCGCAGCCCAACGTTTTCGACCTCGAGACGGCCACGCGGGAGAACTCGAACTACCGCACGGTGGCGTGGACGGGGAAGTATCTCCAGGTCACGCTGATGTCGATCCCGGTCGGGGAGTCGATCGGACTTGAGGTCCACGAGGAGACGGATCAGTTCCTGCGCCTGGACGCGGGCAAGGGCCGCGTGGTGATGGGGCCCGGCAAGGACAACCTCACCGTCCAGATCGACGTCGAGGACGGCTGGTCAATCCAGGTGCCGGCCGGGACCTGGCACGACGTCGTCAACACGGGCAACGAGCCGATGCGCCTCTACGCAATCTACGCGCCGACGCACCACGCGCACGGGAAGGTGCACTCCACCAAGACCATCGGCATGGCCGACGAGAGGGCCGGCAACGACGAGCCCCCGTCCTGGTCGGTGCAGCCGTAGGTCACACCACCCTTTCCGGGGCGCCCCCCGCCCCGGACCCGGTGAGCGCGCGGTCACACGCGCCCGAACTTGATGAGTGAGTGTTCACTCATTAAGCTGGCGGCGTGACACGCGCAGCCCCCATGCCCCCCGAGCAGCGGCGCGCGGCGATCGTCGAGGCCACCATCCCGCTCCTCGAGGAGCACGGCCAGGCCCTCACCACCCGCATGGTCGCCGAGGCGGCCGGCGTGGCAGAGGGGACGATCTTCCGCGTCTTCGACTCGCTCGACGACCTCATCGCCGCCACGATCCTCGAGGCGCTCTCCTCCGAACGCCTGTCGCGGCGCCTCGCCGCCACCGACACGGGCGACACCGTCGAGTCCCGGACGAGGGCCGCCCTCCACGCGATCGAGGACTACCTGCGCTCGGTCCGGGTGCTGTTCCTCGCGGCGCACGGCGCCACCGCCGGCGCGGCCCACAACGCCGCCCACTGCGCCCGCAACGAGATGGAGGCGCGGACGGCCGAACTCGACCAGTGGGTCGTCGACCTCCTCGAGCCGCACCGCGACCGCTTCACCCTCAGCCTCGACGCCTACGCGTCGCTGCTGCGCACGCTCGCGTTCGGACACAGCTCTCACTTCGTCTCGCCGTCGCTCTCCCACGACGACATCGTCCAGGTCGCCCTCCACGGGGCCCTCAGGAAGGACACGCAATGCTGACGCGCCTCGCGCATCTGGTCAACAGATTCGTCAGGCCCTACTGGGGCCTGCTGTCCATCGTCATCATCCTTCAGACGATCGCGACGATCATGACGCTCTACCTGCCCACCCTCAACGCCCGCATCATCGACGAGGGCGTCGTGACCGGCGACACCGGCTTCATCTGGCGCACCGGCGCCGTCATGCTGCTGCTGTCGGCCGTGCAGGCCGCCGCTCAGATCGGCGCGGTGTGGGCCGGCGCCAACGCCGCGATGCAGTTCGGCCGCGACGTGCGCGGCGCGATCTTCCAGCGCGCCCTGGCGTTCTCGGCGCGCGAGATGAACCACTTCGGGGCCCCCTCGCTCATCACCCGCACCACCAACGACGTGCAGCAGGTCCAGATGCTCGTCCTCATGACCACCGTCATGCTGGTCTCGGCCCCCATCACCATGGTGGGGGGCGTCTTCATGGCGCTGCGCGAGGACCCCGGACTGTCGTGGATCATCCTCGTCGCGGTCGTCGTCCTCGGCGCAGGCGTGTCGGTCCTCATCGTCAACATGGGCCCGCTGTTCGCGCTCATGCAGAAGCGCATCGACACGCTCAACCGGGTCCTGCGCGAGCAGATCACCGGCATCCGCGTCGTCCGCGCGTTCGTGCGAGAGCCGCACGAGGCGAAGCGCTTTGACAAGGCCAACGCCGAGCTCACCGACACCGCGACGAAGGTGGGCCGGCTCATGGCCTTCATGTTCCCCTTCGTCCAGCTCATCATGAACATCTCGACGGTGGGCATCATGTGGTTCGGCGCCCAGCGCATCGACGCGGGCGAGCTTCAGATCGGCCAGCTGACCGCCTTCATCGCCTACATGATGCAGATCCTCATCTCCGTGATGATGACCACGATGCTCATGGTCATGGCGCCGCGCGCGGCCGTCTGCGCCGACCGAATCCTCGAGGTCCTCGAGACCGACTCGTCAGTCGTCCTCCCCGAGAACCCGACCGCCCCCGCGGAGACCCGGGGCCACGTCGTGTTCGACCGCGTCAGCTTCGCCTACCCCGGCGCCGAGGAGCCGGTCATCAAGGACATCTCGTTCAGCCTCAACCCCGGCACCACCACGGCCATCATCGGCTCCACCGGCTCCGGCAAGACCACGCTCATCAGCCTCATCCCGCGGCTGTTCGACGCGACCGGCGGCACGGTGACCGTCGACGGCGTCGACGTGCGCGAGCTCGACCCCGAGGTCCTGTGGGAGCGCATCGGCCTGGTGCCCCAGCGGCCGTACCTGTTCACCGGGACCATCGCGAGCAACCTGCGCTACGGCAATCCCGACGCCACCGACGAGGAACTGTGGGACGCGCTGCGCGTCGCGCAGGCCGAGGGCTTCGTCAGCGACAAGGAGGGCCGGCTGGCGTCGGAGATCGCCCAGGGGGGCACCAACGTCTCCGGCGGTCAGCGGCAGCGCCTCGCCATCGCGCGGGCCCTCGTGAAGAAGCCGTCGGTCTACATCTTCGACGACTCCTTCTCCGCCCTCGACGTCGCCACCGATGCGCGACTCCGCACCGCCCTGCGGCCGGAGACCGAGCAGGCCGCGGTGCTGGTCGTCGCCCAGCGCGTGTCCACCATCACCGACGCGGACCTCATCCTCGTGCTCGACGACGGCGAGATCGTCGGCCGCGGCACCCACAAGGAGCTCCTCGAGACGAGTGAGACCTACCGGGAGATCGTCGAGTCCCAGCTGAGCGCCGAGGAGGCAGCGGCATGAGCGAGAACACCAAGCCGATCAAGGCCAACAAGCGCCCAGAGCACGGCCCCCAGCGCCGCGGCGGAGGCCCCATGGGCCACGGCCCCGGTGGCGGCAGCGGTGAGAAGGCCGTCAACTTCAAGGCCTCGGCCCGCAGGCTCGTCCGGCATCTGCGCCCGCAGCGGGCGTCCCTCATCCTCGCGATCAGCATGGGCGTCATCGGCGTCGGGCTGAGCGTCGTGGGTCCACGGATCCTCGGCCACGCCACCGACCTGCTCCTCAACGGGATCGTCGGCGCCCAGATGCCCGAGGGCATCACCAAGCAGCAGGCCGTCGACGCGGCCGTCGCGCAGGGCAATACCGAGATGGCCGACCTGCTACGGAACCTGGACTTCACGCCGGGCGTCGGTATCGACTTCGGGGCCATCGGCGCCGTCCTGCTGCTGGTGCTCGCGCTGTACGCGGTGTCGTTCGTGTTCACCTACAGCCAGGGCTGGGTCCTCAACGGGGCGGTCCAGAAGACCGTCTACCAGATGCGCCGCAAGGTGTCGGAGAAGATCGACCGCCTGCCGCTGTCGTACTTCGACGGCCAGCCGCGCGGCGAGGTACTGAGCCGGGTCACCAACGACATCGACAACGTGTCCCAGACCCTCCAGCAGACCCTGTCGCAGCTGCTCAACGCGCTGCTGATGGTCATCGGCGTGCTCATCATGATGGTGTGGATCTCTCCCATCCTGGCGCTCGTCGCGCTGGTGTCGGTGCCCATCGCGATGGTGGTGGTGTCGGTCATCGGCAAGCGTTCGCAGAAGCTCTTCGCCCAGAACTGGAAGTCCACGGGCATCCTCAACGCGCATATCGAGGAGGCCTATACGGGCCACTCGCTGGTCAAGGTGTTCGGCCGCCAGAAGGAGGTCGAGGAGGAGTTCCGGCGCCGCAACGAGGAGCTGTACGAGGCGGGGTTCGGGGCGCAGTTCGTCTCCGGGATCATCATGCCGGTGATGTTCTTCGTCGGGAACCTCAACTACGTCGTCATCGCCGTCATCGGCGGCCTGTGGGTGGCCACCGGCCGGATGAACATCGGCGACGTGCAGGCGTTCATCCAGTACTCACGCCAGTTCACCCAGCCGCTCACCCAGGTGGCGTCGATGGCGAACCTGCTGCAGTCCGGCGTCGCGTCGGCCGAGCGGGTGTTCGAACTCCTCGACGCCGACGAGATGTCCGACGAGCCCGAGGGCGAGCTGACCATCGAACGGGGCGAGGTGCTGTTCGAGCACGTCGACTTCTCCTACACGCCCGAGCAGGAGCTGATCGAGGACCTGTCGCTGGTGGCGAGGCCGGGCCAGACGGTGGCGATCGTCGGCCCGACCGGTGCGGGCAAGACGACCCTGGTCAACCTCATCATGCGGTTCTACGACCTCAAGGGGGGCCGGATCGTCATCGACGGCACCGACATCGCGACGGTGGCGCGCAGCGAGGTCCGCTCGAACATCGGGATGGTCCTGCAGGACGCCTGGCTGTTCGGCGGAACCATCCGCGACAACATCGCCTACGGGCGGCCCGAAGCCACGGAGGAGGAGATCCAGGCCGCAGCCAGGGCCACCTTCGTCGACCGCTTCGTGCACTCGCTGCCCGACGGCTACGACACGGTGATCGATGAGGAGGGTTCGAACGTCTCGGCTGGCGAGAAGCAGCTCATCACCATCGCCCGCGCCTTCCTGGCCGACCCGGCGCTGCTGATCCTCGACGAGGCCACCAGCTCCGTCGACACCCGCACCGAACTGCTGGTGCAGGAGGCGATGAGCGCGCTGCGCAGCGGCCGGACGTCCTTCGTCATCGCGCACCGCCTGTCGACCATCCGCGATGCGGACCTCATCCTCGTCATGGAGGAGGGCCGGATCGTGGAGCAGGGGGCGCACCACGGGCTGCTCGACGCTCGCGGCGAGTACTTCAAGCTCTACCAGAGCCAGTTCAACGCCGCGATCGAGGAGGACCCCGCCGCCTGAGCGCGCGTCCACGGCCAAATACGTCCCTGAGTGAGTCGGTCCGGTCTCCCGGTGCTCACAGTTGCCGCGACAGCCCGGCATCTGTGAGCACTGGAGCGTCGCCAGCGCTGAACGGTGTGCGACGGGCGACCAGTCGGGTACGGCGTTACCACCCGTTGGACACGGCCAGCCGCACAGCCGCCTCGCGGTAGCGCTCGGCGATCTCGGGGCGGGGCTCGGCCTCGAACGTCAGCGTCGCGGACGACTCCCACACCGGGCGCGACCCCGTCAGCGCCCACGCCGCCTGGCGGGCGGCACCGAGCGCGACGTACTCCGCCGGGGCGGGGACGTCGACGGGCACCCCGAGCACCTCGGGTGCCAGGCGCCGGACGGCCTCCGACTTCGCGCCGCCGCCGATGAGGCTCACGCGTTCGATGGTGACGCCGAGCGCGCGGATGGCCTCGAGCCCCTCGCCCATCAGGCACAGCAGTCCTTCGACGGCGGCCCGGGCGACGTTCTCGGGAGTGAAGTTCCTCAGCGTCATCCCCACCATCGACGCGGTGGCGTCGGGCAGGTTCGGCGTCCGCTCCCCCTCGAACCACGGCACCATGACGAGCCCGTCGGCCCCGGACGGGGCCGCGAGCGCGAGGCGCGTCAGCTCGTCGAAGTCCACACCGAGCACCCGTCGGGCGGCGTCGAGGATGCGGGCCGCGTTGAGTGTGGCGGTGAGCGGCAGCCAGGAGCCTGATGCGTCGGCGAAGCCGTTGACCTGGCCGGAGGTGTCATAGGTGGGCGTGGAGGAAACGGCCGCGACGACGCCCGACGTGCCGAGCGACACACTCGTCTGGCCGGGCCTCAGGTCCAGGCCGAGGGCCGCCCCGGCGTTGTCGCCGCAGCCCGGCCCGAGCACCCAGCGGCCCGCGTCGATGCCCTCCGAGGGCCCGAGCACCCGCGGCAGGATGACCGACGACGCGTCGCGGCGCATCGCCAACGACAGCAGGTCACGCCGGTACTCGTTGTTCACGGAGTCGAAGTACCCGGTGCCCGAGGCGTCGGACCGGTCCGTGGTCAGGTCCTCGAGCCGGCCGGTGCCGCGGATCCGCCAGGTCAGCCAGTCGTGCGGCAGTGCCACGGCGGCGACGCGGGCCGCGTTGTCCGGCTCGGCGTCGGCCAACCAACGCAGCTTCGTGTTGGTGAACGACGCCAGTGGAAGGTAGCCCACCGCGTCGACCCACCCGTCGAACTCCTCGCGGAGCTCGCGGGCGGCGTCGGCGGAGCGGGTGTCGTTCCAGAGGAGGGCGTCGCGGATGACCTCGCCGGAGGCATCCAGCGCCACCATCCCGTGCTGCTGGCCGCCGACGCTGATCGCGGCGACGTCGTCGAGCCCCCCGGCGGCGGCCGACGCCTCCTGGAACGCCGCCCACCAGTGGTCGGGGTGGACCGAGGTCCCGTCCGGGTGGGAGGCGGCACCCTGGCGCACGATCTCACCCGTGTCGGCGTCGACCACCAGGACCTTGCAGGACTGCGTCGACGTGTCGACGCCCGCGACCAGCGTCACGGCCTGCCCCTCAGGCCTTGAGCAGGTGCCGGACGGCGGCCTGCTGCAGCTCGACGAAGTGGTACTCGCGGGCACCCTTCTCGTCGGGGTCGGGCATTTCGGCGGCGCGCAGGTCCGCGATCGACTCGCCCTCGCCGAGGGTGGGCTCGGCGAGCTCGTAGACCGATGCCTTGCGCATGAGGTCCTGCACTGCGGGGTCCTCCCGGAAGGTGCGGGCGCGCTCGGCGAGCAGGGTGAAGGTCGCCATGTTCGCGCGGGCGGAGTCCCAGATGCCTTCGACGCCCTCGGTCCGGCTGGGCTTGTAGTCGAAGTGGATCGGCCCCTCGTAGCGGGGCGCCCCGGGGCTGGCGGGGAAGCCGTTGATGAGCAGGTCGACGGTGAAGAACGAGCTCATGAGGTCGCCGTGGCCGAAGGCCAGATCCTGGTCGTACTTGAGGCCGCGCTGGCCGTTCAGGTCGATGTGGAACAGCTTCCCGGCGTAGAGCGCCAGCGCCAGGCCGGTGGTGTAGTTGAGGTTGGCCATCTGCTCGTGACCGACCTCGGGATTGAGGCCGACGATGTCGCCGTTGTCGAGAGTGGCGATGAGGCCGAGCGCGTGGCCGATCGTCGGGAGGAGGATGTCGCCGCGGGGCTCGTTGGGCTTGGGCTCGAGGCCGATCCGCAGGTCGTAGCCCTGCTCCTTGATGTAGCCGGCCACGGTGTCCAGGCCCTCGGCGTAGCGGGCGTGGGCGGCGAAGTAGTCCTTCGACGAGTCGTACTCGGCGCCCTCACGGCCGCCCCACATCACGAAGGTGGACGCCCCGACCTCGGCCGCGATATCGACGGCGTTGAGGATCTTCTTCAGCCCGAACCGGCGCACGGCGCGGTCGTTGGAGGTGAGGCCGCCGTCCTTGAAGATCGGGTGGCTGAACGTGTTGGTGGTGACCATCTCGATGACGAGGCCCGCCTTGTCGGCGGCGTCCTTGAGCTGGGCGACGCGCGCCTTCGCCGTGGCCTCGTCGGCGTCGAAGGGGTAGACGTCGTTGTCGTGGAAGGTGATGCCCCAAGCGCCGAGCTCCGCGAGCTTGTCGGAGTAGTGCCAGGGGTCGAACTCGGGGCGGGTGTCGGAGCCGAAGGGATCGGTTCCGCGCCATCCGACGGTCCAGAGCCCGAACGAGAACTTGTGCTTCTGGTCGGTCATTGCGGGTGGTCTCCTCACTGAGAACAGATATTGTTTCTGACGTGAACTTATAAGTGCTCTGGGCTAAAGTCAAGCGCATGAGCATCCACCAGGACCCTGCCACCGGCGTCGCCCGGCAGGGCAGCCTCCGAGCCCGAAACCTGTCGCTCGTCGCCAGGCACGTGTTCGCCGCGCACACCCCTCCCGCTCGCACGGACGTGGCCAAGGCCACCGGGATGACCCGCTCAACCGCCTCGCGAATGGTCGACGACCTGGTCGCGGCGGGCATTGTCGGCGAATCCACCCCCGCGCCCGCAACCGGGCGCGGGCGCCCGGCCACCCCGCTCCACGCCAGAGCGGGCACCTTCACAGCCCTGGGCCTGGAGATCAACGTCGGCCACTGCGCCGCGCGGCTCGTCGATCTGGCGGGCAACGTCATGGCCGCCGCCGACATGACGGCCGACAACACCGGACCGGACCCTGCCGACGCGCTCACAAGGCTGGCATCGCTCGCGCGGCAATGCCTCGAAGCACTCCCCGCCGCCGCGACCCTCGCGGGCATCCAGCTCGCGGTGCCGGGCCTCGTCGACCGTCAGTCGCACATGGTCCTCCGCGCACCGAACCTGGGTTGGCATGACGTCGACCCACGCCCCGTTCTCCGCGACGGAGGCCTCCCCGAGATATTCGAGGTCGACTTCGGAGTCGTGAATGAAGCCGACTGCGCGGCCATCTACGTCGCCCACGAACGGCCGGGGCACCCCGGCCCCCTCGACACGTTCCTCTATCTCTCGGGCGAGATAGGCATCGGGTCGGCGCTGGTCGTCAGCGGTTCCGTGTCTCTCGGACCCCGCGGATGGGCCGGCGAGATAGGCCACACCTGCATCGATCCGGCCGGCCCCCGTTGCAGTTGCGGGGCAACCGGCTGCCTCGAGCGGTACGCGGGCACCCGGGCCCTGACGAAACTGGTCGGAGTCGACGCGATCGAGTCCGTCCGGGACGCCTGCCTCGCCGGAGAGGCGGCGGCCGTCGACGCGGTACATGCGGCGGGCCGCGCACTCGGGCTCGCGCTGGCCAACGCCGGCAACCTCCTGGACATCACCACCATCGTCCTCGGCGGCGATCTGGCGCTGCTCATCGAGGAGTACCGGCCGTTCATCGAGCACGAACTGGACACCCGACTCCTCGCCCGGCCTTTCACCGAGCCACGTCTTCTCGCCACGACCACCGACCACGCAGCGCCCGCCTTCGGAGCCGCCTACGTCGGCCTCGATCGGATCCTCGACGACCCGGCCCGCTGGACCCCTTCGCAGGGCACGGGAGAATCATTGAATGATCTACTTGATTAGTTGAACATTAAACTTTAGACTGAGGGCATGAGCCTCCACGCCGACACCCACATGGGACGCCTCGAACTGCGCGTCCGTGACATGACCACCATGCTCGCCTTCTACACACGCGGTGTGGGCCTCGAGCCCCTCGCCGACGAGCCCGGCTCCGTGACGCTGGGTCACGCCGGCACGCCGATCGTGCGCCTCACGGAGTCGAAGGATCTGCGACCCGCCCGCCGCACCGACGCCGGCCTGTTCCACACCGCCGTCCTCTACGAGGACCTCACGCCGCTGGCGGCCGCCCTCGTCCGCCTGTACCAGCACTACCCCCAGACCTACGCGGGAACAGGCGACCACCTCGTGTCCCAGGCCTTCTACTTCACCGATCC
>JAUHXZ010000075.1 GCA_030426725.1 Actinomycetes bacterium
GCCGGCGCCTCGGCCGCCGACGCGTCCGAGGTGGATGCGGCGGCGGTCTCGGCCGAGGAGCCGGACCACGTCACCTTCAACGGGGTGGCCAACCAGTACGACCAGCGGCCCTTCGAGGCGGCGGTCGGGGAGCGGGTCCGGTTCTGGGTCCTCGACGCCGGCCCCAACCGTGCCACCGCCTTCCACATCGTCGGGGCCCAGTTCGACACCGTGTACCGCGAGGGCGGATACCTGCTCAAGGGCGGCGTCGACCCGTTCGGGGGGCGCGGCGGCGGGGCGCAGGCGCTGGCCCTCGGGGTGGCGGAGGGCGGATTCGTGGAACTCGAGTTCCCGGAGCCCGGGCGCTACCCGGTGGTCAGCCACGTGATGGTCGACGCCGAGCGCGGGGCGCACGGGGTGGTCGCGGTGTCGTGAGGCCGGGGCCGGCGGGCGGTTTCTGGCCTAGGATCAGTGCGGAGCACATCGACGAAGGGAAGACAGCCGTGTCCGAAGCCGGCCTCACCGCAGCCCGCCAGAAGATGACCGACGCCGGGGTCGCAGCCCCCGCCATCGAGGTCTTCTCCCGCTTCTACGAACTCCTCGAGTCGGGTGCCACCGGAGTTATCCGCGAGGACAGCATCGAGCCGCTGCTCGCCCCCCCGATGCTCGAGGACGTCGAGGTATCCGAGAGCGAGGCCCGCCACGCCATCGGCCGCACGGTCATCATCAAGCTCAACGGCGGCCTCGGCACGTCGATGGGTCTCGACAAGGCCAAGACGCTTCTCGAGGTCCGTGACGGCATGAACTTCCTCGATCTCATCGCCCGCCAGGTGATGTCGGCCCGCGACGAGTACGGCGCCCGCCTCCCGCTGCTGCTGATGAACTCGTTCCGCACCGAGGACGACACCCTCAAGCACCTCGCGCAGTACCCGGACCTGCCGGTCGAGGGCCTGCCGCTCAGCTTCATGCAGAACCAGGAGCCGAAGCTGCGCGCCGACGACCTCACGCCCGTCGAGTGGCCCGCGGACCCGAGCCTCGAGTGGTGCCCGCCCGGCCATGGTGACCTCTACCCGGCTCTAGAAGGATCCGGGATGCTGGACAAGCTCCTCGAGCACGGCTTCCGCTACGCCTGCGTGTCCAACGGCGACAACCTGGGCGCCGCCCCCGACGCCCGGATCGCGGGCTGGTTCGCCAAATCGGGCGCCCCCTACGCCGCCGAGCTGTGCCGCCGCACCATCAACGACAAGAAGGGCGGCCACCTCGCCGTCCGGAAGGCCGACGGGCAGCTGATCCTCCGCGACACCGCCCAGACGGCGCCCGAGGAGATGGACTACTTCACCGACGAACACCGTCACCCGTTCTTCCACACCAACAACCTGTGGTTCGACCTCCAGCAGCTACGCGACACCCTGACCGAACGTAACTCCGTCCTCGGGCTGCCGCTGATCCGCAACGAGAAGACAGTCGACCCGTCCGACTCGGAGTCCACCCCGGTGATCCAGGTGGAGTCCGCCATGGGCGCGGCCATCGAGGTGTTCGAGGGGGCAACGGCGATCTGCGTCGGCCGCGACCGATTCCTGCCCGTCAAGACCACCAACGAGCTGCTGCTGCTGCGCTCCGACGTTTACGAGCTCACCGACGAGGGTCGCCTCGCCGCGACGACCGAGAACTCGCCCGAGATCTCCCTGGACTCGAAGTTCTTCAAGAAGGTCGACAAGTTCGCGGCCCGCATCCCGCACGCCCCGTCGCTGCGGGAGGCCACGTCCTTCAAGGTCAACGGCGACTGGACCCTCGGCGCCGGGGTCAGGGTCGTCGGCGCGGTCGAACTCGAGGACCGGGGCGAAGCCTCGCTCGTCGTGGACGGCACCGTGCTCGGTGAGTGACGAAGCGCTCGCTCGGGCGCTCGGCCTGGCTCTGACCGGCGAACGCTTGCCGCTCACCGCGACGGCGGACCTCGCCGGTCAGCTCGCCGAGGCGGGCTTCGACGCCGGGAGACTTGCCGGGCTGCGCGCCGAGCGGCAGTCCGCCAAGGCGGCATGGCCCTTCCCCGTGCCGATCGACGAGCGGCGCGAGCTGGGCTTCGCGCGCTTCGACGCCGCCCTCGCCGAGACCCGCCGGCAGCTCGGGCTGAGCGGCTTCACCCACACGCTCCAGGCCGAGCGCCCCCTCAACCGCGACGAGCGGCGGCTGACCGCCGACCGGCCGCCGCACTGGTGACCGGCCCCGTCACCCGCCCCGCAGCACGACGCTGAGCTGGCCGCTCTGCCCGAGCGCGGCGACGACAGGGGCCTGATCGTCGGGCACCTCCACCATCACCAGGCCCGGGTCCGCCGGGGCGATCCCCAGGCCGGCGTGCTCCGCCGGTTCCGGCACCCCGGCGATGCGCGCGTCCGCCGACAGCACCTCGGCGTGCTCGGCGGCCGTCACCACGAGCGTCACCGCATCCCCGGGGCCGAGGAGGCCGCGCAGCGCCGGGTCCGGCAGCCGGATCGGCACGATGGACCAGCCGTCCGGCGTGTCACGCGCGGTGGCGAGGAGGTTCGCGTGGAGAGGAGTCCCGCGGGCCAGTGCGACGGCGGTCATCTTCCCGACGGCCTCGTCGGGCATGGTCAGGACGCCGTCCGGGAGCGTCTCGCGCGGCACCCGGGCCAGCGTCACGTCGCCCGGGCCCAACTCGTGTCCGGCCGGAACCTCCGTCGCCGCGACGGCGACCGGCACCGTGGGGCCCTGGGGGCCGGTGAACCACTGGGCGAGGGCGAGGACGGAGAGCGCGGCCAGGAGCGCGCCGACGGCGCGCCGGTGCCAGGATACGAACGCGGCGATCCGCGTGAGAGATTGCCTCATGCCCTTGTGATGGCAGGCAGGAGGGGCCGGTTCCCGTTGTCCACAGGAACCGGAAGGTTAGATCAGGCCGAGGCCTTCTCCGCCTTGGGGGCGGCTGGGGTCTCCTTCTTCGCCGGGGCGGGCGCGGCGGTCGTCGACGCGGACTTCGACTTGCGGGAGTCGGTGGCGTAGAAACCGGAGCCCTTGAACACCACACCGACCGCGCTGTACACCTTGCGGAGGTCGCCGTCGCACTCCGGGCAGTCGGTCAGTGCGGGGTCGGTGAACTTCTGCACCGCCTCGAGATCGGTGCCGCAGGCGGTGCAACGGTACTGGTATGTCGGCATGGGCTGTTCCTCAGATGCTGTGGGTGTGCCCGCCATGGTATGTCAGGGCGTCACATCCACAGAAACGTGCTCGGTCGCGTAGCCGTGGACCCGGACGTCGTGGGCCAGGACCGGCACCGTGTCGAACACTTCGTCCTCCCGTGCCAGGGCGACGACCCTGGCGTCGGGGGAGCGGTGGGGCAGAGCCCGGTCGTACCAGCCGCCGCCGGTGCCGAGCCGAGTGCCGTCGCGCCCGACGGCCAGGCAGGGCACGAAGATGAGCCGGGCCTCCGCCAGGGCCGGGGCGTGAAGCGGGGTTCCGGTCGGGACGGGGATGTCCCGCCACCCGTGGTGGGTCGCGTCCCAGCCCTCGAAGACCGCCCAGCGGATCTCGCGGGTGAGCACGGGCAGCAGCACGGTCCAGCCCTGCGCGGAGAGGATGTCGATGAGATCGTGCGTGCCGGGCTCGTCGTCGCGGGCCGCGTAGAGCGCCACCGTCGAGGGCTCCCCCGCCCAGGGGGCGGCGAGCAGCGTCCGGGTCCGGGCGAGGTCCGTCTCCGCCCATTCCGCCGGGGTGACGGCGCGTCGCGCGGCGATGAGCTCCTGGCGGAGCGCGCCTTTGCGGGCCTCGACGGTCATTGGCATATCGTAGATGCCATGGCTTGGTTCACCCGGAAGAAGCAGGACGCCGCCATCGACGACGAGGCGCCCGCCGATGAGCCCAGGCTTCCCGATCCCCCCGTGCCGGATGCGTCCGGACTGCGCAGCGCCGCCGACCACAGTGCCTATCTGCAGAGCCTCGTCGAGCCGCTCAGGCCCTTCGGGATGTCGCTGCTGGAGGCGTGGGACCAGGTGGCGTGCGAGGACATCGACTCGATGATCAACGTGCCGCCCAACAGCACCGCGAAGATCGCGGGCTACGCCGTCCGGGCCGCGGACCTGCTCGACGGCGAGGGGCACCTCTCCGCGCCGCTGAAGATCGTCGACCTCGGGGTGGAGCGGCTGCCCGTCGGCGGCGCAGCGGCCGTGTCCCCCGGCGACGTGCTGCCGCGCGGGGCCAACGCCGTGCTCCCCACCACCTTCGGCACCGTCGAGGACGGCCGGATCCGGCTCATCGAGCGCGTCTCCGAGGGCGAGTACGCCCGAGCCGCCGGGGAGCACCTGCGGCTCGGCACCCGGCTCCTCAGTGAGGGCGACGTCCTGGACGAGCGGGGTATCGGGCTCCTGGCCAGCGCGGGGATCGACAAGGTCATGGTCCGGCCCCGCCCACGCGTGGTCGTCGTGAGCTCCGGTGAGCATCTCGTCGAGCCCGGCCCCGACATCAAGCACGGCGAGATCTCCGACGCCAACTCCTTCATGATCGCGGCCGCCGCGAAGGCCGCCGGCGCCACCGTGTTCCGGGTGGCGGTGCACTCCAACGACCGGGACGCGCTGCGCGAGGTCATCACCGACCAGCTGATCCGTGCCGATCTGGTCATCTCGACCACCGGCGGCCGCCGCGACGACTACCAGGCGGTCGTCGACGTCATGCTCGAGCTGGGGCTCGTGGACTCGGTCAACGTGGCCATGTCGCCCGGGCGGACCCAGACGTTCGGCCTCGTCGGTGAGGACCGTGTTCCCATGCTCATGCTGCCCGGCAACCCGGTCAGCGCCTACGTCACGTTCCACGCCTTCGCCCGCCCGCTCATCCGTCGGCTCATGGGCACCCGCCCGGAGCACCGCCCCGTCCGGGCCCTCGCGACCGCCGGTATGCGGTCGCACCGCGGCCAGCTGCACCTGCTGCGCGGCCGGGTCATCACGCAGGGCTCGATCCGGCACGTCCAGCAGGTGAGCGAGCCCTACGCCATGGCCGAACTCGCCGACGCCAACGCGTTCATCGTCCTCGACGAGCACGTCGAGAGCGTCCGCGCCGGCGAGGCCGTCAAGGTGTGGCTGCTCGACGAGGAGGAGTGAGCGTCGGCGAGTTCGCCGGGCAACACCGCGACTCGCCGTAGCCAGCCGAGGTAAATCACATCCATGTTGTTTAACGTGGGGGCGTGCTCGCCGGACTCCTCATCGCCATCGTCGTCGTCGTCGGACTGGCTGTCGGGCTGCCCTGGGTCCTTGCGGCACGCGAGGCCGAGGACAGCGTCGAGGGCGATCCCACGGAGCGCTTCTCGGACTCGGTGCGGATCCTCCACAGGGACGCCGCCCGGAAGGACGCCGCCCGGGACGAGGGGCGTCCGGCCGACGATGTGTCCAGCGTCTCGACCCCGCACACCCGCCGCGCCGAACTGCTCGAACTGCGGCTCATCTCCCGGCAGGCCGCCCGGCGCAGGATGGGCGTCATGACGGTGCTGAGCGCCGCGGTGGTGGCGCTCGTGGTCCTCAGCTACCTCGGCATCACGCTGTGGTGGAGCGTCGCGATCCCCGGCGGGCTACTGGTGGCGTTCGTGGCCGTCGCCAGGTTCTCCGTCGTGGCGATGCACCGCAACCTCGACGCGCGGGCCGAGTTGGTCAAGGGCGGGTTCTCCGAGGACGAGGACACCCAGGCGATCGACCTGGGGGAGCGGGAGGCCACCGAGTCGGTGGAGATCTCGATCGACCTGTCGATGCCCACCAATATCGGCGCGTTGTGGGACCCGATCCCCGTCGTGCCCGCCACCTACGTGCAGCAGCCGCTGCTGCCAAGGACGGTGCGCACCATCGACCTGTCCGCCCCCGTGGGCGCCGCCTCGCCTTTCGTGCCGACGGCGGACAACCCGGAAGAGGCCGCAGCTGAGGAGTCCGGTGGCCTCGATACGGGCCGGATCGCCGAGTTCAGGCCCCGCGCCATCGGCGAGTGAGGGGCACCGGAGCCGACTTTGAGCGCTCCGTGACTCGATGCTAAGCTTCGTGATGCTTCAAGGGGCTATGGCGCAGTTGGTAGCGCGTCTCGTTCGCAATGAGAAGGTCAGGGGTTCGAATCCCCTTAGCTCCACCGAGGCCCGGCCGTGACCAGTCACGAGCCCGGGCCTTTCGTGCTTTTCGACGCCGACTGCGGCTTCTGCACAGCCCTCGTGCGCCGGATGCAGGGGCGGTGGATCCGGGCGCGGGTCACCGCCGTCGCCTACCAGTCGGCCGACCTCGACTCGTTCGGGCTCACCGCGGCCGAGTGCGCCGAGCAGCTCCACGTCGTCGACGGCCCACGGGTGTTCCGCGGCGGCTCCGCCATCGCGCGGATCCTCCAGGCGGCGAGGTTCCCGTGGCCGACCGCGGGCCGGGTCTTGACCCTGCCGGTCCTCCGGGGCGCCTTCCAGTGGGTCTACGCCCTCCTCGCGCGCAACCGTCACCGCCTCCCGGGAGGCGGTGACGGTTGCGAGATGCCGCCGCCGACGACGTAGGGGCTTACTTGCCGCTGTAGACCGGGAAGAAGCTGAACTCGCCGTAGTCCTTCTCGTCGAGGTTCAGCAGCGCGGACATGTCCTCGTCCGAGATCTCGAAGTCGAGCTGGGCGTTGCTCAGCATGTGCTCCGGGTTCGCGGTCTTCGGCAGCGACACGGTGCCCAGCTGGATGGTGTAGCGGATGCACAGCTGCGGAACCGTCACCTGGTACTTGTCGGCCATCGTCGCCACGGCTTCGTTCTTCAGCATCTGCCCGTGCGCGATGGGCGAGTACGCCTGCACGAGGATGCCCTTGTCCGCGCAGTAGTCGAGCAGCTCGGACGGGGTGTTGCCGACGTGCACCAGCAGCTGGTTGACGTGCGGGACGACGGTGCAGGTCGCGAGGATGCCCTCCAGATCCTCCTGCAGGAAGTTGGACACCCCTATGGCCCGGATCTTGCCCGCCTTGTAGGCGTCCTCGAGGGCGCGCCAGGCCTCGCGGTTGCCCTCGGAGTAGTCCCCGCCGCGGAAGTCGCTCCAGGGCTGCGGGCTGTGGATGAGCATGAGGTCGATGTAGTCGAGGCCCATGGTCGCGAGCGAACCGTCGATCGATGCGACGGCCTCGTCGTAGGTCTTGACCTCGGCGGCGAGCTTCGTGGACACGAACAGTTCCTCGCGGGCGACGCCACTGGTGCGGATGCCCTCGCCGACGCCGCGCTCGTTGCCGTAGGCCTGGGCGGTGTCGATGTTGCGGTACCCGATCTTGACCGCCTCGCGCACGGCCTCGGCCACCTTGTCGTCGTCGATGAACCAGGTGCCAAGACCGAGCTTCGGGATCTGGGTGCCGCTCGACATGGTGTATGTCTCGTTCAGGATCACGTGTCCTGCTCCTTCTCGTTCAGATTGTCCTTGACACGGTCAACGCTACGTCGCGGATCGACACCCTGGGAGTGTCTGCTGGTACCTGTAACGCCAGGGACCGCGGGCCCCGGCATCACAGGTCGATGTCCACCGCGGCGGCGCGGCGATCGCGCGGATCCTGCGCGCCGCGAGGGGACCGCCTCCCGGGTGGCAGCGCCGCGTCTGACCTGCCGGACCCACTTTGGATAGGGTCGAGGACATGATCATCCGATCCCGACCCGCAACCGGTTGACACGATGGCGCACGAGCACCAGCACCACTCCGCCGCGGAAGGTCAGGCCCCGGCGGGGAACCACCGTCGCAGGCTCGCCATCGCCTTCGGGATCACGTTCGCGGTGTTCATCGCTCAGGCGGTCGGCGCGTTGATCACGGGAAGCCTCGCGCTGCTGACCGACACCGCCCATATGCTCACCGACACCTCAGGGCTGCTCGTGGCGCTCGTGGCCGCGACGCTCATGCTCAAGCCGCCGACCCCGGAGAGGACCTGGGGATTTCGTCGCATCGAGGTGATGGCGGCGATGGGTCAGGCCACCCTGCTGCTCATCGTCGGGGTGTACACCGCGGTCGAGGGCGTTCTCCGGCTGCTCGATCCTCCGGAGGTGCCGGGCACGGAACTGCTCGTGTTCGGTGTGATCGGCCTGGTCGCCAACGTCGCCTCGATCGCCGTCCTGTCCTCGGGACGCGACGCGAACTTCAACATGCGCGCCGCCTTCCTGGAGGTCCTCGGCGACGCCCTGGGATCCCTCGGGGTGATCGTCGCGGCGATCCTCATCGCGACGACGGGTTTCCAGCGGGCCGATCCCATCGCCGGGCTGTTCATCGCCGCCCTCATCGTGCCGCGCGCGGTGAAGCTCCTGGGTGAGACCAGCCGGGTCCTGATGGAGTTCACGCCGAAGGGGCTGGACCTCGAGGAGGTGCGAGGGCACATCCTGGACCTCGAGCACGTGCGCGCCGTCCACGACCTCCATGCGTCCACCGTCGCCACGGGACTGCCGGTGATCAGCGGGCACATCGTGGTCGAGGAGCGGTGCTTCACGGACGGTTGCGCCGCCGATGTGCTGCGTGAGGTGAGGCACTGCGTGGCCGAGCACTTCGAGGTCTCGATCGAGCACTCGACCTTCCAGATCGAGACCCAGTCGGTCAGGGACGACGAGCCCCCGACCCTGGGGTAGGCGGCCCGCCCGTGTCACAGCTCGACGTCCACCGCGGGTGCGTTGAGGAGATTCACGACCCGGTCGGCCGCGGCGATCGCGTCCTCGAACCGTTCGTCGGGGTTGCGGATGAGTCGCTCGGTCGCGACCGCGTGCTGGCGGACGCCGGGGTCACGGCTCAGCTTCGCCCGCGCGACGGCGGGGAGCGCCGGGGCGCCGAGCTTCGCGAGGGCGCGGCTCAGGCCGATCCGCGTCGTGCGGTCGCCCCGCCCCAGTTGCGTCGCGATTGTGGCGGCCAGCGCCGCCTCCTCACCCTCGGGTACGAGCCCGGCGGCGGCGCGCCAGGCCGTGCGCCTGACCTCCTCGGCGGCGTCGAGTAGGAGGTCGTCCGTGAGGGCCGGCCAGGCGCGGCGGTCGCCGATCTTCGAGATCGTGTGGAGGGCCTGCGCGCGGGCCTGCGCGTTGCCCGATCCCAGTTCCGGGAGCACCCGGTCGAGGACTGCGGACGCGTCGTGCATGATCAGCGCCCAGGTGAGCATGTCGCGCACGTAGAAGTCGTGCTCCTCGGCGCGCAGCGAGGCCAGCCATCCGGCCATGCCTGCAGCGGTCGTGTCGTTCGGGTGTCCCTGGGTCATGTCGACCACCTCCGGGTACCAGTAGAGACCCTGACGCTGCGAGAGGGTCAAGGCCGGCCACCGCGGGTCATCACCGCGACGGCTCCGATGGACAACCCGACGGAACAGGAGTTGACTTGGCCGGTGCCCCGAGTGCGCAACCCCATGATCGTGACCCTGCTGGGTCTCCGCGGCAACGGCCGGGCCTCCGTCTACACCGAGCCCATGTGGGGGCTCTCCATGATGCTGGTGCTGCCCTACGCGTCGGTGTTCATGCTGGCGCTGGGCGTCACCGACACGCAGATCGGCCTGCTCGCCACCATCTCGATGCTGTCCCAGGTGGTGTTCGGTCTCCTCAGTGGCGTTATCACAGACAAGCTCGGGCGCCGCGTGACCACGGCGGTCTTCGACATCATCGCGTGGGTGGTGCCGTGCCTGATCTGGGCTCTCGCGCAGAACTTCTGGTGGTTCCTCGTCGCCTCGATGATCAACGGGGCCTGGCAGGTCACCCAGAACTCGTGGGACTGCCTGCTCGTCGAGGACGTCGACCGCGCCGAGATCCCCAAGGTGTACTCGCTGGTCAAGGTCGCCGCCGAGTTCTCGGCGCTGTTCGCGCCGATCGCGGCCGTCCTGGTCTCGAACCTCGGGCTCGAGCTGGCCGTGCGGATCCTCTATCTCAACGCCTTCTTCATCATGTCGGTGAAGATCTGGCTGCTGTACCGCTTCACCACTGAGACGGCGACGGGCCGCGTCCGCATGGCGCAGACGCGGGGCGTCAGCATCTGGAGGTCGCTGCGGGAGTACCGGGGCGTCCTCGGGCTGATCATCCACTCGAAGGGCACCATCTTCTCGCTCGTCATCGCGGCGATCGTGGGGGCGGTGGCGCTGGTCAACGCGACGTTCTGGCAGGTCGTCATCAACCAGCGGCTCGGCGTCCCCGACGCGCTGCTGCCGTTCTTCCCCATGGTGCGGTCGCTGCTGTCGGTGCTGTTCTTCTTCACCCTGATCCCGCGCCTCACGCATGCCCGTCACCTCAAGGCGCCGACCCTCACCGGGCTCGCCGTCTACCTCGCCGGTCAGCTCCTCCTCGTCGGCATCCCCACCCCGGGCGGGGCCGCGGTCTGGTCGACCTACGCGCTCCTGGCGGTCTGCCTGCTCCTGGACGCCTTCGGGGCGGGGATCCTCTTCATGCTGGCCGAGTCGCTGGTGGCGCTGCACGTCGACCGGGACGAGCGCTCGCGCGTCATGGCCATCCAGCGGAACGTCGTGATGCTCGTCACCGCGCCCTTCGGCTGGATCAGCGGCTGGCTGTCGAGCATGGACCGCAACTGGCCCTTCCTCCTGACCTCCGCCCTGCTGGTCCTGGGTCTGTGCGTGGCGGGCTTCCTGTGGGTGACCACGCACGACGACCCACACAGCGAGAAGACCGGCGCCGGGGCTGGGGCGGACGCGTAGCCTGGGTTCGTGTCGAACACGCCGAAGCCCCGCAGACCAGCACTCCGCGAGCCGGACTTCCTCGACGTCATGGGGGAGGTGGTGGACCCGATGGCGGACCTGCACGCCGCCCACGAGACGGCGGCGATCCTCATCGACACCGGCCGCCGCCAGCGCGACCCCGAGGTGACCGCCCGGCTGATGGCGGTCGTCGAGGAGGTGGGCATCACGACTTTGGCGGACCTCTGGGCGGCCCGTCCCGCGCGCTCGCTCCCCGGCGCCCTCTACAGGCTCTACGTGCTACGCGAATGGGTGTCGCATGACCCGCACCAGGCCGCCCGCGAGTATGCCGCCGGCGCCCAGTTGTCCGAGCCCAACCACGCCGTCGCCGGGGCGGACCCGACCGGCCCGGAGGAGGTGCGCAGCGTCATCGATGCGATCCTGCGCGGGGTCTTCGACGGCGATCCCGCGATCGCCTTCGAGCGTGCCGCCGCGTTCGCCCGGGTGGTGTCGGCCGGCCGCGACTTCCTGCCCGGGGCCGACCACGGCTCGGTGGACCGGCTGATGAACCTCGCCGACGACCTGGCCGCCTGTGCGCGGCTCTGGCGTCACGGCGACCTCGTCTGATCCGGAGACTTGATCCTCGTTCTCCGGCCGGTAGAGTCGGGGCAGTGCCGAGCCGCGGTAGCCCCGGGCTCCACCCTTCGCCGCTACGAGCGGCCACTCGCCGAGAGGCGCTCCCGGCTCGGCACCCTTGATCCCCTCCACTTCACCTGCGGTAGTTTCGCGGCATGGATGCGCGCGAACGACTGCAACGCTGGGAAACCGCCACCGAGATCCCGCTGGCACTGGCCGCGGTGATCTTCCTCTTCGCCTACGCGGTGCCGATCCTCACCTGGCCCGACACTCCGCCCGCCGTTGCGGTGGCCTGCGAGGTGATCATCTGGGTGACGTGGGCGCTGTTCGCTGTCGACTACCTTGTGCGCCTGCTGATGAGCCACGAGCGGCTCCGGTTCGTGAAGAAGTACTGGTTCGATCTCATCATCATCGTGCTGCCCGTCATGCGGCCGCTCAGGCTGCTGCGGCTCATCACCGTGCTGCAGGTGGTCAACCGCCGCGCCAGCAGCAACCTGCGCGGCCGGGTCGGGGTCTATGTCGGAGCCGGTGCTGCGCTCCTGGCCATCGTGGGCGCCCTGGCTGTGCTCGACGCGGAGCGCGGCGTCGAGGGCTCCAACATCGCGACCTACGGCGACGCGCTGTGGTGGGCGGCCGCCACGATGACCACCGTCGGCTACGGCGACACGTTTCCCGTCAGCACGACCGGCCGCGCCGTCGCGGTCGGACTGATGTTGTGCGGTATCGCGATACTGGGCACGGCCACCGCGACGCTGTCCTCGTTCCTCGTCGGCGAGGTCGCGGAGGCCAGCGCGGCCGAGTCGCACGCGACCAATGAGAACGTCTCGAAGCTCGCCCTCGAGGTCGCCAGTCTCCGCGAGGCGCTCGCCGCGCAGACCGCGGCCGCGGAACCTCCGCGAGGCGGCGCGGACCCCGAAGCCGGCTGAACACCCGGTTCGGGCGACCTCGCGACTTCGGTAACCTAGGGCACCGGTGTAC